>NZ_CP042171.1:5413737-5720605 GCF_005938645.2 Pedobacter sp. KBS0701
ACAGTACATTTATGCTATGCCAACCGAGCTTTCATACTGGGAAAAAGAATCATTTTTTTGTAATTATGATGCCATTGTTATTGGTAGTGGCATCGTTGGATTAAACTCAGCCATCCACCTCAAAAAAACTGCTCCTTCATTAAAAATAGCCATCCTCGAAAGAGGATTTTTACCTACAGGTGCAAGTACAAAAAATGCAGGTTTTGCCTGTTTTGGGAGCATTTCTGAACTGATTGAACAAGAAGAAATGATCGGTATTGATCGGCTTTCAGCACTCATCGAAAAACGTTGGAAAGGCCTGCTCAAACTTCGCAATTTACTGAGCGATAATGCCATAGATTACCAATGTTTAGGCGGATATGAATTATTTAAAAATGAAGATAATTTTTTGGCTGAAATAGGTGTATCCAAAATTGAACATTTTAACCTTCTTGTTAACGATGTTGTTGGATCGAACGCTTTTGCTTTAAGCAATAAAAAGATCAGTTCCTTTGGTTTCGAGGGTGTAAGTACTTTAATCGAAAACCGCTATGAAGCACAGATTGATAGCGGTAAAATGATGCTTGCTTTAATCCAATATGCACAGCGGCTCGGCATTGGTATTTTTAACAATTGCACGGTAGATCGGATTGAAGAAGAATCAAAACGTTACCGTTTAATCACCAAAAACGAAAACTTTTTCTGTAAACGATTGATTGTTACAACCAATGCCTTTATCAAAGATCTTTATCCTGATATTGATATTAACCCGGGCCGTGGTCAGGTTTTAATTACCAGACCCATTAAAGATTTAAAAGTGGCAGGCACCTTTCATTACGATAAAGGTTATTATTATTTCAGAAATATAAACGGGCGGATTTTACTGGGTGGCGGCCGCAACATTGATTTTAAAGCAGAAGAAACTACTGCACTTGGACAAACCGAACCCATACAGCTGGCCTTGGAAAAATTATTAAAAACCGTAATCTTACCGAAAACCACTTTCGAAATAGATTACCGTTGGAGCGGCATTATGGCCTTTGGTAAAGTACCGGAACCTTTTATAGCAGAAATCCTCCCAAATGTATTTTGCGCCACCAGGTGTAACGGCATGGGTGTTGCTATTGGCTCGCAAACGGGAGAAGATGTAGCAAATTTATTATTGAATAAATTATAGTTGTTTTTTACCACAGATACACTGAGTTCGGTTTTTTGTTAAAGATCCTTTTAAAAAGTATCGTCATCTCGACTGGAATGCAGTGGAATGGAGAGATCCGCCTCAATAGATTTCTCGACTGCGTTGCACTCCGCTCGAAATGACGGCCAGACTTAAAAAAAGTCTTCGCAATCCGCCAAACCCTAAACGCATATCACTTACTTAAACACCACCGTTTTATTCCCACTCACAAAAACCCGATCTTCAAAAATGAGTTCCAAAGCCTCCAATAATACTTTTTTCTCAATTTCTTTACCGGCCCTTACCATTTCTTTAACGCCAAAATTATGATCAACGTGATTGGTGTGCTGGGTAATAATCGGACCTTCATCCAGGTTATCGGTAACAAAATGTGCAGTAGCTCCAATAATTTTTACCCCACGTTCAAAAGCTTGGCGATAGGGATTGGCACCAATAAAAGCTGGTAAAAAGGAATGATGAATATTGATGATTTTACCAGCATAATCTTTTACAAAATCAGCTGAAAGAATCCGCATAAACTTGGCCAATACCAGGTAATCTACCTCAAACTGATTGATAATTTCTTTTATTTCAGCCTCAAATACACTTTTATCTTTATTGCTATGATCTACGTAAAAATAAGGGATGCCCAGTTTTTCAGTAAAATCCCTTAAACTCTCATAATTACCAATGACACATTGAACATTGGCACCTAAAGTTTTAAATTGGTTTTTGATCAGTATTTCCGCCAAACAGTGATACTCTTTAGTTACTAAAACAGCAATTTGCTTCTCCTGTTCTGCAATTAAATTTACCTCAGCGGCATTTGGAAGATTTTCTAAAAGTTTTTCCTTTAATTTTTCCACATCTTCTAAATTTCCCGTACAGGCAATTCTTGTAAAAAATGCTTTATTGGCTTCATCAACGAACTCACGCATAGCAATAATATTGAGTTGATGTGCAGCCAGCACACGGGTAATATTGGTTACCAAACCCACCTGATCGGGGCAGGAAATAAGGACTGTTAATGCGTTCATTTATAAAATACTAATGTCCAATTATAGAAAAATTTTACGGTTTTATCTTGTTCAAGATGACTAATTTTTTTTGGTATATCTATTTTAAATCTCCACTTTTACTAAAATTTTTATCATTATGGAGACTATCGGCATCGCTTTACTAATTGTTATTTTAATTGTTCTGGTCATTTTATTGTTAAAGAAACCTCAAGCTGCGTTATCTATTGTATCAGTAGAAGATTTTGAGCGGATGAAAGGCGAAAATGAAACTTTAAAAATCAGTTTAGCAAAAGCCGATGAACGTGTTTCTAACTTATCGGTAGAAAAAGAACATATTACAGTACTTCTTAAACAGGAGCAGCAACGTTTGATTGATGAACTACAGGCCGAACGCGACCGCCTGGCAGATGCCAACCGTGAGCTCGAAAGCACAAGATCATTCTACCTGGCTGAAAAAGAAAAATTGGCCGAACAAAAATTAAGTTATGAGCAGTCGCAACAAAAGCTGAATAAAGATTTCGAATTGATTGCTAATAAAATCCTGGAAGAAAAATCCACCAAATTTATTGAGCAAAACCGTACCAACCTGGATATCATCCTCAATCCTCTGAAAGAAAATATCAAAGCTTTTGAAGATAAGGTAGAAAAGGTTTACAAAGCCGAATCGGACGAAAGAAATATATTGAAAGGTGTAATTTCAGAACTTCAGATTCAAAGCAAACTCATCCAGGAAGATGCCAATAATTTAACCAAAGCCTTAAAAGGCGACAGTAAAAAGCAAGGAAACTGGGGAGAGATCATTCTGGAAAAGGTACTGGAGCGCTCTGGTTTAGTTAGGGATCAGGAATACCGCATTCAAGCCTCACATACTTCAGCAGAAGGTAGCCGATACCAGCCCGATGTGGTGATCGACCTCCCGGATGATAAACACCTTGTTGTTGATGCTAAGGTAAGTTTGGTCGCTTATGAACGATCTGTATCAGCAGATACAGACGAAGAGCGTGAAGGCTATATAAAACAGCACCTGACCTCCATTAAGAATCACATTCAGGAACTATCATCAAAAAACTATCAGGATTTATATAAAATCAATTCTCCTGATTTTGTTTTATTATTTATTCCCATTGAATCTTCTTTTAGCATTGCAGTACAAAAAGATGCAGAACTCTTCAATTTTGCCTGGGACAGGAGGGTGGTTATTGTAAGTCCATCAACTTTGCTGGCTACTTTACGCACCATTGCCAGTATGTGGAAACAGGAACGTCAAAACCGCAACGTAATGGAAATTGCCCGTTTAAGCGGCAGCATGTACGATAAATTTGTGGGATTTGTTGCCGATATGGAAAATATCGGTAAATACATTAAAAACGGACAAGATGCTTACGATAAAGCCATTAATAAATTATCGGTAGGTGCCGGAAACTTGACCAATACTTCAGAAAAGATTAAAAAACTCGGTGCAAAGGCTACTAAACAGATTGATACGAAGTACTTAGATTTAAATGAAACGCATGATTTATAGCTTTGATAGTTACAAAACGGAACTCCAGATTTTTAGGAAATTTATAGTTAAAAAAATAAAAGTCAAAACTTGCAAAGTTAGCTATTTTTTCTGAAAGCCTTAGGGCGATTTTTTCATTATTTTTTTTCAGTGAATAGAATAGGTTTTATTTTGCCTAGAAACAATATATATGGCTTTAAAACAAAAAAGTCGATATCGCTGAGAACGTTTTATATTTTCTTAGCAATATCAGCTACAAAGTAAAATCGTCATTTCGACTGGAACGCAGTGGAATGGAGAGATCTATCTAGACAGATTTCTCGACTTCGTTGCACTCCAGTCGAAATGACGACCTATTTTTATTTCTTAAAAGCATTCCAGCCCTGGGCTTTCAGCTCGTGTACTTTTTCTGATTTAGAAACCATTTTGCAACCCGAATTTTTATCGGTAACGTGACCAATTACAGTGATATCTACATCATGTTTCAGCTTTTTATAATCTTCCTGACTAATGGTAAACAACAATTCATAATCTTCGCCACCACTTAAAGCACAAACCGTAGGATCTAGACCTAATTCGCGGGCAGTTTCATAAGTCATTGGATCTAAAGGAATTTTCTCTTCATAAATCGTGATCCCTTTATCAGATTGTTCTGCCAGGTGCAAAATTTCGGAAGCTAAACCATCTGAAACATCGATCATAGAAGTTGGTTTTATATTCATTTCATCTAGAAGTGCAACAATATCCATCCTGGCTTCAGGTTTCAATTGTCTTTCGATGATATAATCTTTACCTTCTAAATCTGGTTGGATCTGTGGATTTTCCAGATAGATTAATTTCTCTCTTTCCAGAATTTGCAGCCCTAGATAAGCACCACCCAAATCACCAGAAACACACAATAAATCATGTTCCTGAGCACCATTTCTGTAGACCACTTTATCAGCATCAGCATAACCAATACTGGTAATACTGATCACTAAGCCTTGTTTACTTGAGGAAGTATCGCCACCGATTAAATCAATGTTATATTTATTGCAGGCCAGCTCAATGCCCTTATAAATTTCTTCTACAGCTTCAAGCGGAAATTTACTTGATAAACCCAGCGAAACCGTAATCTGACTTGCTTTTCCGTTCATGGCATAAATATCACTCAGGTTCACTTGAACCGCTTTATAACCCAGATGCATTAAAGGCACATAAGCCAAATCGAAGTGGATTCCTTCCAATAATAAGTCGGTCGAAATCAAAGTCTGTTTTCCTTTTGCATCCAAAACGGCTGCATCATCGCCCACACCTTTTACCGAATAATCGTTTTTAATTTTAAAATTAGTAGTCAGGTGTTTAATTAACCCAAATTCGCCTAATTCATTAATATCTGTACGCTCTTTATTTTCAAACATATACAATAGTTAGAGGCGAAGCCTCATATTTTTATTTTTTAAAATCAATTGTCATTCTGAGCATAGCGAAGAATCTTTAGCTGCGCTAGCTGGTGTTTCATAGCTTACAGATCCTTCCTACGTCATGATGACAAATACTTACTTTCCATCCAGTTTTTACCTTCAGTAAATCTGGCAATCAACATGGCCGCAACATTATCACCGGTGGCATTTAACAAAGTTGCCATGGGATCAACCAACGTTCCGATAATCATGGCAGGTGGCAAAGCTTCTGGTGGCAATTGATAAGCCGAAATCATTAATAACTCCCCAATATATCCTCCATTCGGTATTCCACCTTCTACTATACTCACCAAAACCGTAATACCCAAGGCTAAAATAATGGTATCCACATGTACCAAATCTTTACCAAAAATGGCAAAAACAACGGCAATTTTTATAATGGAACTAATGCTCGACCCATCCTTATGCAAAGTTGATCCCAAGGGAATCGTCACATTGGTGATGTAAGCTGGAACCCCCATTTTTGTAGTCCCCTCTAAATTTGCCGGAATAGTAGCAATGCTGCTACAGGTTCCGATAGAGGTTAAAGATGGTACTATATTATTTTTCCAAAACACTTTTATGGCTTTAAATCCACCTGCAACGAAAGCGTATAAAGTGAAAAAAACGATAAAATAAAATGCCCCAATACCATAATACAAACCTAAAGCTTTTGCATAAGTACCGAAAAGCTGTGGACCAAAAACACCAACCTGATAGGCAAAGTAAGCACCTAAACCTATCGGACCAAGTTTCATGATCAAAATGATAAGTTTTTTCATCACTTCATTACCAGAAACAAGGAATTTTTTAAAGCCTTCACCTTCTTTTTCCGCATATAAAGTAGAAAATCCCACCAAAACTGAAAAAATAATCAGCGCAAGCATATTTTTCCTACTTCCAATTTCAAAAAACTCACCAACCGTTAAAAGTTGCGTCATCTGTTCGCCAAATGATTGAATTTTTTCAGGTTCTGTCGGTATTGTTGCATTTCCCAATTGCTGATGGATCGGAAAAATCCAAGTAGCTGCCAATGTTAAAATTGCAGAAATCAATACCGTTGCAAGGAAAACCAAAACCATTACCGTTAATAATCTCCCCAGTTTTTTAGTCCGGTCTATATTTGCAATGGCTGATGAAACTGCAAAAAATACTAATGGAATAACCGCGGTAAACAACAAGTTCAAAAATATATCACCCAGGGGTTTAATACTTTCAACACTTTTTTCAAAAATTAAACCCACTATGCTTCCAACAGTAATACCTGCCAAAAGCCATAATAAGCCTGAATAATTTTTAAGGATGTTGTTTTTTTCCATAAATGTAAAATTAGACTTCCGAAGTTTTGCCGGACTGCGGGCTGCTGCAAAACTTCGGAAGTCAGGCTTACAAGCCCAATTCAGCCGAAATATCCAACATCCTTTGGATCGGTTTACGCGCCTGTTCAATAATATGCTCAGGAACAGTTACTTCAGGCAGACCATTTTTAATACATAAATATAGTTTTTCTAAAGTATTTCTTTTCATATACGGACAATCGTTACAGGCACAGCTGTTATTTGGCGGTGCCGGAATAAACGTTTTTGTCGGATTTGCCTTTTCCATCTGGTGGATAATTCCACTTTCGGTAGCCACAATAAATTCTGTAGCCGGGTTAGTGATGGTGTACTTTAGCAAACCGGTGGTAGAGCCAATGTAATCAGCCATTTTTAAAACCACTTCTTCACATTCCGGGTGTGCAATAAATTTGGCATTAGGGTGGCGTTCCTTCAGTTTTGTAATTTTCTCCTGAGAAAAAATTTCGTGTACCATGCATGCACCATTCCATAACACCAAATCCCTACCTGTTTTTTTCGCCACGTAAGCACCTAAGTTACGATCCGGACCAAAAATTATTTTTTGATCTTTTGGTAAACTCTCTACAATCTGCACCGCATTGGTACTTGTACAAACAATATCACTTAAAGCTTTTAATTCAGCCGTGCAGTTTACGTAGGTGATTACCAGGTGATCCGGATATTTTTCCTTAAACTTTCTAAATAAATGCGGCGGACAACTATCTGCTAATGAACATCCTGCTTTTACATCAGGCAATAAAACGGTTTTATTGGGCGATAAAATCTTTGCCGTTTCAGCCATAAAATGTACGCCGGCAAATACGATTACATCAGCATCTGTTTTTGCAGCTTCCTGTGATAAGCCTAAACTATCTCCAATATAATCTGCAATATCCTGTATGTCAGGTTCTTGGTAATAATGTGCAAGGATAATGGCATTCTTTTCCTTTTTTAATTTCTCAATCTCTGCGAAAAGATCGAGCGTAGGATCAATTTCTTCTTCTGCGAAACCTTTTTTGTTGATTTCTTCTAAGACATCTATGTTCATTTTAAAATTTTCCTTTTTTGAATTTTGACGTTGGTCAAAGATAAAGCTTTCCACGTCTCAATAATTAATAAGTTATTTTAAATAAATAAATCTTGTTTGTTTATTAGTGTGTTAATAATGTTGGCAAGTTGATAAAATTCTTTCTTTTATATAAGTTGTTAATCGTTTACTAACATTTAGATTACATTTTTATAATATAATAGGTTTGATTTTCAGGGTTATCGAAAATCAGTTCAATTTTTATCAATACTGGAATGTTAATTGTTTATAAGTGGGTAAAAAGTTAATTACTTGTACAAAGCTGCTTAAAAATTGCGCAAAAGATTGTGGCAAATTGTGTTTTTAGAGTAGCTTTAAACATTCAAATTTATTTGTTAGGATAATTTAGACACAGAGTTAACATTTATCAACTAGTTGTTAACATCGTGGATAAAGTAAATGTTTTTATTAATGAGGAAAGTAGATTTTCTGGTAATCGGTTCAGGTATAGCGGGTTTGAGTTTTGCACTTAAAGCTGCAAAGTTTGGTAAGGTTTTAATTGTGACAAAGTCGAACGAAGACGAATCGAATACAAAATACGCTCAGGGTGGCGTTGCAGTTGTGGTGGATAAAGGTGATTCTTTTGAAAAACATATCGAAGATACATTAATTGCGGGAGATGGATTATGCGACGAAAAAATTGTGGAAATCGTTGTAAAAGAGGGACCTCAGCGCATCCAGGAGATCATTGACTATGGTATAAATTTCGATAAAGACAACTCCGGTTTCTATGATTTAGCAAAGGAAGGGGGACACTCCGAACACCGCGTTTTGCACTATAAAGATATCACCGGATATGAGATTGAAAGGGTATTGCTAAATGAAATTCATGAGAATAACAACATAGAGATATTAACACATTACTTTGCGCTGGAGTTAATTACCCAGCATCACCTGGGTGAATTTGTGGATAAACGTACCGAAGATATTAACTGTTATGGGGTATATGCCTTTAACACAGAGCTTAACGATGTGGAAAAGATTGTGGCAAATGTGACTGTGATGGCTTCAGGTGGTGCCGGTCACGTGTACTCGGCCACAACAAATCCGGTTATTGCAACAGGTGATGGTATGGCGATGGTTTACCGTGCTAAAGGAAAAGTAAGGAATATGGAGTTTATACAGTTCCATCCAACGGCTTTATATCATCCCGGAGAGTATCCATCGTTTTTAATTTCTGAAGCTGTGAGGGGTTTTGGTGGAGTTTTAAGGCGTAAGAATGGTGAAGAATTTATGCAGGAGTATGATGAGCGTAAATCGTTGGCACCACGTGATATTGTAGCTCGTGCAGTAGATAATGAAATGAAAAAATCAGGGGATGACTTTGTGTATCTGGACATTACCATGCGTAGTAAATCAGATATATTAAAGCATTTTCCTAATATATATGCAAAGTGTTTATCCATAGGGATTGATATGACGAAAGATTATATACCGGTTACGCCAGCATCACATTATATGTGTGGTGGTATCCTGGTTGATGAATATGGTCGTTCTTCAATCAAAAATCTATATGCCTGTGGAGAATGTTCTTCAACCGGCTTGCATGGTGCTAACCGTTTGGCTTCCAATTCCTTACTTGAAGCTACGGTTTTTGCACATCGCATTTATCAGGATGCAATTGAAAACTTTAAAAATAATGTGATTCCCGATGATATTCCAGAATGGGACTCTAAAGGTGTTACCCAAAGCAATGAAGATGTATTAGTAACACATAACCTGAGAGAGCTGCAAAAAGTTATGGGCGATTATGTAGGTATAGTACGTTCAGATTTCCGTTTAGAAAGGGCACATCGTCGTTTATTTTTAATTTACCAGGAAACAGAAGAATTTTATAAAAAGAATAAAGTTTCGGTTAAACTTTGCGAACTAAGAAATGTCATTCAAACGGCTTACCTGGTGATTAAATCTGCGATGCAAAGAAAGGAGAGTAGGGGATTACACTATACTACCGATTATCCTGAACATGCTAAAGAACTGGTAGATACTGTTTTTTAGTAAAATATCGTCATGCTGAATTTAGTTCAGCATCTAACGTGCTATATAAATAATACTTTAAAGACCCTGAAATAAATTCAGGGTGACGTGAAATAATATTATGCCTCTAATACTACCCGTAAAAAATAAATATCCAGAAATAGGAAAAGATAATTTCATTGCCGAAAACGCCACCATTGTTGGTGATGTAGTGATTGGTGATAAATGTTCAGTATGGTTTAATGCTGTGATTAGAGGCGATGTAAATGCCATTACGATAGGAAATGAATCAAACATCCAGGATGGTGCGGTAATCCACGCTACCTATTTAAAAGCATCAACACACATCGGTAACCGGGTGTCTGTAGGACATAATGCCATTGTACATGGTTGTACTGTACAGGATAATGTTTTAATCGGTATGGGCGCTATAGTAATGGATCATGCCATTATAGAAGAGTATTGCATTATTGCAGCTGGTTCAGTTGTGTTGGAGAATACGATCTGCGAAACAGGTTATTTATATGCCGGTACACCTGCAAAAAAAATAAAGCCCATTACTGAAGAGCAAAGGGCTTTATTAAATAAGTTGCCTGATAATTATATTATGTATTCGGGTTGGTTCACCACTTAGGTCGTCATTTCGACTGATGTGAAACGGAATGGAGAAATCTGTATCGAGATAGATCTCTCCGTTCCAGTCGAGATGACGGGTTTTTCTAAGGAGTTGGAGGTGGTATGACCAATGGATCTTCCCGTTCCCAGTTGGGTTTTAAATCCATTAAAGCTTTTAAGTACCAAACTTTTTCGGGTTGGTAACCGCCTTTAACACTTCCTGTATCCCATATTCCGTTTTTATTATCGTCATATACTACCCTGAGCATATATTTTCCGGCTGGATATTTTGAAAATAAAATCTTTGAATTTTTGCTTACTGGGTACGATTTAATAACGTCTTTTTTCTCGTTAAGAAATTGTACAATGTAATTTTTTGCAGTATCTGGTACGGTTACATTTAAAGCCAGAGTAGTGTAGGCATCAGAACTCTCCAGCGTAAATTTCTTAGATACATCTTTATTTTTTGCATTAAATATAGCTGTAAATGCACCTGCGCCTAATTTTAGGTCGTAAGTTCTTTTATTCTTCCATGGGTATTTGAGGTAGTATTTTTGTTGATCTACACTGTCTTTTACCAATTCGAAATTGGTCCGTTTTACAGAATCCTCCAATAGGGTGATCTTTGATGGATCAGCACTTGTCATTGGAAATGGGAAAGTCAGGGTTAATTGCTGAAACGGATTTAACTTACCTCCAGACAGGTTATCTGCTATGGTCACATCACGGGTATAGGTATCTTTTTTACCACGAGTAAAATTTAAAGTCTGCAGTACTTTACCCTGATCCTGAACCGCCACTTTAACCGAATCAAAACTCAGGTCTTTCAACCATATTTTGGCAGTATCATTATTCTTGGTGAAGTGTACGTACTTTCCAACATCAACTGCCGGTGGATCCATAACTGTAATTTTAGGGCTTTTAAGCTGCTGATTGAAGATAATTGATATACTTCCATCATTATTCAGTTTTCGGTCTAAAACGCGAAATTCCGGGGCTAATTCCTTAAAAATTTGAAGGTTAATGTTATCCAGATTTTTATCGATCACCACAGGTTCTTTAATAAAACCCACTTCGTCTGAAATTTGCTGATAAATTTTATCACCACCGCCACTGCTTTCCTTAATCGCGTAAACTTTATAGGTACCTTTTCGTAAGTTGTTTAATTTGTAGGTTCCGGCGCTATCAGTAGTGGTGTATATAGATGGACGTCTCTTTCCAAAAATGGTATCTCTTTCTAAGGGAAGAATAAATACGGTGGCATCTTTTTCTGGTTCGTCGCTCAGTGAATTCATGACCTTACCACTGATAGATAAAGAGTCGATGTCTGGACCGGTTGAAAAAACGTATGATAAATTTTTAACTACATTACCTTCATTTACATCAGCTATGGATTTGCCAAAGTTTAAAGTATAGGTTGTATTTTTTTCCAAAGAATCCTGAAGTGCAATTTCCAATCTTTTTTGACGCTTCTTTAGAACGGGAAGTTTTTCCTGATCAGGAGAAATTGAAAACTCTTTAAACTCATCTTTAATATTAAAATATTCATCAAACTCAATAATGATTTTTTTAGCATTGAAATTCCTCGTTTGATTTTTTGGCGTCATGCTTAAAACTTTTGGTGGCTTGGTATCTTTTGGTCCACCTTGCGGTGTCTGGATACTCGCACAGCCAAAAAATAGGAGGGCGGTTACCAGAACCGCGAGATTTTTAAGGTTAAAATACTGATCTTTTAAATTTGGCATATTTTAAACGTTCTGACGAATTTTTAAACTTTTTGGAACTCTAACATTAAAAAATCTTTTTATTGCTTTGTATCGATTTATTTAAAGTCTATTTTTATTTATTTAAAATACTGATAATCAATTACTTATTAATATAAACCATTAAAACTGATATATCTGAAGGTGATACACCTGAAATCCTTGATGCTTGCCCTAAGGTACGTGGTTTGATCTTAAATAATTTTTCCCGTGCCTCTTTTGAAATGGAAACAATTTTATTATAGTCGAAATCTGGTTTGATTTCTTTGTCTTCCATTTTTAACATTTTGGCTACAATTTCATTTTCTTTCTCAAAATAGCTTTCATATTTAATTTTGATTTCAGCCTGTTCTATGGTTTCGTTATCCAAATTTTTGGTAGCCTCTGCCAATGGCTTACTTACTTTAATCAGATCCTGTAAACCAACATGAGGTCTTCCTACCAAACTATGGATTTTTACATTTTGATTTAAAGTGCTCGATCCTAAACTCTCAAGCATTGGATTTGCATCACTCATTTCTATGCCCTGGTTCCTGGTAAATTTTACCAAAGAATCAGCATTTGCTATTTTCTGATTTACTTTTTCTAAACGCTCATCTGAAATTAAGCCGAGTTCGTGGCCGATAGGAGATAGGCGAATATCTGCATTATCTTGTCTTAATAATAAACGATGTTCAGCTCTTGAAGTAAACATGCGGTAAGGTTCTTCAGTTCCTTTAGTAACCAAATCGTCAATTAAAACACCTATATAACTTTCTGATCTTTTCATGATCAATTCATGTTTATCGTGAATTTTTTGGTGGGCATTAATACCGGCCATGAAACCCTGACAAGCTGCTTCTTCGTAACCCGTAGTTCCGTTAATTTGTCCTGCCAAAAATAAATTGCTGATCAATTTAGTTTCCAGGGTTAATGATAATTGGGTAGGTGGGAAGAAATCGTATTCAATGGCATATCCTGGCCTGAACATTTTTGCCTGTTCAAAGCCTGGTATTAATCTTAATGCCTTAAATTGTACATCCTCAGGAAGCGAAGTAGAAAAACCATTTACATAAATTTCGCAAGTATTCCAGCCTTCAGGTTCGACAAAAATCTGATGGCGATCGCGTTCAGCAAAACGATTAATTTTATCCTCTATAGATGGACAATATCTAGGACCTAAACCTTTAATACGACCTGTAAACATTGGAGATTTTTCGAATCCTTCTTTTAAAGTTTCGTGTACTTCACTGTTTGTGTAGGTAATCCAGCAACAGCGTTGATCGGTGGTAACTAGGGTGTCTGTGAACGAAAATTTACTTCTATTTTCATCTCCCCACTGCTCTTCCATCTTAGAATAATCTAAACTTCTGCCATCAACACGTGGGGGAGTACCTGTTTTCATTCTGCCTGATTCCATTCCGAGCTCTACTAATTGCTCCGTAATTCCTGTAGAAGATCGCTCTGCAGTTCTGCCTCCACCGAATTTCTTTTCTCCAATATGAATAATTCCATTAAGGAAGGTTCCGTTGGTTAATACCACAGCTGTACTTTCTATCTTTATACCTAAAGATGTTTTTACGCCATACGCCGTATTGTCTTTAACCAATAATCCTACTACACTATCTTGCCAAATATCTACATTTGGGGTGTTTTCTAGGGCTAACCTCCATTCTTCAGCAAAGCGCATCCTGTCTATCTGAGCCCTGGGACTCCACATAGCAGGACCCTTTGATTTATTTAGCATCCTGAACTGGATCGTAGATTTATCTGATATAATTCCAGAATATCCACCCAAGGCATCAACCTCACGAACAATTTGTCCTTTAGCTACACCACCCATTGCAGGGTTACAACTCATTTGGGCAATAGTGCCCATGTTCATTGTGATCAGTAAAACAGATGATCCTAAGTTGGCAGCGGCAGCGGCAGCTTCGCAGCCTGCATGACCAGCACCAACAACAATCAAATCGTATTTTGAAAACATTTTATTATATATTTCTTAATGTTCCACGTGGAACAATTTTATTTATTAGTTTTATAGTCAATATAAACGTGTATATGTTGACTATTTAATATAATGTATCTTCCTATGCCAGGGTGACAAGTCTAATTATTTTTCAATGTTCCACGTGAAACATAACGTGGAAAATAGGATAGAATTGTTTTAAATTATTCTGAAAGCTCTAACCAACGCATGGTGTATTCATCCAGTTCAATTTGTATATTTTCAATCTCACTTGAAATTTCCTGAATTTTAACATAGTCGCTAGCATCTATATTATTTAGGGCTTTGGTAAGATTTGCAATTTTAGTTTCTGCTTCTACCATACCTCTTTCACTATCTTCTAATTCTTTCTGCTCTTTGAAACTTAATTTTTTTGCAGCTTTAACTGGAACTTGTTCCATAACAGGGGCTGAGGTTTTCTTGGTTTCTGTTTTCGCTTTTGGCTGTTCTAAACTTAGGCGGTATTCTGAATAGTTACCATTGTAAATTTTAACAACACCTTCGCCTTCCATGATAAACAGTTGATCGCTCATTTTATCGAGCAGGTACCTGTCGTGAGAAACCAACATTAAAATACCGGGGAAGTTTTCTAAAAATTCTTCGAGTACATTTAAAGTATCAATGTCAAGATCATTTGTAGGCTCATCCAAAATCAAAAAATTTGGATTCTGCATCAACACTTTCATTAGGTTCAAACGTTTCTTCTCACCACCACTTAACTTCTCTACCATGCCATGTTGTTTCTTTGGCGGAAAGAGAAATAAGGTTAATAGGGCAGAAGCAGTAATCACAGAACCATCAGCCATTTTGATATATTCGGCATCTGACTTTACAATGTCAATTACCCTTTCTTTTGGATCGAAAGTTAAACCACCTTGTTTGTAATAACCAAAAACTGTTGTTTCACCGGTATCAACTGTTCCGGCATCTGGTTTAAGTTGACTGGTAATAATATTTAAAAGGGTAGATTTTCCAGTTCCATTTTTTCCTGCTAAACCAATTCTGTCGCCTTTTTTAAAAGTATAACTAAAATCATTAATGATAGGACGGCCATCAAATGCTTTTGCAATATGTTCTACTTCAATAATTTTCCCACCCTGGCGAGACATCTTCATTTGAAGGCTAATACTCTGATTGTCAGACTTTTTCTTTGTTTTTTCCTCTAAATCATAAAAAGCATTGATTCTGGCGTTAGATTTAGTTCCACGAGCTTGTGGCATGCGTCGCATCCACTCCAATTCTTTCTTTAATAGCTGTTGGTTCTTGTGTTGAACCGTTGCATCTAAGGCTTCCCTTTCCGATTTCTTTTCTAAGTAATAAGCGTAGTTTCCATTATAATTGAAAATTTTACCTCTGTCCAGTTCTACAATCGTATTGCATACGTTATCTAAAAAGTACCTGTCGTGGGTAACCAACAGAATCGTTTTTTGTCCGGTGGTTAATAATTTTTCAAGCCACTCAATGGTATCAATATCCAGATGGTTGGTAGGTTCATCAAGTACTAAAATTTCCGGATCTTCAATCAAAAGTTTGGCCAGAGCTAAGCGTTTCTTTTGTCCGCCGGATAGGGTTGCTATTTTCTGCTGAAGATGAGTGATGCCCATTCTATTTAAAATGGTCTTGATCTCATGCTCATATTCCCAGGCGTTATGCTCGCTTAACTCTTCATACAAACGGTTAAGGGTTTTCTCATCAGGATTGGGATCTTCAATTAACTCCTCATATTCCTTGATCAACTGTTGTTGTTTATTCTCCAGAGAAAAAATATGATCACTGATGGAATAACCTTCGGTAAACTGGGGTTCCTGATCTAAAAAACCAATTTTAACAGATTTATTTTTTACAATTTTACCTTCAAGCGGAGGGAACCTTTCTGCCAGTAATTTCAAAAGTGTACTCTTACCCGCACCATTAATACCAACCAACGCAACGCGCTGACCAGAGTTAATACCCAAGGTTAAATTCTTAAACAGCCATTCGTCATGATAACCATGTCCTAAGCCTTCTGCCGCAATTAGTGTGCTCAATTTTTTTGTATTTCGGATTTATAAAGGAAAATTAGTGCAAAGGTAAGGATAAAATACTTGCAACGGCATATTCAAATTGCAAAGGACTTCTGTATCAGGTAAAAATGGCAGAAACTTGATTGATGATAGCCAGGGATGTGCAGATTAGCACGGAATCTTTTATTGGTTTTGTCATCCTGAGCGGAGTCGAAGGATAAAAACAAAACAGCGGTTGGACTCGCTCCACCGCTGCTTCAATCATTAACTAAAACTAAACTTTATCTTGTATAATGTCGAGAATATAAATTCCAGACCATTATGTATTTGTTGTTTTCTGAATATAGACTGCGGTTGACGGAAAATGTTGCAGGGAATTCGGGTGTATTATACCAGTACAGACTAATTGTCGACGAACGCCCTTAAGTGTTAGACGAACGCCAGGAAAAATAATAAGGAAAAGGGTATTATTTACTTGGACTTAGCAAATTGTGGAGATCCTATTATTATTCTTAATGCAAGAATCTGCTATCAATGGATGCAAACTCAAATAAGAAGGTAGAGAATGAAATTGCTGTGATAATCATTTAAAGATTCTTCACTGCGCTCAGAATGACATCATGGGAAAGAAAAAGGTAGACTAAACTAATCCAAATTCAGTTCTATATCCTAAATGTTCATCTTCTTTTCGAGTCATCAGGGTTTTGGCGGCTTTTCCTTTGTCTTTGTATCCTAATAGATGTAGGGTTCCGTGGATCATGATCCTGCAAACCTCATCAAATTCTGAAGTTTTAAAGGTTTTAGCATTTTCTTTAACACGTTCTATGCTGATGAAAATATCGCTTACAATCTGTTTTTCTTCTTCAGAATTATCAAAAGTAATAATATCGGTATAGGTATCATGGTTTAAATATTGTTGGTTGATGCCTAAAAGATATTCATCGCTACAAAAAATGAAATTTAGTTCCTGCAATTTAAAGCCTTCTTTTTCAATTGTAGCTTTAATCCACTTTTTGATCTTTAGTTTTTGAGGAAGATTATAGCTAACTGATTCTGTAAAAAATGATATTGCAGGCATTGTTTTTTGGTTTATGGCTGCAAATTTAAGAATATAATTTCGTCATTTCGAGCGAAGTGCAACGAAGTCGAGAACCACGTAGTGCTCAGCGAAGCTAAATCTGCCTGTATTAGATCTTTCCATTCGCTGCGCTCAGTCGAGATGACGAGTGGATTTATTGGCTTATATTCAACGATTTCAAATACTCAGTAATTTTATTTTTGTAATAATAATTTAAACTAGGTGGCATTTTCTGCAACATGCTATGACCGTTTTGTTGCTGTTTTTTAAACTGATCGACCATTTTTTGATAGGATGGAGGAAACTCCTTTGCGGCTTTACTTTCGCGTTTTGAATCTTCTTCCTGATCGCGTTCTGCTTTTTCTGCTTCTAACAGTTTGGTTAACAAATCTTTCTGCCTGTTTAAAGTTTCCTGTTGTAAGCGCTTGTTCACCAGATCGCTCTCCGTCTGTTTCATTTCTTTAATGGCCTCATTTAAGTTACCCATCTTACCGGTTCCATCTTTATTTTCTTCACGGTTGATTTTTTCCAATGCCTGGCGGATCATTTGCTGTTGTTGTGCCATTTTACCAAATTCCTGGCTCATTTGTCCTTTACCAACTGTACCTTGATTACCTCCCGATTTTTGCATTTGCTCCTTTGCTTTCTGCATACTTTTATTCAGCTGGTCCTGCATCTGTGAAAGCTGTTTCATACCCTGCTTTTGTTTTTTTCCACTACCACCTTTACCATTTTTCTGCATGTTTTGCAGCTGACTTAAGGCTTCGCTTAACATCAGGGTGAGGTTATTGATAGAAGTCATAGTAAATTGTTGGAAGCGATTAGCCTCAGATGTTCTTCTATCACCCAAATTTTCCAAACTTTTATCCAGGTTGAAGTTAATCTTGTTCATCTCCTCGTTAACTGTTGATTCTATCTGCGGAACACGTTTATTTAGGCTGTATAAGCTATCGGCAATGGTTTTAAGGTTATCTTTAATGCTGCGTTGTTTTTGAACGTTACTGGTGTATGATGGATCGGTAGCGTTCATTTTTTTTAATGCCAGCATTACTTTTTCCTGATCAAATGAGGTTGTCAATAGATTTTCTAATAATCGTCGCAACTCTTTGGCATTCAGGTTGTTTTCCATTTCTTCACCCTGTTGTTGCATGTCGCTCATTTTCTTAGATAACTTTTCCATCTGATCTGCGGCCTTTTGCTGTTTTTGGCTCGCATTTTTAGAATCTTTTTTATCTATGGCATCTTTACTTTCCTGTTGTTCTTTTTGTATATCCTGAACATCTTTTTCAGGATTTTCGAAAGGGTTTGGTCTTTCTAATGACTTATTTTTTTCTTCCAGTTTTTTAAGATCATCTTTCAGGTCTTTCATCTCTTTGTTAAGCGCATCCTGTTTTTGCTTTAAAGACTCGTTATCCTGTTTTTTATCTTTTGTTTGTTCTGCAAGCTCTTTTTGTTCTTTGGCAAGCTCATTTAACCGATTGATATCGGTTTGAAGGTTTTGTTCAAATTCTAGCTGTTTATAGAGTTCTAAAATCCTGTCGAGTTCATTTTTAAGGGTTTTATTATCCAATTGCATTTTGGAAAGCTCATTCTTTGTCTGATCTTTATTTTTCTCATTCATCAGGTTCTGCAGCTTTTGCAAAAGCTCTTTGGTTTTTTCATCCAGCACATTATCAAATAGGTCTTTGATCTGCTTCTGTTTTTCTAAAAGTTCCTCGGTTTGTTTTTGATCTTCCTGCTGCTGGATATTTTTATCATTCTGCTCTTTAATTTCCTTTACGGCTTCATCAAGCTGTTTTTGTTTATCTAAAAGGGCTTCAATCTGCTTTTTATCTTCGAAAGAGATCTGTTTTTTATCAATCAGGCTTTCAGCTATCTTTTTACTTTCTTTTTCAATGGTATTGGCCAAACGGATAGCCGACTGTACCTTCTGTTTTAAGGCCTGATTACTTGCGTTTACCTGTTCGGCAGTTTCTTTTTTGGTAGGCTGTTTAAAGGTTTTAATTTCCGACCGGGTAACTTTTGCTCCGTTAACCCCATCATTATCGGCTACTTCAAAGTAATACTCGATCTCCTGACCAGGTTTGGCTGAAGCCGTTTTTAAATCCCAGAAATAGAAGAAAGTATTCTCTGTGACATTACTTTTGATGGCGATATTTTTATTAAATGAACCAACAATCCGGTTGTTTTCTTTGATGTTGTATTTAAAGCTTAAACGGCTAAAACCATAATCATCTGTAACCTGACCACTAAAATACAGGGCTTTGTTGCTTACCGAATCTGGCTTTCCTTCTACAGTAATGCCTGGAGCCTGATCTTTAACCACCGTGATTTGATGCGATAGAGAATCCCGAAGCGTAACGTATTGATTTTTAGGAGTGATGCTATATTTAGAATTGTTTTTGATGGTGGCATTAAAAGCAGATTCGTTATCCTCCACTTTTAAATTGTTTTCGATACCATTCAGGATAAACAAAATTGAACTGCTTTGTCCGGTTTTAAAGTTCCAGGTAACCCTGGTACCTTCTGGTAGGAGCATATCGCCCACATTGGCTACCTGTTCAGTTTTTTTGCCAAGGTAAGCAGGAAAATTTAATGTTGCTGTTGCATTCAACAGTTCAGGACGGGGTTTAACAGTAAGGGTAAATCCAGAAGAACTGAAGCCACCACCTTTAAAAACCAGTTTTTTATCGCTTTGAATGTTTTTTATACTGTAATTAAATTTGCTGATGTTCTCTTTTTGCAGTTTGTAAGTATTTTTTCCGTCTTCTACATAAATTTCAGCAGGAAGTTCATCACCAGATAGTTTTAGGTTTATCGTTATATCATCACCTTGTGTTACGGTTAAATTTTTATTTAAAACTGCAAAACTGAATGGTGCCTTTGGTGCAATATATTCATCGTATTTAAAAAAACTGTTGGTGCCCTCACGTAAAATTGCAGGAGCGATAATGGCGATGAATAAAATGATAGAAAGTGGGATAAAAAGATATTTTAGATACTTTTTATTGTCATTAATGCTTACCGCAGTATAAAAAGGAACGGGTTTAAGTTCCAATATTTTTTGATCGATACTGGCTATAATGAGGTGATTATTGTTGGGCTGGTTTTCTGATAGGCGGTGAAGCTGCAGGGTGTTGAGCAATTTGTCTTTAATATCGGAAAAGTGGTTTCCGATGATAACCGATGCTTCGTCAAAAGTAAGGCGTTTACCTAGTTTTAACATAGCAAGCAATGGCTTTATGATGAGAAAACCTACCAGTAATAAGCCGATGAGCAGGTAAGTAAAAAATACAAAGGTTTTAAAACCTGCGGTTGGATTGAGGTAATACAGGCTTAAAAAAACAATTAAATATAGGGCGAGAAGTATAGCAGCTGCATAAATGCTGCCACGCAAAATTTTATTAAGGTAAAATTTTCGGATAAACTCATCGATCTTCCGTAATAATTCGTTGTAGTTATTGCTCACCATATCACCGTAAATGTAAAAATTGTTCCAGTCAATTGAAAGGAAAGTATATTTAGGTAACGTGTTTATTTCAAATAGTTTATCTGTTTTCCGATGATGGAGATGTTATTTTTTATTCTTTGGAAAACAGCGGGAAGTGTTTCATAGCTGTTTTCAGTCCTGCTTTTTGCTGCAACAAAAGCAGAAAAAGCTTTTGGTTTCCGCTTCAATCGGGTTTATTTAACAAATTATAAAGCCAATGGCCAGGTGCACACACTGTATTTATCTGTGTACTCTGTGGTTGAAAATATTAATTTAAAAATCTTTATCTTGTTTTTATTAATACAAAGGTTACATAGATTTTAAACGAGTGTTCTCATAAAAATCTACTTTTGATTTTTTGTATAATCATACCAAAACATGAAACGAGTACTTATTTCTGCACTGATGTTGTTCTTTTTTACTGCTTCTTTTGCCCAAAAATTTAACTGGAATAAAAACCCGGTAATTGCACACCGTGGCGCCTGGAAGAAAAATAATTTTCCTCAAAATTCCATTGCTTCTTTAAACGAAGCCGTAAAACTGGGCTGTTATGGCTCAGAATTCGATGTATGGATGACGGCTGACGGTGTTTTGGTCATAAACCACGATCCGGAATTTCAAGGTTTAACCATCGAAAAAGTCAATTATAATGAACTATTGACCAAAACCATGAGCAATGGTGAAAAAATCCCAACACTTGAAGCTTATCTATTAGAAGGCAAAAAGCAGAAAAGCACCAAACTGATTTTGGAGATCAAACCATCGCTCATCAGCAAAGAGCGCGGTATTGATGTCACCAATAGATCTGTAGAAATGGTGCAGAAGTTAAAAGTTACCGATTGGGTTGAATACATCAGTTTTGATTACGATTACTGCAAACGCGTTTTAGCTTTGCTACCAAAAGCAAAAGTGGCGTATTTAAGGGGCGAAATCAGTGCTGAGCAGATGAAAGTCGATAAATTAACAGGTGTTGATTATCATTATAGCGTTTACCAAAAAGATAACTGGATCGAAAATGCACAAAAACTGGGTTTAACCGTGAATGCATGGACTGTAAATGCAGCACCCGAGATGCAGTGGCTTTTAGCCCATAAGGTAGATTACATTACAACTAATGAGCCTGAACTGCTTTTCGAAGAGATTAAAAAAACTCCGGTTACTCAGGGCTGGAAACTAAAATGGGCAGATGAATTTGATGATGCCGGATTGCCTTTAAGCAAAAACTGGAGTTATGATGTTGGCGGAAAAGGCTGGGGAAATAACGAACTTCAATATTATACTGATGCCGATAGCGCAAATGCGGTTGTTAAAAAAGGAAACCTGAATATTATTGCAATAAAGGCAGATAAAGAGGCCAACCATTATACCTCGGCCAGGTTGGTCACCAAAAACAAATTCGATTTTAAATATGGCAGGGTAGAAGTATGTGCCATGTTACCAAAAGGAAGGGGTTTGTGGCCTGCAATATGGGCTTTGCCAACCGATTCGAAATATGGTAATTGGCCAAAAAGCGGGGAAATTGATATTATGGAACATGTAGGCTACGATCCTGATAGCGTGCATGGAACGGTACATACCGAAAAATTTAACCACGTTATCAAAACGCAGGTAGGTAAAGCTTTAAAAGTAAATAATCCTTATACCGAATACCATGTTTATGCCATAGAATGGTTTGCCGATCGCATCGACTTCTTTATCGACGATCAAAAATACCTCACTTTTAACAATACCAAAAAGGGATCAGGCGATTGGCCGTTTGATCAGAATTTCCACGTGATTTTAAATGTAGCTGTGGGTGGCGGCTGGGGCGGAAAAAAAGGAGTGGATGATGCTATTTTTCCGGCAACCATGAAAGTGGATTATGTGAGGGTGTTTCAGAAGTGATGGAAGAGGTGAGATGGATGAGGGAAGATGGTTTTAGTTCAAGAGTTCATTGCTGGATTGTTAAATTGTTGGCATAGTTAGCTTGGACTAATGACTTCTAACTAAAATTTAACTGTCAACTGAAAAATGGTAACTGAAAACTATAACTAGCGGTATCTAAGCTATATTGTATAATTTATGGACTCACGTAGAGAATTTTTAAAAAAAGCGGCCTTGTTTGCCGGGGCCACGGGTATGGCCAACACTTTGCCCAGTTCGTTGCTAAAAGCCATGTCGATTAACCCAGAGTCGGGCAGCACCTTTTACGATGCAGAGCACATCGTTTTTTTAATGCAGGAAAACAGGTCGTTCGATCACATGTTTGGTAAAATGAAAGGCGTTCGTGGCTTTAATGATCCGCATCCGCATATCCAGCCAGATGGCAACAAAGTTTGGCTCCAAAAAGATGGTCAGGGTTATACTTATGCCCCATTTCATGTCGACATTAACAAAACCAAAATTACCTGGCAAGGTGGTTTGCCACATTCGTGGAACGATCAGGTTGCTGCGCGTAATGGTGGCCGTTATGATAAATGGCTTCCGGTTAAAACCCCGATAACTTTGGCTTATTACGATCGGAATGATATTCCTTTTTATTACGCCATGGCCGATGCTTTTACGATATGTGATCAGCATTTTTGTTCGTCGTTAACCGGAACAACACCAAATCGCCTGTTCTTTTTTACCGGAACGATACGGGGAGAGAAAAGTGAAAACCGTGTGGCAGTAGTAAATAACGATCAGGCTGAATCGCAGAACAATGTATTTGTAGACTGGCCAACTTTTCAGGAAACGTTGGAAGATAATGGCATCGACTGGCGCATTTACCAGAACGAGCTTTGGACATCAAAACTTCCGGAAGGTGAAATAGACGATTGGTTGGGAAATTACGGCGATAATCCTGTTGAATACATCAGCAGGCATAACGTTAAATTATCAGCTTATTTCAGAAAAAATGGCGATAATACGGTTAAACCTGCATTATCAGCCAAAGAAGTTCAGGCGAAATACGATAAATTATCGCAAAAAGAAAAAAATCTGATTGATAAAGCCTTTACCACCAATATTTCGCAAAAAGATTACCTGGAACTTGAGCCTTTTACGTTTAAAAACGATCAGGGTCAATCAGAAACCATCAATATTCCAAAAGGGGATATTTTTTACCAGTTTAGAAAAGATGTAGACAGCGGAAAACTGCCAACCGTTTCCTGGTTAGTGGCGCCACAGCGTTTTTCAGACCATACCAGTTCGCCTTTATATGGAACCTGGTACGTAAGTGAGGCTTTGGATATCTTAACCAAAAACCCAGAGGTTTGGAAAAAAACGATCTTCGTTTTAACCTACGATGAAAATGATGGTTATTTCGATCACCAGCCGCCTTTTGTAGTTCCGAATCCTGATGATCCAGGTAGTGGGAAAGTATCTGCCGGAATCAACTATGCAACAGATTTCGAAGTCCGGAAGGGGAGTCCGATTGGTTTGGGTTACCGTGTGCCTTTGATTATTGCCTCGCCATGGAGCAAAGGCGGTTTTGTAAACTCGCAGGTTTTTGATCATACCTCTTCCTTAATGTTTATGGAAAAATGGCTGGCAAAAAAAACGGGTAAAGTGATTAAAAGCAATAACATCAGCGATTGGCGAAGAAATATTTCCGGCGATTTAACTTCCGTATTCAGACCCTTTAATGGTGAAGAAATTAAGTCTCCTGAGCCCTTAAAACGTGATGTAGTAGTAACCAATATCGGTAATGCCAAAAACAAACCCGCACAGGTAGGCCCAACGGCACTAAATAAAACAGAGATAGCTAAAATCAATAAATTCGAGTCCTTTTCACGTGAAACATCAATCCATGCACCTAAACAGGAAAACGGAACCAAACATGCCTGTTCACTACCTTACCACTTAATAGTAGATGCAAAGGTGGTAAACAATGAAATCGAGCTTACTTTCCAATCGGCTAAAACCTTATTCGGAAGTGAAACCGAAAGTATTGGCGCACCATTCAACATGAATACCATTGCCAAATTTAAAGGTGTGGCTGGTAAAACCTGGGCTTATGCAGTAAAGGCTGGCGATACCCTGAAAGACAATATCAAAATAGATGATTTTGACAGCGAAGTTTACGACCTGGCCATCAGCGGACCAAATGGTTTCTACAGAAATTTTGCCGGAAGTAAAAAGAATCCTCAGGTAGTCATAAAAGCTTATCCGGAGCAAAGTGGTTTGGTAAGTAAAAAGCTTAACGGAAACCTTGTTTTTGCCATAGAGAACAAAGGTGCTGTTTTAATTACTTTGCAGGTTATCGATAATAAATACAAAACAGGGACAAAAACGGTAAGTATAAAGCCAAAATCGAGAACGAATGTGGTATTTAATTTAGCTAAAAACGCGAATTGGTACGATTTCAGTATTATACAGCCTGGGAATGCCTCATTTAAACACCGTTATGCAGGTAAAATAGAAACCGGAGAAGTTACTCAAACCGACCCATACATGGGCAACGCATAATAAATATCAACCCTAAAAGGGGATAGATTTTAAATATAAAGTCCTGACAACAACCGGGACTTTATATTTTTATTTCTTTTTAACTTAAAAATTAATCGGTAATTCTACCTGTGTTTTGTCCCAGCCAATAATCAGGTTTGCGCCTTCTGTAGCCGGTGTAAAAGTTAACGAGAAATATTCTATCGGTTTAGCCAAGGTTTTAACCGGAACATTTACGCGCACAATGTCTTTAGCTTTATTATAGGTAAAAGCACCCCATTTATCGGTTTCACTATTTACAATAATGGTCCAGGTATCTTGGTTAGGAATGGCGAATAGGCTATAGGTACCCGCTTTGATTTTCTTGCCGCCAATACTTACTTTTTTGAAGAAACGAACTTCTGTACTCTCGTTGGCACCAAAACGCCAAACTTTACCATACTGTTCTAAAACGCCGAAAACATCCCTTCCTTTCTTCTGTGGACGCGAATAAACAATCTTTATAACCGGTTTTGTTGGATCTCCGGCTTTTGCCTTTGGGGCATTAAGCGGAAAATAAACAATGTCTGCAGGACTTGGGTCAGCAGCAGGAAATTTTATTTCAGCGGGAGAGGCTTGTTGAGCCCTGGCGCTAAAACAAAAAAGAGCGAAAACAACAATGAAGATATTTTTCATTTGTAGGTTTTTGTTTTCAGTTGGCGATGAGCAATCACGATTTTACAGTTGTTGGTAAAATCATAACGGTCTCATTTGCTGTTGGATTAATTTTAAATCCTTAAAAGAATCTAGTTATATAAAGAGCTACAAACTAGTATTTTCTTCCTTTTACGATAGCGTTTAAAAATAAGCCTGCTGTTAACAAACCTAAAACACCACCTAATAAAGCGAAAATATAGTTTTGCGTAATGATTGCTCCAGTTAAAACTCCGAAGAATAAACCTAAAGCATAATATAACCAGTTGAAATTATTGCTGCTGTTCTCTTGTACACTCATGTTTTCTGTTATTTGGAGGCAAAGTTAGTATTAATCAAGATGATTTTAAAACTAAAACAGTGTTTTCTCTAGAATATAAGAACAAATAGTGAGTATCTACATGAATCATACAAATTTAAAAGCTAAGATATGGAATTAAGATAGATAGGTATGCAGAAGAACGCCAGATTGTGCCACCAATAATTGAAAATATTAATGAAGCAATAAAAAAGATAATCCCAATTTTATACTTTACTTTTTTCGATAGTTTATAAAAAAGAAGTGACAAACATCCTCCTGTCAACGATAAAAAGTACCCAATTGTACATATTCTATTTAGTATTTCCAGATTCCTGACATACTTATTTCTGGATAATATATAGCGTTTACAGATATCACCTGAACGCCTTTTTGTTCCGTGAACATCCCAGTTTTCATTAAATAAAAGATTCCAAGAGGGCCAACAAAAGGGCTAAGTAAAAATACCAACAATTCAAGTGCACAGATTGATACTGCTATAAGGTATATAATTCTTAATGTTTTCATGTTATAATGATTAATCAGGGCATTTTCTGGATAATACACTAAGGGATTTTGATCCGATAAGTTATTATTTAACCAAAGTCCAATCTGGTTTTTGAATTGTGGCGGATACAATCGAGCTTTTTCCAATATTATTACTAACAAAAGATGCAACTTCCCTTTGGACCGATTTCCAAAGTTTTTCTTTCTGTGCGAAAGCAATCCCGGCTCCCCATTTAGTAAAGCGACAGGAAGCTGGTGATAATCATAAATAACTAAGGGCACCTTGTGCTTTGAAATCCAGGTTCTGAATTATCTCTTTCTTAGTTTTTAAATTCAGATGCTATTCTCTGTTCCTCTATAAGCATCATGACCGATATTATCGGCTTGAAGCCTGATGGTAATCTACATTTTGAAGATTAAAAAAGGATATTCATAGTTAGTAAGAAATTATTAATTTTTAAAGGTTTAATTATTTCATAATCAATGACACAATTTTTTTTGGGTTTTGTGGAAGCATGAGGTGAACTAAGTAAAGTACTACTTCACTAACAACTAATTTGATATCCAGTTTTTGATCAAAGTCAAAAATAATCTTATATAATCCATAAAATTAATATTATCTATACAACAGCAAGGCCAACATGGATGTAATACAACCTATGATTAACACAATCTTTATAGTTTTCTTACCAAATTTTAATGGCACTAGTAATAATATTGATAGGCTTATTATTCCAAATGGATAGGAAATAAATAACGCAGAGTTGTAGACCCAAAGCCAAGAAGAGAGGGCAAACCAAAAGGCAAAAGCTATCGCCATAATATTTAAAAATCTATACATAGATACGAGTTTTTAATCAGGACAATTATTAGATAAAGTGCTCAATGGCTTTCTACCCTCAAGTACATCCAAAACTGAATCCCATTGGGGTCTTAATATCTCTTGTGATTTTATTGTTGCAGAACCTTGATGAGATATAACAAATTCTTTAATCTTGTTTTGAAAAGAAGTCCACAATCCATCGGCATGCCAAAAAGGGATACCTTTCGCAAAGCCTAAAAATTGAGGAATTGTATTAGCAAAATCTCCATCAACAGATGTTAATCTGTCAACGCCTCTAGTATAGAAAGTAAATGAACCATTAGAGTCAATATGATAACCAAAATCTCGGTTGCCACTTACAGGATGTTCACCATACATTGGTTCGTATATAGTTGTAAAGGTTCATCCATTCGATGTTGATTTTGAGGTTATTACAGAAGCGTTGTCTGGGCCTTTAATGTCTAAAGCAAGTATGCTACCCGTTGGGTCATTAGAGTTCCATTTTGCGGTGTCATCAATTCCATAGTTATTATATGGTGTAAATATTTTAGTTCCATCAGTGAAAGAATCTAGATTTGTCCTCAAGTAGAGTATAAATTGATCGGGACTTAAACGCTGTCCATTAACTATAGGCATCTGATTAATATTAATAGGAAAATAATCCATATTAACAACAGGACTACTAGCGTCATCTATACTTTGAATTCTAGCAATTTTTTCTCCAAAAAGAAAAGCATCTAATCCAGAATTTTTCAACGTATTTAACTTGTCAATTATTGATGCGTTCGGAGTAAATTTTGCCGTAGCCAACCAAGCTTTTAAAGTCTCGCAAGGCACATCTTTTAATAAAGCAAAGAGTTTGTTTTTTATGGCATCCTCCAATTGTTGTTTTGTTGGTCGAGTCGTTCCATTTCCACCACCATTCCCATTATTACCGGTATATGTAGGGTAGTAATTGCCATCTTCAGGATTAATAGGTACCCCATCCTCACAAACAAAGCCCATAAATACATAAGTACATTCCATGTAACCATCTACACCTACACAAACCTCCCGATAAACCGGTGATGGAAGGGAGCAGGAAGGCGGCATAGTTACCATTAACCTATTGCGCCCCGAATTTTCACTTAGGGTGGGGTTTTTCAGGTCAGACAATGTAGTGCCATTTGTTCCATAATAGCCTTCTATGGTGCCGTTAATCCGCTTTATAATCTTTCCTGCACTATACTCCCAGCCATTTTCAGGTTTTCCGCCCATGCTAAAAAACATTACTGTGCCATTAAGTCTTTTAACATCCTTATAATGGATTTTATTTGGTTCTTGAAGCTCTGGTTCCTCAGCTAAAACCGACATGTAACAACCCGCTATAATCTGGCCGTTAGCTTTATCCTTAAAGATAAGTAAACGGATATTGTTCTTTTTGTGTGCATCGCCAGCGCTTCCACTTAATCTCAAGTATATTTTTTTTGGGGTTAGAAAGCTTTATTTCATACACATCCAAATCGTTAGGATGTTCATTTAGGTAAACCGCATTCCATATAGGCTGCAGATCATTAAATGCTACACGTGTGGTGGCCTTGTTTTGGTTGTACCAGGCCTGTATTTCTTTTAAATCCTTTTGGTCGGATTTTTTAGCATCAATTCCTAAATCCTTTTTACAAGAGTAAACAATAATCGTTGTTGCAATCAATAGGATAAAAGCTAGCGCATGAGCGTTAAATAAAGGTATAAGTCTTTTCATTTGTTAATTTAGATTGGTATAATAACAATTTTGAGAGATGATACTGTAAAGATGGGTATTTCCATAAACAAAAAAGAATTAATTACATGCAATATGTGATTATTAAATACTTATTGCGTGGTTTGATATGGCATCCTTTGAAATTAAATAATACACAGAAAAGTCAATCAGAATATGTTTTATCAGGAAAATGTAAAACAAATAACAAATCTTATTTATTAATCAATCGTTTGATTAATTTTGTGCTGTCAAAAAGAAATGAAAACAGAAAAAGTAGATAAAAAACAAGCCATTCTCGACGCAGCTGAAAAGCTGTTTTGCGAAACGGGTTATGAGGGAACTTCTACCCGCCAGATTGCCAAAGAGTCTGGAGCGAACATGGCGATGATAAATTATTATTTCGGTTCGAAAGAAGGTGTTTTTGTAGAGATCATGAACGAGCGTATCGCAGGGTTCGCATCTCAGTTAAAAATCATTAATGAAGATAAGATTTCAGCATTGGAAAAATTGCACAGGGTTATAGAAGGCTATGTAAACAGGATATTAAGTAACACTGCATTTCATAAAATGATGCACAGAGAACTGTCTTTAACGCAAAGGCCAGAAATGTACGATAAGATTAAAGATGCCATGAGCCATAACATGCAACTTATTGATCGCATTATTAGCGATGGGATAGAAGATGGCAGCTTTAACAAGGTAGATGTACGGATGGTAATCGCTACCATTATGGGCACCATTACCAATATTGTTATTGCCCCCCATAAGGTAATATCATGTTCAAACTTCGACCTTAACAACCCGAAAGACAAAAAAATTATCAAAGACAGGGCGGTGGCCCACTTACAAGATCTAACAACAGTTTATTTAACAACAAAAAGATGATACCCAAATCGATTAGATTAATGCTTGCGGCATCATTAATTCCGGCAGCTTTATTTGCACAGAGCAGCAAGGAATTAAATATCAACCAGGCAATAGAACTTGGCATAGCCAATAGTAAAAACTTAAAACTTTCTCAGAACAAAATTGATCAGGCTGTTGCAAAGTTGGAGGTAGTTAAAGACAATGCTTTACCAACTGGAAATGCAAGTTTTATGTACAACCACGCTGAAATTCCAACCAGTACATTTTCGCTGCCTGGAGGAGGATCAACCTTGCAGTTACCAAAAAGAGCAGATGCTTTTGTGGGTACAGCAGCAGTACAAGAACTAGTATACGGCGGCGGTAAATTAAAATATGCAAAAGAATCGACCAAATTATTAGCCGAGGTTGCACGTTTAGATGCTGATAAAAGCAAAGAAGAAATTACTTATGCAGTAATCAATACCTATTATTCCCTATATAAGGTTTTACAGAGCAGAAAAGTGGTTGATCAGAATTTAGAATCGATCGCCGCTCAGATTAAACAGGCACAACGTTTCTTCGAGCAGGGTATTGTAACCAAAAACGATGTACTGCGTTTCCAACTGCAACAGGCAAACGTGACGTTAACGCAGATGGATATCGAAAGCAACCGCAAAGTAATCAACTATAACTTAGACATTCTTTTAGGTTTACCTGAGGATACTGAAGTTAAAATTGTTGACCCAACCCTTGGCTTAAAAACGCCAGGTTCATTAAACGAATATATCGGTCAGGCCTTTGCTAACCGACAGGAGCTGAAACAACTTGATATACAGAACAAAGTGGCCGATTTTAACGTCAAAACCATTAAGGCAAATACTTTGCCTACCGTTGGCGTTGGTGCAAACCTTTATTACATTAACCCAAGCGGTAACTTTATTCCGCCAACAAACCAGTATTTAATGCCCGTTACAATAGGCGCAACTGTTTCATGGAATTTCGGAAACCTTTGGACCAATAAAAACAAAGTAAGCCAGGCAAAAATTGAACAGAGCGAAATTACCCTTCAGAAAGATATTTTATCTGATCAGGTAAAAACCGACATCAACAAAAACTTTCAAAATTACCAGGTGGCGATGAACAAAATCCAGGTTTTGGAAACTTCAATCGCACAGGCAACAGAGAACGATAAATTATTGGCATCGAAATATAAAAACAATGTGGCTTCGGTTACTGATCGAATCGATGCAGAAACTTTATTATACCAGGCAAAAATAAACTTAGAGATAGCGAAGGCAGATGCAGGTTTGGCTTACTATACATTATTAAAATCAACAGGAAAAATAACGCAATAAATACAGCAATGACAACTGAAAAGAAAAAAAAGAACATAGTAGTACCCATCATTTTAGGTGTTTTACTAGTAATAGGTGTAATCTTCGGGATTATAGAATGGAATTATTATAGCAAACACGTAGATACGGATGATGCTCAGATTGATGGCGATATCAGTCCTGTTGTTGCCCGTGTTGGCGGTTATGTTAAAGACATTAATTTTGAAGAAAATACACATGTAACCGAAGGTCAGGTTTTGGTTAAACTTGATGATAACGATTACAAAGTGAAATTAGAGCAGGCACAATCTGGCCAGAAAGGCGCTACTGCCGGTGTAGGTGTTGCCCAATCTCAAATTATCGCAACTGAAGCAAATACAAGTACAGCGAAAGCAAACGTAGCTGCTGCCAGGGTTAAATTAAACTTAGCGCAAAAAGATTACGACCGTTATGCAAACCTTGTGAAAGACGGATCGATTACCCAACAGGCATTTGATCAGGCTAAAGCTTCTAAAGAATCAGCTCAGGCGGCTTACCAGGCAGCAACCGATCAATATAATGCTGCGGTTAAACAAGTGGGTACTACACAATCGCAATTGGCAGTAAGCAGCAATGTAATCAGCCAACGTCAGAGTGATATCGATTTTGCAAAACTTCAGTTATCCTATACTGATATCAAAGCACCGGCTACCGGCATTGTTTCTAAAAAGAATGTGCAAAAAGGACAATTGGTTCAGGCAGGTCAGTCTTTATTCTCTATCGTAAACGACGGAAGCATTTATGTAACGGCGAACTTTAAAGAAACCCAGTTAGAAAAAATCAAAGAAGGTTCTAAAGTAGAAATCGAAGTTGATGCTTATCCTAATGAAAAAATTGAAGGTGAAGTGTATAATTTCTCCCCAATTACTGGTGCAAAAGGATCTTTATTGCCTCCTGATAATGCTACTGGTAATTTCGTTAAAGTTGTTCAACGTGTTCCGGTAAAAATCAAAATCCATCCATCAAAAGAACTGTTGGCTAAATTACGTCCAGGAATGAGCGTTAAAGCTTCAGTATCTACTAAATAATATTAAAAATGGCCGAAGTAGGTTTAAAAAAGTGGATTATTACATTTACGGTAATCACGGCTTCTTTGTTGGAGCTAATTGATACAACTATCGTAAACGTGGCAATTCCACAGATACAGGGAAACCTGGGCGCCACCCTGGAGGATGTGGCCTGGCTTTCCACCGGCTATGCGGTAGCAAACGTTATCGTATTGCCAATGTCCGGCTGGCTGGGTAACCGGTTCGGCAGGAAAAATTATTTTCTTACCTCCATCATCGTTTTTACACTCGTTTCCTTTTTATGCGGAAACGCCACTTCATTAAACGAACTTATTTTATTCAGGATTATTCAGGGATTGGCCGGTGGTGGTTTAATATCAACAGCACAAGCTATTCTTATCGAAACCTGGCCACGTGAAGATGTAGGTATCGCAACAGCCTTATTTGGTTTGGGTGCGGTAGTTGGACCAACCGTTGGACCAACCATTGGTGGATATATCCTGGATATTAGTTCATGGCCGTGGATTTTTTATGTGAATATTCCGGTTGGAATACTCGCGGCCTACTGTACATATTCCTTTGTGCGGGCCACCCCGAAAGAAGGGCAGGGTCAACCTGTCGATTGGTGGGGTATCGCATTATTGGCTATTGCAGTAGGTAGTTTGCAAACATTATTGGAAAAAGGAGAAAGCGAAGATTGGTTCGCTACACCTTATATTACAGCTTTGGCCGCGGCATCGGTATTTGGTTTACTGCTTTTCATCTGGAGGGAAATGAGTACTGACCATCCAATTGTGAACTTTAAGATTATGCGGCACAGAAGTTTTTCCGTGGGTATGTTTACCTCCTTTATTTTAGGGTTTGGTTTGTATGGCTCTGTATTTATCTTTCCGGTATTCTGTCAGAATTTACTGGGCTTTTCGGCCCTGCAAACGGGAGAATTGTTATTCCCTGGTGGTTTATGTACCATTGTAATGATGCCTTTTATCGGTATTATGCTTAAAAAAGGTATCCCTGCACAGTTTATGGCTACTTTTGGTATGCTGGCATTCTTTATTTTCTGTTGGATGTTGAGCAAATCAACACTTCAATCAGGTACCGGCGATTTCTTTTTACCATTGGTAATCAGGGGGGTGGGTATGGCTTTATTGTTCGTGCCGTTAACCACGCTGGCTATCCAGGATTTAAAAGGACCGGAAATCGGCCAGGGTTCGGGTTTAAACAACATGATGCGCCAGTTGGGCGGATCATTTGGTATCGCGGCTTTAACTACGCTGATCCACATCCGTTCAGGTTTCCACAGAAGTAACCTGTTAACCAACCTTAACGATTATAACCAACCATTTGTTGATCGATTCAATGGTTTGATCAAGGGTTTCATGGCTAAGGGTCAGACCTTGTTCGACGCGAAAATTATGGCAGCAAAGGCGATGGAAGGAATCGTAACAAGGCAAACGATGTTACTTACTTACGACGATGCCTATTGGGTAGCTGGGTTAATCATGTTATTCTCCATCCCATTACTGTATCTTCAAAAGTTTAAGAAAAATGCAAATATTCCTGCCGATGTGCACTAAAATTTGCAAAGAATTGCCATAAATAATGGCAAAAACCAAAAACAGCCGGTGTATTTTATTACATCGGCTGTTTTAACCCAAAAAATTAACAATCAATGCAATGCCCTTAAACATTGCAAATGTTCTTACTTAACCACATAGTAGCCAAATAAGATTTTAAAATTAAAATTTATTCTACAATTTTCCAAATTGTAAGCCTTAGAATTTTAATACCTTATGCATTTTTTGTAGTATTACGGTATACAAAACTATTGCCTAAGCTATGCCCAAACTTCGTTTAACAACGCAACGTGAATCTATTTTTAACAATGAGGTCATCTCAAAATTCGAACTGTTTAACAGTTTATTTCTCACCTTGCCTTTTTACAAAATTAAGGATACCGGAACACTGCTTCCCCTTTTCTTTAAAAGCTGTGAAGAAGGCATTGCAAACGGAGAAAAACCTGCGCAGATTATTGAAGAATTTTTTGCCAAATATACCAGTTATACCGAGCGCAAAGATATTGTTGACCTTCTTTTCAGGTTTATCCAATATATCGAGCGTCAGGTAGTACTTTTTGATGCGGTTGAAGATGCTTCTTTTACTAAGTTAAATACCACTGATGAGCAAAGTACATTGGCCTTTATTTTAAAGAAGAATGCAGATAATAAACCTGTACTGGCCAAAATTGAAAAACTGATTGATGAGCTTTCGCTCCGTTTGGTTTTAACCGCACACCCAACCCAGTTTTATCCGGGGAGTGTTTTGGCCATTATTACCGATTTAACCAAAGCGATTAGGGATAACGACATCACCTCAATGAACTCGCTTTTACAGCAATTGGGGAAAACGCCGTTTTTTAATAAAAAATCGCCAACACCTGTTGATGAGGCTTTAAACCTGGCCTGGTTCCTCGAAAACACTTTTTATTTTGCTGCCGCAAATATTCAGGAAGAAATAGACCAAAATCTGGACGAGTACAACCTTGAAACCAAGAAAATTTTAGAACTCGGTTTCTGGCCGGGGGGTGACAGGGATGGAAATCCGAATATCCATGCCGATACCACCTTGGAGGTTTCTAAAATGTTGCGGCAGATCCTTTTCCGCTGTTACTACCGTGATTTCAGGGTAATTAAACGTCGCATTACCTTCAGGGGAGTTGAAGAAAATATTGCAAAACTGCATGATGTGCTGTATAAAAATGCCTTCGATCAAACCTGCGAGCTTCATGATATTTCTGATGAATTAAGGGATAACCTGAATAAAATTAAAGAAACCTTATTAGCAGAACACGAAGGTTTATTTGTTGACCTGGTTAACGACCTGATCCGTAAGATAGATTTATACGGTAACTATTTTGCTTCGTTGGATATTCGTCAGGATAGCCGCGTGTTGAGAAGTGTGCATGCGTATTGCCGTGAAAATAAACCGATTTCTTCACTATATCCTGCCGATTACGATAAATTATCAGAAGCTGAAAAACTAAACCTGATTTCGTTTAAAGAGGCAACCATTGTTTATGCAAGCGAGCCGGATGCCTTAATTGAAGATACCATTGAGGTTATTAAAGAAATAAAGGGTATTCAAAAACGCAATGGCGAAAAAGCCTGTCACCGTTTTATTATCAGCAATTGCCAGCAAGCCAGTGATATTTTACAGTTGATTGAACTTTTCCTTTGGAACGGCTGGAGCAAAGAATCATTGACGATTGATTTTGTACCGCTTTTTGAAACGGTAAACGATTTAAAAGGCGCTGCTGCCATTATGGATACTTTGTATAGTAATCCTTTTTATAAAGCACATTTGGCCAGCCGCGGCAATAAACAGGATATTATGCTGGGTTATTCTGACAGTACCAAAGATGGCGGTTATTTAATGGCCAATTGGTCTATTTTTAACGGAAAGACCTCATTGTCTGCTATTTCTGCCAAACATAACATTCAACTGGCATTTTTCGATGGCCGTGGCGGACCTCCTGCACGTGGTGGTGGTAAGACACACCGTTTTTATGCCTCAATGGGTAAAGAAATTGCCAACAAAAACATGCAATTAACCGTTCAGGGCCAAACCATCAGTTCGCAATACGGTTCGGTAGAAAGTGCTGAATTTAATATTGAGCAATTGATCAACGCGGGATTAACCTCCGGACTAAAGGAAAAACACAACATTCTTTTAGATCCTGAGAATAAAGCCCTGCTTGATGAAATGGCTGAAGAAAGTTATAAAGCTTTTGTGGATTTGCGTGAGCACCCATTATTTGTAAGTTATTTAGAGAAATTATCTCCTTTAAAACTTTTATCCCAGGCCAATATCAGCAGTCGTCCGGTAAAAAGAAACGGAGGTGGCGAAATGAAACTCGAAGATTTAAGGGCCATTAGTTTTGTAACGGCCTGGAGTATGCTGAAACAAAACGTTCCAGGTTTTTATGGAATGGGAACAGCTTTGAGAAGTCAGGAAAAAGCTGGTAACTGGGATAAAGTAGTTAAAGTTTATCAGGATTCTGACTACCTTAAAACCATTGTAGATAACTGTATGATGAGCATGAGTAAATCAGACTTTGTAATTACGGCCCATTTAGCCAACGACAAAGAGTTTGGTGCCTTTTGGACTCAATTACATGAAGAGTTTAAATTAACCAAAGAGATGCTCTTAAAACTCTCAGGACAGCCAACTTTAATGGCTAATTATCCTGTGGATAAAAAATCGATCGCCACACGCGAAAAGATTATTTTGCCATTGGTGTTGATCCAGCATTTTGCTTTAGAGAAACTGCAGCACGATCAGAACGAGAAAGATCAGCATGCTTTAGAAAAACTTGCGGTAAGAACAGTATTTGGTATCGTAAATGCCGGTAGGAATTTGGCTTAGTTAAGCCAAACCTTACAGGTTTATAACATTTCCAAGGTCTGTGTCCTCACAGGTCTTTTTTTATTGCCTGCTGTCATTCTGAGGAATAATTTATTATATAAAAATCAATATGATTGACAGATAAAATTAATTAGGTAATATCCTTCGAGAAATCGTCATTCCCAACTTAATTGGGAATCTTAAAACGCTTGCATTAAGATTCCCGCATGCGCGAGATCCGATAGCTATCGGATGACGACCGAACTAGTGGATTCTGTCATTGATAGGCACGAAGAATCTTTTGCATAGTAGCAGGCATTGAAATTGACTGCTTATCATTGATCCTTTAGTTCTTCGGCTGCAGATTATTCATTTTGTGTTTAAGGTTTTAACGGCATTCATGCTTGCTTCGCAGGTCTTCACTGCGTTCAGAATGACAAAACTATAAAGATTGCTTCGTCGTTCCTCCTCGCAATGACGGATACAATTAAACAAAAATCCCTCGTAGATGTAAATCTGCGAGGGATTTTATATTTTGAAAAAGCCAGATTAAGCTTTAAGACGATTATCGATCAATCGAACCCATCACTTTTTGGCCGAAAGCATTTAGCGCATCTTTTTCGGCGGCACCCTCACTTACCATCTGGTGTACTTCTAGCGCACCGCAAATGTTGGTAATCATTTCGCCAGCAACATCAACCTCATGCTCACTAACGCCTCTAAATTCGCAGAAAGCCTCTAAAACCGCTAAAGTGGTCTCCAGTTGTGCCGGAGTGGTGTTTTGAAATAACTGTCTTATAACTGGGATCTTCATTACTTTATCTTATTAAATAGTTCAATTAAACCTTCTGCTTTGTTGGTCTGCACCTGATCTACCAAACTACCGCCTTCAAAAGCTGCAAAAGTTGGTAAATTATCAACATTAGCAAATTTGCGTGAGTTTGGAAGTTTTTCGGCATCAACAATCAGGAAAGCTACATCTTCATTTTCTGAAGCCAGTTTTTTAAACTTAGGTTTCATAATCCTGCAGTTTCCGCACCACGATGCAGCATACTGAACCATCACCTTTGAGTTATCGGCTAAATATTGTTGAAGATTATCTTCTGTTAATTCTAAAAACATAACGTTTTGTTTAATTAGTTAGCGGCTAAATATTCAGCTACGCCAGTTCTGTTTGCGTTCATTGCTTCTTTTCCTTCTTCCCAGTTTGCAGGACAAACTTCGCCATGTTTTTGAACGTGAGCGTAAGCATCAATTAAACGTAAATATTCTTTAACGTTCCTACCTAGTGGCATATCGTTAACGCTTTCGTGGAAAACCTTACCGGTTTCGTCGATTAGGTAAGTCGCTCTGAAAGTTACGTTAGAACCAGAGAACGATTCATTTCCTTCTTCATCGTAGTTAACTTCCTGATCTAAAATATCTAAGATGCCAGATAATTGTCTGTGGGTATCCGCTAAAATTGGATAAGTAACACCTTCAATACCACCATTATCTTTTGGCGTATTTAACCAGGCGAAGTGAACTTCGTTGGTATCGCAAGATGCACCGATTACAATTGTATTTCTTTTTTCAAACTCAGGTAATGCAGCCTGGAAAGCGTGTAATTCTGTAGGGCAAACGAAAGTAAAATCTTTTGGATACCAGAATAATAATACTTTGCTATTTTTGTTTACAGCTTCTTCAAATACGTTGATTTTCAAGTCATCACCCATGTCTGACATTGCATCAATACTAACACTCGGGAATTTTTTACCTACTATTGCCATAATTTTTTGTCTTTAATTTTGTTGGCACAAAGTTAAGGCTAAAAGCGGAGTCAATCAACCCCGATCTACTAATAGTTAATTGTATTTATTGATAACGATATAGACGAAAACTATATTGTTTATGTGAAGTATAGCGGAGGTCTATTTCAGTTCTTTGCTGTCATGCTGAGTCACGAAGCTATCTGCGTTTATTTATTAAAAGTGGCCGTCATCTCGACTGAAGCGTAGCGAAATGGAGAGATCTAAGGAGATAGATTTAGCTTCGCTGAGCACTACGTGGTTCTCGACTGCGTTACACTTCGCTCGAAATGACGGCCGGAATGGAAGGTTACTTCTTCAACGTATTCTCATACAGTTTAAATATCCTTTTATACTCATCCGTCCAGCTGCTTGGCTCAATAAAACCATGGTCTTCTACCGGATAAACGGCAAGTTCCCAATTATTTTTGCCCAGCTCTATAAAACGCTGCGTAATGCGTACAATATCCTGAAAATGAACATTCACATCCACCATGCCGTGTGCCATTAACAGGTTCCCTTTTAATTTATCGGCAAAGTAAATCGGCGAACTCCTTTTATAGGCAATCGGGTCGTTATAAGGCTCGTTTAGAATATTCGAAGTATAGCCATGGTTATAATGTGCCCAATCGGTAACCGAACGCAAAGCAGCGCCGCTGGTAAAAACATCCGACTCGTTGAACATGGCCATCAAGGTAATAAAACCACCATAAGAGCCGCCGTATAAACCTACATGCTGAGGGTTAACGCCATATTTCTCTACCAAAAACTTGACACCATCGGCCTGGTCGGTTAAATCTTTTCCACCCATGTGGCGATAAATACCCGTACGGTGATCGCGGCCATAACCAGAACTCCCGGTATAATCGATATCGATTACTGTGTAACCATTGTCGGCCAGTAAATTATTGAACATAAATTCGCGGAAGTAAGTGCTCCAGCCAAAGTGTACATTCTGTAAATAACCCGCACCATGCACAAAAACTACTGCAGGGTGGTTTGGATGTGGATTTTCTGCTTTATAAACCCTTGCATAAACATCCGCACCGTAGCGGTTTTTAAAAGTAACCATATCGGGTTGACGCCATTTATAAGAATTAAATTCGGCAGAAGTAGATTGTGTAACCTGTACAGCTTTAGCCCCGGCTTTATTTGGCTGGAGATATAGTTCTCCTGGTTTGTCCAGGTAAGAATAATTAATGGCAAGGTATTTCTCATCGGGGGATAAGGTAATGTCATTTAAACCCTTCATGGTGGTAATCTGAGTAAGTTCACCGCCATTTACCCCAACCTTAAAGAAATTGGTAATCCCGGGATGTTCCTTATTCGCTTTGATATAAAATGTACTCCTATATTTTGATAACTGTACCGATTGTACTTCCCATTTGCCTGTAGTAAGCTGTTTTTTATCCCCTGTTGCTACATTAACCACATAAAGGTGCGAATATCCGGTCGCTTCGCTTTGATAATAAAAGCGGTTATTATCGATCCACCCTGTGCTGCCCTGGTAAAAACCGCTAATGCCGGGACCGCCGATCCAGGCTTCATCGCGCTGGCGGTCGATCAAAGTAAATCTACCTGTTAAAGCATCTAGTTTTAAAATCCAGCGGTCTTTATTATCGGAAGAAGTAGCCACAACAATTGCAGAACTTCCATTATCATTCCAGAGCGGACCAAAGAAGTTTACTGGGCGATCCGCATTTTTCTTTTTCAAGGTATCCAGTTCTTTTGGATAATCTTTCAGGTAATCAGGCAGCTCTTTTATGCCCGTAATGGTCGAAGTCTGGATGGCATAAACCGTATCCCGTTGTGTATCATAAATAAAACCCTGGGAGGTATTTTCATTTTCGCCAACTTTTGTTCTACCCGGAATATCTTCGGTATAACCTGAGGAAGTAACATAGTTGGGAACAATGGTGTTGTGGTTGTTCTGTGCCGGCGTAGTTAATTTATAAGTAATAAAATGTCCGTCAGGGCTAATGATTACGCCATTTAAGAACTTGTCTTCAGTGTATAGTTCTTTTAAAGGTTTTGTGTCTGCTGAGCTATTCCCAAGGCGGCCTCTTCCACCGCGGGAACCGTTTTTGGCTTCCGCATTTCGTTTTTTAATAATATCGAAGAGTTCGGTTTGTTGTGCTTTTAACCATTTATCCTGTTCGGTAGCCGGTTTGCTTTCTGCTCTTCCTGGTTTTTTACCTTTAACAAAATTGGTAAGCTGTCTGGTTTCTGCTGATTTTAAATCAATCCCGAAAAGATTATCGCCCAATTGGTAAACAACGTTTCCATTAGTTAAAAAAACCGGACTGCTTTCCCTCTCCTGCGTGCTGGTTAAGCGCGTTTCCTTATTCGTTTTGAAGTTCTGTAAATAAATATCACTGCTTTTTTCTACCAAACCAAGGGAGCGGTCGGCATTGTAGGTGTAATTTAAACTCAATAGTTTTTCATCTTCCTTTTCCGCTGCTTTAAGAGGTTTAGAAGAAGTTGCCGAAACTTTGAATAATTCTTCTTTGACTTTATTTTCAGGGTTCCAGTTAAAATACAGTGTTTTGCTATCTGCCGTCCAGCGGAAATTAGTTGGCGAAATACCCATCCATTTTGGATCGCGCATAATTTTTTCGACAGTTAAAGGAGCCAGTTGTTGCGCAAAAGCATATTCGCCTGTGCAAAGCAAAAGGAAAAGTAAATATTTCTTCATGAATTTTAGGTTTGGATGCAATTTAGGCAAAGCACAAACTAATTTTAGAAGGAAATGGAAATGTTACAACCTTTGCCTAATGAATTAACCACAGATAAAAGGATGAACACAGATATTTTTTTGCAATTATGTTTATGTGTGCAAATCTGTGGCAAAAATTAGCGGATTACCCTTCCGGTTTTATCTACATTCACATCATCGAAAGGCTTTAAATATTCGTTTATGATGACTGCAAATTCGCGCCTGGTCAATACTTTTTTAAGATCGTAATTGCCGCTAAACCTATAGTTTTTGTTCCATTTTTTCTGCAGTTCTTCTTTAGTGGCTTCAATTGATTTATTGCCCACATAACAAACCATAGAAATCGTATTTTCCAGATTAATGGGAATATTCTGATGATCATCGAACCAGATCTGCGCTTTGTAATAATACGCTTTGATCGGTTCTTTAATTTCTCTATAAGTAACTTCTTTTTCGGGATTGAAATACGCTTTTCCCTGTGTAATTTCCGCTTTGATAATCCCCGTGATACCCACTTTTTGAATGGCTAACCAGTTCGAATCCGTCATTTTAACATCTTCAAAGGGCATTAATGCATGTTTACAGGCCAATAACTCGCCCTGGATCCTTTTTAAATTTGACAAACTGGTTTTGGTGTCAAAAAATGCGGCATAAGCTGCGGTTGCCCCAGCTGCTTGTCCAATTTCAAGTTGTTCTTTAGAGATATAAAGCAAATTTTCCTGATCCGGGATCAATAGGCTGTACAGGGATAAAAAGCTAGCTCCTGAAGAAATCCTGGATACCGTTGTCCGGTAAGTATTTTCGTTATAGTTTAATGGACTTGAAGACGCAGGATTTAAGGTGGATATTTTTAGTTCCGAAAGCAATTTTTCAGGGTTATCGGCCAGCACAAGAATTTTAGCCTTAATGCTTTTATCTTTGGTCAATTTCGCCTCCCAACCACTACCAGAACGTTTAATCTCTGTGTAAGGAGTGTTGTTGATGACGTTTAAAAGTAAGGTACTATCTATCACAATTACTTTCGCCCGGCTTTTTTTGTCCGGCTTAGGTTTTGGGTTTTCTAAGCTTTTTGCATTTTCCGTTTCCCGTTTTAAAAAACTTTGGTAAAAAGTCAGTAGGCCCCGTTTAGTTTCAGCAATTTTATTTAAATCCAACTGTTCTTTTTGGGTAAGCAGGATGGTTTTTACGCCAGATTTAAAAGACTGAAAAGATGCGGCATAAGCAGCATCGCCGTTTCCGATAACCAGTACATCTGTTTTTATGATTTGGGCATGGATAACCAGTGGAATTATGAATGCGAAAACAAAAAACAATCTTTTCATCTTTTATTATTAAAATTTGCTGCAATATGCTTTAAATGAATGAATTTTTAATGAAAAGGCCGCATTTTAACTAAATTTAACTTTTATTTTCAGGGGAATCGATTAGCGTAATGGCAGGTAATAATAAGTGATTATGGAACAACAGATAAAGTCGGTTTTCGATTTACAGCAAAAATATAAATTCGATTTACGCAAAACAGATGTTAAAACCCGTATCGGGAAGTTAAAATTACTTAAGCAGGCTTTAGAAAAGGCCGAAGAGGAAATATTTGCCGCTTTAGAAAAGGATCTGCGTAAAAACCGTTTTGAAAGTGCGGTAACTGAACTATATTTTACCTACGCTGAAATCGACTTTGCTATCAAAAAGTTGAAAGGGTGGATGAGACCCAAATCGGCAGGCAGAACCATGAGTAATTTTTTTGCGAGTAATAAAATTTATTATGAACCCAAAGGCATTTGCCTGATTATTGCTCCATGGAATTATCCTTTACAATTGATGATGAGTCCTTTGGTTTCGGCAATTGCAGCTGGAAATTGTGCGATCCTTAAACCATCTGAATTAAGCGAAGCTACTGCTGGCGTGATCAATAAATTAATTGCAACCACTTTTGATCCGAAAGAAATTGCCTGTTTTGAAGGTGATGCCAATGTTTCTACCGAACTGCTAAAACTTCCATTTGACCATATCTTTTTCACGGGAAGCACCACAATTGGCAAAGTGGTGATGGAGGCAGCCGCAAAAAACCTGACCTCGGTAACCTTAGAGCTTGGCGGAAAATCGCCAGCTATTGTAGACGGAACCTGTGATATTAAAAAAGCTGCCGAAAAAATCGCCTGGGGCAAATTGGTTAATGCAGGGCAGACCTGTATTGCACCGGATTATGTCCTGATCGAAGAAAATAAGCGGAATGACTTTATCGAACATTACAAAATTGCAGTCGGAAAAATGTTTGGTGAAGGCGCTGGAATTAATAAAAACGACTATGCTAAAATCATTAACGATAAACAGTTTAAGCGGTTAAATAAATTAAAAGAAGATGCGATTGCAGATGGAGCGGTATTGGCTGTTGGTGGTGAAACAGATGAGCAAAATTTAACCCTAATGCCCACACTTTTAACTTCTGTAAAGGAAAAAAGCGCCATCATGCAGGAGGAAATATTTGGACCGATTTTGCCTGTCATTACCTTTAAAAATTTACAGGAGGCCATTGACATAATGAATAGCAAAAATAAACCTTTGGCACTTTACATCTTTTCAGATAACAAACAACATCAACATAAAATCATTAACGAAACCAGTGCTGGCGGAACCTGCGTAAATGATGTACTGGTTCACATCAGTAATCCTAATTTGCCTTTTGGTGGTGTTAACAGTAGTGGGACGGGAAGCTGCCACGGTGTTTTTGGCTTTAAAACCTTTTCGCACGAGAGGGCTGTGGTTTTTCAATCAAAACTAGGTTTAACCAAGATAATTTACCCACCTTATGAAGCAAAAATGGGTTTATTGAAATGGTTGAAGAAATTGATGTAGATTTTATATCCCGCAGATCTAAGGAGATGGACGCAGATTTTGTTTTTATTACGTCACCCAACTTCGCGTACTTTGTGTTTTCTTCTCTGTTATCTTTGCGGTTAAAAGCTCGATAATTCTCCTTATTTTGGTTCCATGGATTTGGAACAGTTTAAATACCCGATCGGTCAATTTGTTGTGCCTGATATTTTCGATCAAAAACAGGTTGATACCTGGATTTCTGAAATAGAGGCATTACCTGGCCAAATTAAGAAAGCTACAGAAAATCTGACAGATGAAGAACTGAATCAAACCTATCGTCCCGGAGGCTGGACATTGCGGCAGGTTGTTCATCATGTTCCGGATAGCCATATCAATGCCTATATCCGTTTTAAGCAAGCCATTACTGAGGATATTCCGGTAATCAGGCCATATTATGAGGAACGATGGGCAGAAACGGAAGAAGCAAAAAATGGTGAAATCAAATTGTCGATTGAGCTGTTAACAGGTTTACATCAGCGCTGGGTTGTTTTTTTAAAAACATTAAAAGTAGAAGATTACCAAAGAAAATATATTCATCCGGCCCACAATAAAGAACTCACTTTGGCCAATATGCTGGGCATGTACTCGTGGCACGGAAAACACCACCTGGCACACATCACCAATACCATAACAAAATGAAAAGAATCTATTTATACGCCTTGATTTTATTTCTTGTTGGTTTTTACAGCAATGTTAAAGCGCAAAAAGATTCATCAAAAACCTTTTCTTTTGTGCTAGGCTCATGGGGAATGCAAACGCCAAAAGGAAAAATTGTTGAGCAGTGGAAGCAAAATCCAGATAAAACCCTGAGTGGAAAAAGCTACAGAATAAATGCCAAGGGCGATAGTTTGCTTACCGAAACATTACAGATCAGAAAAATAGGAAAAGATGTTTTCTATTGTTCAACGGTTGCTCATCAGAATGAAGGGAAAGAAGTATGTTTTAAACTTATCTCCACAAAAGATCAGATTTATATTTTCGAAAATGTGGCACATGATTTTCCCCAAAGAATAGTTTACCAAAACCAGGGAAAAAATGAAATGCTCGCCTGGATTGAAGGCGAGCTTAAAGGGAAAAGCCGGAAATCGGAATTTAGGTATAAGCGGCAATAGACGATTCGTCATGCTGAATTTATTTCAGCATCTTTTTAGCATGAAAGGCCCTGAAATAAATTCAGGGTGACGATCACGTTAAAAAAGAGAATAATATACTAACTACATCAAAACCAACATGGCTGCGCTCATGGCAATCATAATGGCATCTTCAACAATAGTCAAGGTACTCATGGGTAGGTTAAATACCGCGCCCAGGCACGCGCATTGAATTTTCTTTTTATTTAAAACGCTTTCTAAAACCCCAAGGATACTGATGGTCATTACAATCAGGGTGACCCAATTCACAATAGCGGGCGATAGGTTTAATGCAAAGGACAAGCCTAAACCTAATTCGATAAAAGCATAGATATATCCCCATGTGCTGAATTTTTTAGCTACGATGTCGTACATGGCATAACTCTCCGCAAATGCTTTTAAGTTGAGCATTTTAAAGAAAGAAAAGGTTAGGAAGAAACCCGCCATAAAAATGCGCATAAACACCATAAAATTAATGGCATTATCCTGCCACGAAACGACTAACGATATTGCGGTTACATATCCAAAGATTAACAGAATGGGCTTGTATGTTTCGGCCCACGATTTTGCTTCTTCAAGCGTTTCATTGTGGTGCGCCGCAGAAATTTGATATTTGCTGTCGGCACCGCCCAAAGCTTGTTGCAGGCTATCTAAACCGATATGTTTATCCATGCTAATGGTAGCAGTATTGGCTTCTTTAGAAACCTCAACAGTGGTTACATCTGGTAAAATAAGCAGACTACTTTTAACTTTATTTTCGCAACCGCCACAGGTCATGCCTGTGAGTTGATAGGTATGTTTCATGATTAAATTCTTTTAAGCAAATTTACCAACTTAAGGGGCCATAAGCGTTACAGAATAATCATAAATTTTTATAGAATTTTAGCTTTTGTCATTGTGAGATGGATCGTCATTTCGACCGTTGTGGAGAAATCTGTTGTGTAGGATATTTTCTTCATGACCTTAATTTCTTAATGGTATATTCCCAAAATATACTTTTGAACATTAAGAAGTGAGAAAATGCAAGGTTCAAGCTCCGTTTAAACAACTAAAACAAGTTTTTTGGTGATTCTTAACCCTTACCCCACCAACACGGAAGTCATGGTTAACGAACCGCCCACTGCTTTATCATTAAAAAACGAAACCTCTTCCTTATCGTTTTTCATTCCAAGAGTATAAATAAGCGGCAAATAATGTTCCGGAGTAGGGATGGCCAGCATGGCATCAGTACCAAGGTTGCGGTAATTGATTAAAGGTTGATAATCGCCATTTACAATTAAATTTTTGAATTTATCGTTCATTTCAATTGCCCAATCGTAACCGCCTCCGTTAATCATTTCCCAGCTTAACATACGCAGGTTGTGCACCATATTGCCGCTGCCGATAACTAGTATACCTTTTTTGCGGAGCGCATAAATTTCTTTGGCAATTTCATAATGTTGCACCGGCGATTTGGTATAATCGATACTCAGTTGCAGAACAGGAATATCTGCATTTGGATACATGTGCCTTACCACTGTCCAGGTGCCATGATCCAGGCCCCAATCGTGGTCTAAGCCAACAGGGCTTGAGTGGATTAAACCAGGTATTTCTGCTGCCAGCTTCGGATCGCCTGGAGCAGGATATTGAACATCGAAAAGTGCCTGAGGGAAACCACCAAAATCGTGGATCGTACCTGGGAAATCCATTGCAGTTACAAAAGTACCGTGGGTGTACCAATGTGCCGATACCACCAGAACTGCTTTTGGAACCGGAATATGTCTGGCCAGATCTACCCAACTTTCACTAAACTCATTGTTTTCAATCCCGTTCATAGGAGAGCCGTGGCCAATGAAAAGGGTTGGCATTAAATCCGTTTGAGGCAAGCGTTGAGTAAAGTTTCTGAATTGGGATAGTGCAGACATGCCATTTTAATTTATATCAACCATCATCCTGAACTTGTTTCAGGATCTACTTAAAATGAAAGATTCCGGGACAAGCCCGGAATGACGATCTAATGTTTTATTTTCCCTGAACAAATTCCAGGTTTAATTTGATCGCAACATCTTTTGCAACACCTGCACCGGTTGGATCATATTTAATATTATAATCTAAACGGTTAATGGTTGTAGTCGCGCCGAAACCTGCTTTAGTATTACCTTGTTGATCTTTAGCTGTACCGCCATAAACAACTGCAAATTTTACATCTTTAGTTACATCGCGGATGGTTAATTTACCACTTAACTCATAATTGTTACCGCTTAATTTTTTGAAAGAAGTACTTTCGAATTTCATTGTTGGAAATTTCTCAGCGTTAAAGAAATCATCTGTTTTTAAGTGACCATCTCTCATATCAACACCTGTAGTAATGCTGTTTACATCAACGGTAAAGGCAATTTTAGCATCAGTTAAATCTGGTTTAGAAGCGGTAACTGTTCCATCGAATTTTTTGAATGAACCATCAACAAAAGAAATGCCCATGTGTTTAACCGAAAAGTTTACAAACGAGTGCATTGGATCTATCTTCCAGCTTGTTTGTGCAAATGATGCCACACTGATTGAGGTAGCGATCAGAAATAAAAATAATTTTTTCATATCTAGTGATTTTATTTAAGTGCAAAAATAGCTGATTATCAGTCGATCAATCTTGACGTATGATAAGAAATTGTTTATAGAATAGGTTAGCTGTTCAAATCGGTTAATTGATGACTAGCTAAATGGCTAGAATTAATAAGAGGTTAATGCTTTTTGGTTCATAGCCGATAGGCCCATTGGCCATCAACCATGATCTATCTAACCATTGAGCATAAACTTTACGCCCATCTTTCATCTTACCTCTTCCATTTTACATCCTCTCAAACCTCATCTAGCGTTTTTCTGCTATCTGTTGATGCCATTTTATAAACGGAAGGTGTAATTCCGGTTACTTTTTTAAATTGTGCCGATAAGTGTGCTACGCTGCTGTAATTCAGTTGGTAGGCAATTTCGCTAAGGGTGAGTTCGCCGTAGGTAAGCATTTCTTTTGCTTTTTCTATTTTTTGAGCAATGAAATACTTCTCAATCGTTTGGTTTTCGACCTCTGAAAAAATGCTGCTTAAATTCGTATATTCCTGTTTTAACTGCTCACTGAGGTAGGCAGAAAGATTGATTTTTAAAGGTTCTTTTGTGTAATGTACCAGGTTAATGATGGCAGTTTTAACCTGTTCTGCAATCTGGGTTTTTTTATCCTCCAACAGTTCGAAACCAAAATGGGTCAGTTGCTCCGCAATTTTAGCTTTATCCTCTGCTGTAATGTTTTCGGCAAAGGTAACTTCACCAAGCTCAACCAATAGCGGTTTAAAGCCAAGCTTTTCCAGCTCGGCCTTAACCACCATTTTACAACGGTTGCATACCATATTTTTGATATGCAGTTTCATTATTTCGATTTTATGGTTTCAGAAACGTCGCCGCAATCAAACATCATGCTTCCATAATATGGATTTTCGATGTTTTCTTTTTCATTTAACCAGCTTGCCTTCGCCATCGGACAGTGCTGAACGTAAACGGTTTGGCTGTTAAATTTCAAGCCTTTCAACGTTTTAATCATGGCATAAGAAATCCCTTCAAAGGCTTTTCTCTGTGTTTTGATGTCGTTTGAACCCGCAAGCAGCGCCGATTTGCTTTTTATAATCGAAGCTTGTTCCATAAATATTTTATGTTGATCGGCCGGTAAATCTTTGTGGTTAACGGCATTTACTTTTGCCGATAAAACTTTTACTTTTTCAATAGCCAGGTCTTTTTTGTCGGTTGCCAGTGCATTTTTTACATCGTAATATGCCATTAATACCTGATTTAAGGCTACGTCTGTTTTGCTCTGTGCATAAGTAAAAGCTGTTGTTGCGATCGTCATAATGGCAACTAATCCGAATATTTTTTTCATTTGTTATGTGTTTTTTATTTTAAAACGTTAAAGAAGTTAAATTCTGCCCTAAGCAAGTACATGTTTTTGGTGTATCGGTTATCCATATTTCCTGCTGCCTGAAAGCGGTAACCAAGATCGATGCGGGTTGTACTGTTTAAAATCATTTGTATTGCCGGAGCGATATCCAAATAAGACTGACCACTGCCTGGGTCGGTTTTGCCCAGCAATTCTAAATATACATTAAAGTTGGGTTGTTTGTAATCCTTATAAATCACTGGTAAAACCAAATAACCCGACGATAAACTATATGACAACATGTTTTTTGGCTGCGGCATTCCCGCAATCTGCCTGTTGCTGTTTTCGAAGACATGCGCATAACCCAATGTTGATGATAGCGCCAGTTTATGCAGCAGTTGCGTAAAAATTAAGCCTCCCTGTACGCCACTATTATCTCCTTCGAGGTTGATATCACTGGTATATGTTGGCCTTTTGCTGGTGCTTACCCTTCCAAATGCCGATGCCCTGAAATGGCTATGTGCTTCATCCAACGATAAAAACCGGTACTTGGCGTATAAACTTCCGCCTTCTAAACGGTATTTTCCATCCATATCCGAGAGAAAAGCCTGTGCATGCATCATCAGATTTTTGTTGAAACCGATCATTACCTCTGGGATAGTCCGGCTTACATAACCCGGGTAGTTGAACATACCCTCGTTGGTAATTCTTACGCCGATTGATTTGGTGGGCATATTACTTGCAGGCTCTGTAAATACATATAGTTCTTGTGCCGAAACACTGGTATAAGCGCCGATAATCATCAGCGCCAATACGAATATCCGTCTCATCTTAAGAAAGAACTAAATGATAAATACGCGTTTTTTTGCCGTTTACAACACCTGTGCCACTTGCATAAGCATCAGAATTAGCCGTTGCGGCCTGTTTTTTAAATGCAGAACCAGATATGAAATCTTTATCTACTACGCTGGCCTTAACCATACCAGTAAGGGTTTTACCTTTTACATTTACAAAACGGTATACATTGCCGTTAACAACAGCCTGACCCTTATCGTCTACTTTAACATCGCTAAAATTGAAGTTAGCCATTAGGCCGCCTACTGAAAAACCTGCATCCTGAACTTTTTTACGAACCAGATCAAGATTAACATTCGCGTCTTTTTTAAAGGTTAAAACAAATATGTTTTTATTTAAATCAGGTTTAACGCTACTGATAAAGCCCAGGGTTTCTAAAGATTTTTGTGTTGCGTTTGAGCACATAGAACAGGTTAAACCAGTTACCTGTAAATCGGCTGTAGAGATTTGTTGTGCCGAAACATTAACGACGAAAAATAGCATAACGATGCTGAATATTTTTATTGCTTTCATGATTTTTTGAATTAGAATATAAGAAAATGTCACATTGAGCTTCCCGATAAAAACCAGGAAAATTGTCGAAATGCGAAACAACGCATTAACGAGTCAATGTTTAAATTCTAATTCCTAAAAATGCAATTGAAAACGTGCAAAGCAATTCGCGAGGATAATGGCGGTGCTTTGTTCGAAATTTTACTAAAAAACTTCGGGCTGATGTTGCTTAAAAATTCTAAAACCGGAGGATGCAGGAAAAGCTGGATAGAAAACAGTTTCGGTATTTGTAACTGAGCTTCTGCATGGTGACTATCTTTTAATTTAACCGTTACCTGAGTATTTTTGCAACAACCATCATCTTTCTTTTCGGCAGGAATATCTTTGCAGAATTTGCATGAAACCTCGTTGCTAAAAAGTTTAACGTTTTCTAGTTTGCCTCCACAAAAATGGAGACTTAAAGCCAAACCCATAACACTAACTGCATAGAATACAGCTAAAGAAAGTGCTATTTTTTGTTTTAACTTCATTTATACAAAGGTAAAGCAAAAATTATCGAATAATGCGCGGATTTATTTATTGAATTTCATTTTTTAGTTTATTTTAGCCTCAAACACCAGTTAAATGAAGAAAATATTATTGTTCCTTTGCGCTTTTTCAGTGCTTTCTGCCTTTGCTGCAAAGCCTAAAAATCAATATGTATGTATTAAAACAGAATATGGGGAATGTATCGTTAAGCTGTACAATCAAACCCCATTACATCGTGATAACTTTTTGAAATTGGTTAAAAAAGGGTATTATAATGATATTTTATTCCACAGGGTGATTAAAGATTTTATGATCCAGGGCGGCGATCCGGATTCGAGAAATGCCAAACCAGATTCTTTACTCGGTGAGGGCGGACCTAAATATACTATCCCGGCAGAGTTTAATGATAGTTTATTTCATAAAAAAGGCGTTTTAGCAGCGGCCAGAGAAGGTGATGATGTTAATCCGGCCAAAGCATCGAGTGGTAGTCAGTTTTACCTGGTTCAGGGAAAAGTTTTTACCGATCAGCAATTGGACAATGTAGAAGAAAAACGCCTGAAATTCAAAATTCCTGAGTGGCAGCGTGAGGTATATAAAAAAATAGGGGGCACCCCACATTTAGATCGGAACTACACTGTTTATGGCGAAATTGTAGTTGGCTTGGATATGATAGATAAAATTGCCGCATTGGAAACGGATAAAAACAACCGACCAAAAAAAGATGTGAAAATGGAAGTTACCGTGCTAAAAAGGAGAGCTGCAAAAAAATTGGAGAAAAAGTTGTTGATGGGTTAATCAAAGATAATGGTCATTTAGATGGTAATTTCCCTGGTTGGCGTCATCTCGAGCGCAGTGCAACGTAGCCGAGAGATCTATTGAAGCAGATCTCTCCATTCCACTGCGTTCCAGTCGAGATGACGGTCGCTCGCGCACATCATTAATTGAATTACTAAGCATTTATTCAATTAATTTCTAAATTTACCGTCCACAACAATTGAAATTTACTGAATGAAGATTATTTCCTATAACGTAAACGGGATTAGGGCGGCAAGTACCAAAAACTTTTTTGGCTGGTTACAAGCTACAGATGCTGATATGGTCTGTTTGCAGGAAGTAAAGGCCTTGCCTTCACAAATCCCTGAAATTATTGCACTGATTGAGCAGTTGGGTTATCACCATTATTGGTTCCCGGCAGAGAAAAAAGGATATAGCGGCGTAGCCATTTTATCTAAAATTAAACCTAAACATGTAGAATTTGGCTGCGGTGAAGAATGGATCGATAAAGAAGGACGGATTTTAAGGGCTGATTTTGATAATTTCTCCTTAATGAGCTTATATATGCCGTCTGGATCAAGCGGCGATGAAAGGCAGGTTAAAAAGTATGAATTTATGCGGTTTTTTGATCGGTATATCGGCGAATTGCGTAAAGAGATTCCAAATTTGATTGTAAGTGGTGATTATAACATCTGCCACACCGCTATTGACATTCATAATCCAAAATCAAACGCCAATTCATCAGGTTTTTTACCGGAAGAAAGGCAGTGGATGCAGTTATTTTTGGATAATGGTTTTATTGATACTTTCCGTCATTTTAACAAAGACCCACATCATTATACCTGGTGGAGTTATCGCGCCGGTTCTAGGGGAAAGAACCTGGGCTGGCGCATCGATTACCATCTGGCTACGAGACCAATGGAAAGTCGCTTAAAAAATGTAAGGATTTTACCCGATGCCATACATTCAGATCATTGTCCGGTTCTACTGGAAATGGAATAATGTAAGATGTAAAATGGATCAGGGGTTTAGAAACTCAGATCCTTATGTTACCCAATACTTTTACTCATACTCAATAAACGAACCAAATGCTAATCACCAATATAAAAGGCCTAGTAGGCATTCACCCTAAAGATAAATTGGTGCTTCGCGGCAGCGAACTGGATGATTTACCTGTTATTGAAAATGCCTGGCTTTTGATAGAGGATGACTTGATCAAAGATTTTGGTGAGATGGGCTCAATCCCTTCTCAAATCTCAAATCTGCCGTCTCAAATCTCGGCCAAAGGCAGATACGTTTTTCCTTCCTGGTGCGATAGCCATACCCATATTGTTTTTGCAGCCACGCGGGAAGAGGAGTTTGCGATGAAAATACAGGGTAAAAGTTATGAAGAAATTGCCGCGGCAGGTGGTGGGATTTTAAATTCAGCCAATAAACTTCAAAAAGCAACAGAAGATGAATTGTTTGAAAGTGCTTCAATTAGGTTAAAACAGATGATTCTCCAGGGAACAGGAGCTGTTGAAATAAAAAGTGGTTATGGCTTAACCACTGCAAGTGAAATCAAAATGCTCCGGGTAATCAGCAGGTTGAAAAATCATTTTCCAATCCCTATCAAGGCAACTTTTCTGGCTGCACATGCCTTTCCGGCTGAATTTAAAAATGATCATCATGGTTACATCAATTTGATTATTAATGAAATGTTGCCCCGGATAGCAGAAGAAAACCTGGCCGATTATATAGATGCTTTTTGTGAAAAAGGTTTTTTCTCTGTAGGAGAAACCGATCAGATACTCAAAGCAGGGGCAAAATATGGTTTAAAACCTAAAATACATGCCAACCAGCTTTCTGTTTCAGGCGCTATTGAAGTGGCTGTTAAAAATAATGCCATTTCAGTCGATCATTTGGAAGAAAGTAACAAGGAAACCATCGATACGTTAAGAAATGCGGATACCATTGTAACATTACTGCCTTCGTGCTCGTTTTACTTAGGTATTCCATTTGCAGATGCTAAAAGCTTTATTAAAGCCGATTTGCCTGTGGCTTTGGCAACCGATTACAATCCGGGATCAACGCCTTCAGGGAATATGAATTTTGTGGTGTCGCTGGGCTGTATTAAAATGAAAATGTTTCCAGAGCAGGCCATCAATGCAGCTACTTTAAACGGTGCGGCAGCAATGGAGATCAGCGAAAGTTATGGAAGCGTTGCCCTTGGAAAAAAAGCAAATTTATTTATCACAAAACCAATGCCATCAATAGCCTATTTGCCGTACAGTTTTGGTGAAAGCCAGGTTGATACGGTGATTTTAAATGGTGAGATTTATCATGGATAACCTTAAAATATATTCGCAAAGCGACATTGAGCACTTGATTATTCATCGTGATGGCGAAACCAAGCTTGGCGAAAGGGTTAATACTTATCGACATAAAGTAATCTCGGTAGAAGGATTAACAGCAAACAATTCTAAATTTGTATTGCTGGGTATCCCTGAAGATATAGGAGTAAGGGCAAATGCTGGTATTGCCGGAGCCGCATCGGCATGGCGTACCAGTTTAACAGCTTTTCTGAATATCCAAAGTAACCGCTTTTTAAATGGTGAAGAAATTTTGGTTTTGGGACACTTCGAAATTATTGAACCTGAGGATTCTTCTGTTGAAACTTTAAGAAATAAAGTAGCCGAAATTGATGAAATGGTCTATCCGGTCATAGCAAAAATTGTAGCTGCAGGCAAAATTCCTATTGTAATTGGTGGTGGTCATAATAATGCTTATGGCATAATTAAGGGTACTTCTTTAGCCTGTAAATGCCCAATTGATATATTAAATGTTGATGCGCATGCCGATTTAAGGGAATTAGAAGGCAGACATAGTGGAAATGGGTTTTCTTACGCTTTAAAAGAAAATTACCTCAACCATTATCTGATGTATGGCCTGCATCAAAATTATAATAATGAGGCGATTTTAAGCCAGATCGAAAACAATCCTAAATTAAAGGCTGTATTTTTTGATGATATTTTAATGGATGCCGATGCTAATGGCTTCTTTGATGAAATAGGGCAAGCTGCGGGTTTAGAGATCGACTTAGATTGTATCCAAAATGTACTTTCAAGTGCCGAAACGCCATCTGGGTTTGAGGTTAACGATATTCGAAAACTGATCTTAACCCGCGCGAAGCAATTTTCTTACCTGCATGTATGCGAAGGTGCCACCAGGATGCTTGATGGGAGGGTAAGTAAGCTCACTTCTAAATTAATTGCTTATTTGGTGAGTGATTTTGTGAAAGCGCATATTTCTTAGGTTTAGGTACAGATGCACAGAAAACACGGAGTGTTTCCGAGTTGATTTATCCGCCAAATCCGTCATTTCGAGTAGAGTGTAACGCAGTCGAGAAATCTACCTCGAGCGTAATTTGACTTAGATCTCCACATTCCACTACGTTCCAGTCGAGATGACGAAAAATCGGGGAAGGGTATAGGCTTTTTTGTTAAGCACCCAGACCAACAAACCAATGGCAACTGAACTAATGAACCTTACAAGTGCTCTGCTTCATATTGCTCTCCGGCCTTTAACATCAATTCAATCTGTTTAAGGTCTTCGGCGGTTAATTCTTCTTTTTCCTGTAATTCGAATACCGCAATCATGTTGTCTTCGTATTGTTTTTCGGTTTTGATAACGATTTCCTGTGGCATGCCGGTAAGCTTAAAATTTTATAATTTCTGTTGGTGTTATGCAAAAATCTAATTTGATGTCGTATTCATTTACATCATCGATTTTTTCAATTGCAGGATGCAAAGATAAACCTATTTTCTGAGCATTTATATCCCGCAGAAAACGATCATAAAAACCTTTGCCATAACCTACTCGGTAACCTTGTTTATCAAAGGCTAACAGTGGGATAACGACCATGTCTATTTCTCCTTCGTGCAGATTTCCTTTTTGTGGCTCCAATATGTTGTAAAGGTTTTTTTTCAGGTCTTTTTCGCCCAAGTATTCGTGGTGGGTCATCAGCGCTGTTTCAAAATCAGCCTTAGGGGTAATGATTTTAACTTCAGGATAGGTTTTGCTTAGCCATTCGATCAATAAAAAAGTATTCGGCTCTTTTTTTTCTGTAATGGGTAAAAAGATATGAAGGGTTTTAATTCGGCTAAAATCGATTTTTTTAAACTGTTTTAAAAGTGATTCGTTCAACGTATAATAGGTTGGGTCGTTTAGTAGCAACCTGTCTTTTAACGCTAGTTTTCTGATTTCGGCCTTTAGCATAAACAAAGATAATATTTTTTAAACCTCGCAGGTTTTGAAAACTTGCGAGGCTTTGTGGCCTAAGACCTAAATGCTTTGGTTAAATAAACCCGATAGCAGCGTAAAACCCGGAAGGTGAGGCATGAGCCAAGGTTTTGAAGCGAATAGCGGGACTGTTATAGCCCAAGCGCAATGAACCTTGCTTTTCAAAATGACCACCTAAGTCACCTTAATACATCTAAGAGATAGGTTATTAAGCTAAAAAACAAAAAGCCCCTGAAAAATTAAGTTCAGAGGCTTTCAAATATGAGTTTAAAATTATTTTACACGCTCCACGTAATCACCGGTACGGGTATCAATTTTAATTTTATCGCCCTGGTTTACGAACATTGGTACTTTAACCTCAACACCGTTTTCTAATGTTGCTGCTTTTAATGCATTGGTAGAAGTATCGCCTTTAACAGCAGGTTCTGAATAAGTAATTTCGAATTCTGCAAAGTTTGGCAATTGGGCCATAATGGCTTCATCGCTTTCCATAGAAACGATGATGTTCATGCCTTCTTTCAAAAACTTGATCGCCGAACCGAATAAAGATTTCTCTACATTAAACTGTTCGTAACTATTGTTATCCATTACGACTAAATAATCACCTTCTTCGTATAAATATTGGTAATCATTTGTTTCTACACGGCATATTTCTACCGCCTCGTCGGTATTCATACGTGCCTCAACAATTCTGCCCGATTTAATGTTACGGAATTTGCCCGTATAAAATGCGCCACCTTTTCCTGGCGTACGGTGATTCCATTCGTCAACAGTAACCAGTTCATTGTTTATACGAAGAATGTTACCTGTTTTAATTTCTGATGCTTTTGCCATATTGTGTTATCCCAAATTTTGGGGTTATTTTAGTTTTTCGTGACGGCAAAGGTAAAATTATTTTAATAAAAACCTATAAAGGTTTAAGGCTTAGGGTTTGCGCAAATTTAAGCCTTAAATTATACTATTTTACCCGCTCCATATATTCACCGGTTTTGGTATCAATCTTTACCTTATCTCCCTGGTTAATAAACAAAGGAACCCTAATTTCTGCACCAGTTTCTACCGTGGCATATTTTTGCGCGCTGGTTGAGGTATCGCCTTTTACAGCGGGTTCAGAGTAAGTGATTTCCAACTCTACACTATTAGGAAGTTGGGCAACGATCGGTTCGTCGCTCTCGAAAGCGATGGTTACATTCATACCTTCTTTTAAAAACTTAATAGAAGAGCCAAAAAGTAGTTTTGGAATGTTGTATTGCTCAAAAGTTTCGTTGTCCATCACCACCAAATAGTCGCCGTCTTCATAAAGGTATTGATAGTCGTTGGTCTCCACACGGCAAATCGTTACCTCTTCATCGGTGCGGAAACGGTATTCTACAATTTTGCCGGTTTTTACATTGCGCATACGGGCCTGATAAAAAGCCCTTAAATTTCCTGGAGTACGGTGGATATACTCTTCTACACTTACCAACTCTCCGTTAAAACGAAGCACATTTCCGCTTTTTACTTCTGATGCCTTTGCCATTAATAATGAAATATTGTTTTGTCAATTATTTTGAATACCAAAGTTAAAAAAAGGAATGATGATTTGAAAAGCAAAATCTGTGGTTCATTGGTTCACTAGTCATTAGTTCATTGGGTTCGAAACATAGATAAGATAATTCAGTTTTGTTTTTGCCTTTTTTATGGAGCCTTAACTAAAAAAATCCCCGTATAAAAGAAATGCCTTTGGGAACCACTCCAAAGGCATAATCAACCTAAACCTCAAACTAAACTATGAAAAAATCTTTGCCTTTTAAGGGCTATATTTTGATTCCGCAATGCGGAAAATATGAACGTTTCCTGTAGGAGACAAATTAAATAATTGTTTCTCTTTTTGGTGGTGCAAAGGTAAGAACAATTTATCAATTACAAAATATTTTGTGAAAAAATTATTTTTAGTACAAATGTATGACAAAACATACGGTTGATAGAAGGCTTTTATGGGTCTTAAGCTACTTATAATCTGATATTTGTAGCTGTGCTGAGCAGAAATCGTATTCTTGTAGCTGATTGGAGCCAATTATGGTTAAACGTCCTTTCCCAAAAATTTCGATCAGTTCGCGGTACCAATTAATACCTTGAACGTCTAAATTGCTGGTCGGTTCGTCTAAAAATAAAATTGGTGTATCGGTACAGCAGGCTAAAGCTAGTTTAGTTCTTTGCTTCATACCTGATGAGAAGTATTTAATTTCTTTGTTTGCTGCCTTTTCCAAACCTAATATGCCGATCAGCTTTTTGGCATCAAGGCCGGAAGCAAAATTTTTAAACTTAAAATGAAAATCAATGATCTCTTTTAGTGTAAAAGTTTCAACCAGTTCGAGGTAGGGCGCAGCAAGGCTAATGTATCTATAGATATTTTCGACAGGGATTTCTGCTGTATCTGAAAAGGTAATTTTACCCTCAGAAGGAGATAAGCTGCCGTTTAAAACACTTAGTAAGGTTGATTTGCCTGATCCATTGGGCCCCAATATGGCATAGCTGTTGCCTGTGATGAATTCAGTGCTTAAATCCCTGAAAATCCACTCTTTATTAAACCTTCTGCCAACATTTTGTAAAGTAATATTCATTTGGCTAAGCGTTTGGCGTTTGATGGTGGGCATTAAGTGGTTTGATCATGCAAACGCTATTGTCAACGCCTACATATTGACCGTAATTTGGGATAATTTGATAGCCGATTTTCTGATAAAGCGCTATGGCTTCAGGTTGTTTTTTGCCTGTTTCAAGAACGGTTGCGGTAAAGCCCAGTTCCGTTGCCCAGTTTTCCAATGCAGTTATAATTTTAGCGGCTATACCTTTATTTCTGTAGTTTGGATGCACAAACATCCTTTTTACTTCTGCTTCGGTTGCAGAGAAAGGTTTAATGGCGCCACAACCAACTGGGATATCGTTTTGGTAGGCAACAATCACTTCTTTAATTGCATCAACTTTGTTAAACTGTGCATAAAATGCATGGTCGGCGCCATCCCTAACAGCTAAATCCTGATCCAGCAAGGCAACCAATTGTCTAAAATCGGTATGGTCTGAATCTGTTCTGATTAGCGTTAAATCACTCATGAATATTTGTTTTGCTCTAAGCTTTGGTCTTTCTGCTTTAGGCTTAGCTTCCCATGCCGAAACCCTTCATTACCCCACGGTTAGAGTTACGGATAAAATCAACAATTTCATCACGGATTTCCGTTGGTTTAAATTCGGCTTCGATCATGTCTAAGGCTTTGGTTACGTTGTTGTGTTTTACAAAAAGTACACGGTAAATTTCCTGAATTTCATCGATTTGCTCATTGGTGAAACCTCTTCTACGCAAACCCACAGAGTTAATACCCGCATAAGAAAGTGGCTCGCGAGCTGCTTTAACATAAGGAGGAACGTCTTTACGCACCAATGAACCACCAGTTACAAAGGCATAAGAGCCTACTTTAACGAATTGGTGTATAGCTACCAAGCCTGCCAAGACTACGTTGTTTCCAATAGTAATGTGGCCAGCCAGTGTGGTGCTGTTGGAGAAAATACAGTTATTTCCAACCTCGCAATCGTGAGCAATATGCGAATAAGCCTGAATTAGACAATTACTGCCTATGGTAGTTTTCCATTTGTCTTTAGTGCCACGGTTAATGGTAACGCACTCACGTATAGTCGTATTATCGCCGATTTCTGCAGTAGTAATTTCACCGGCAAATTTTAAATCCTGTGGTTCGCCAGAAATAACCGCACCAGGGAATATGCGGCAATTTTTACCAATACGTGCGCCATCCATAATGGTAACGTTTGATCCAATCCAGGTTCCCTCTCCAATTACAACGTCTTTATGTATTACTACAAAAGGTTCAATTACCACGTTTTCGGCAATTTTTGCCTGAGGATGTATGTATGCTAAGGGTTGTATCATTATTGGGCGGGTTCTGCTTGTTTAACTTTTGAAATTTGAGCCATCATTTCGGCTTCAACAACGATTTTTTCGCCAACCATACCCACACCTTTCATCTGGGCAATACCCCTTCTGATAGGTTCAAGTAGATCGCAACGGAAAACAATTGTATCTCCAGGAAGAACCTGGGCTCTAAAACGTACATTATCTATTTTTAAGAAATAGGTTAAATAATTTCTGGGATCCGGAACGGTACTTAACACTAAAATACCACCAACCTGAGCCATAGCCTCGATCTGGATTACACCCGGAAAAACCGGTGCACCAGGAAAATGACCCTTGAAAAACTCTTCATTCATGGTTACGTTTTTAACGCCTACCACGTGGTTTTTAGAAAGTTCTAATATTTTATCAACGAATAAAAATGGCTGACGGTGTGGCAAAATATCCATGATCTGAACCACGTCATATAATGGTTTTGCACTTGGATCGTAAACCTTTTGTATTTTTTTGTTTTTCTCTTTTTTAATGGCTGCTTTAATTTTTTTAGCAAAAGCAACGTTTGCCGCATGGCCAGGGCGGGCCGCCATAATGTGGCCCTTTAAGTGCATACCAACCAAGGCTAAATCGCCAATCATATCCAAAAGTTTATGGCGGGCAGGCTCATTCTGGTAGCGCAGTTCCATGTTGTTCAAAATCCCCTGTGGGGCAACATCAATGTCCTTGCGGTTAAATAGTTTAGCCAAATGGCTTAATTCATCTTTGGTAACCTCTTTATCTACAATGACAATGGCATTATTTAAATCGCCGCCTTTAATTAGATTGTGCGATAACTGGTACTCTAACTCATGTAAGAAACAGAAAGTACGACAAGAAGCGATTTCTTTTTTAAACTCTGCAATGGTATTAATGCCAGCATGCTGACTGCCCAAAACAGGAGAGTTATAATCGATCATGCAGGTAAAACGGTAATCGTCTAAAGGCATGGCCACAATTTCTACTTTTCTATCTTCTTCAGTATAAGTAATGTTATGGGGAATGGTAAAATACTCACGATCTGCATTTTGCTCTACTGTTCCTACTTCTTCCAATAAATCAACAAACTGAATAGAGCTCCCATCCATAATCGGAGTTTCGGGTCCGTCTAATTTGATCAGTATGTTATCGAGGTCCATGCCAACCAGTGATGCCATTACGTGTTCTACGGTGCTTACGCTAGCGCCATTCTGGGTAAGCGTGGTGCCTCGTGAGGTATCGGTAACGTTATCTGCATCTGCTTCGATGATCGGGTGGCCATCTAAATCAATACGCTGAAATTTAAAGCCATGATTTTCGGGGGCCGGGCAAAATGTTAAAGTCACATTAGCGCCTGTGTGTAAACCTACACCAGATGCTGATATTTCCTGTTTAATCGTTTTTTGTCTAACGTTCATTGTGTATTGTATTCTTTTCCAGTTCAGCAGTAAGCTTTTTCAATTCCTCTTCGAGCGCATTTATTCTTTTCTCTACATCTGGAAGATGTTTGAAAATGACTGAGGCACGCATCCAATTGCGCAATGGTTGCGCCGGACTACCGTGCCATTGTTTATTTTCTTCTGTGATATTAAAATTTATACCGGCCTGAGCACCAATCTGTGTGCCCTTTGCTAAGGTTAAGTGCCCGGCTATCCCAACTTGCCCGCCAACAACACTGTTTGGGCCAATTTTTGTGCTTCCGGATATACCCGACTGGGCGGCTAAAACAGTGTTTTCGCCAATTTCTACGTTATGGGCAATTTGGATCAGATTATCGATTTTTGCGCCTTTCTTTACAATTGTTGATCCCATTGTTGCACGATCTACAGTGGTATTTGCACCAATTTCTACGTCGTCTTCGATGATAACGTTTCCAATCTGCGGGATTTTATTGTAAGTTCCATCTTTTTGTGGGGCGAAACCAAAACCATCACTTCCAATAACGGTATTAGCATGGATGACCACTCTGCTACCGATTATAGAATTGTGGTAAATTTTTACACCAGGGAAAAAAGTGCTGTTTTTTCCAATTTTAGAATTTGCGCCGATAAAGGTTTGCGCATTTATTTTACATCCATCGGCAATCTCTACATTTTCGGCAACGTAGGCAAATGCATCAATAAACACATTATTGCCGATTTTTGCTGTAGAGTGAACGAAGGCAAGTTTATCAATCCCGGATTGTATTGCAGGGGCATTAATCGCTTCGTTATATTTATCAAGTAAAACCGTAAAAGCACTATATGGATTTTCAACACGTATAAGTGTGCTGGTATAAGGCTGGGTAGGAGCAAAGTCTTTTGATACGATAACAACTGACGCCTGAGTAGAATACAAAAAGTTTTCGTACTTAGGGTTAGAAAGAAAAGACAAAGAGCCTTCTTTCCCGTCTTCTATTTTAGAAAGTTCGGTAACGGCTACATCAGGGTTACCATCAATGGAACCGTTTAGAAACTGACTTATCTGCGTGGCAGTAAATTGCATCGTACAAAGGTATATGTTAAATTGATATGAACAAAAAAACCTGCTCTGGTTAAGCTGTGTATATTTTACACAATAATAAGACTTAAAACGGCACTAAAAGTTAAATATTTTGTTAAATAACCTTAAATCCCTCTGGGGTAACAGAGAATATATTTTTCTACAGTTTTTTGCAGAGACTCCAGATTAGACAAATCAGAAGCCTTTGCAATATCAACAATATCGTTATTCTTCATTAAAATCTTAATATTTCCTACACCTGCATTATACGCGCGGTTTTGTATAGAATTTGTAAAGACAAAATATCTGGCCTCTTCTGGCTTAATTTCTAATAAACTGACTGCAGCACCCTGCAAAAAGTTTACGCGGTCGCTATTTGCCATTTCGTTGCCCATTTCCACTTTATAAAGATTTCTGGAAGTAAGCATTTTACATAACGCAGACAAAATTTTATCATCATGTTTGGTCCAAACCTTAACGGCTGCATAAATATCCTGGTCATCAATATTGGTGAAATGCTCAAGATTTTCGTGATGCGCAAAGAAATTAGCTTCGTTGATATCGTTTTTTAGAAAATAATTTAAGGATGGTGAAGCAAATAAGTTTTCGCCAGCTGCGGATAATTCTTTTGCACGTTCTAATAATTTCACTAAAATCATCTCGCCTGATATTACTGTTTTATGCAGATAAACCTGCCAATACATCAGCCTGCGGGCAATTAAAAATTTCTCAATCGAATAAATGCCTTTCTCCTCGATCACCAGGTCATCATCATAAACGTTAAACATTTTAATAATCCGGTCGAAACTGATTACGCCTTCGCTAACGCCCGTAAAAAAGCTATCACGGTTTAAATAATCCATTCTGTCTAAATCCAACTGACCTGAAATCAATTGGTGTAGGAATTTTTTAGGATAGGTGCCGTTAAAAATCTCAATGGCATGGGTTAAACGGCCATCGAAATGTGCATTCAGATCATGCATCAGTTTTGCGGAGATATCTTCATGCCTGATTCCGGTAACCAAAGAATGCTCCAGTGCATGGGAAAATGGTCCGTGACCAATATCGTGCAGTAAAATGGCCAAAATGGCTGCTTCTTCTTCGCCTTCGGTTATGGTATGGCCTTTACTTTTTAACAGATTGATGGCCAGACTCATTAAATGCATGGCTCCCAAAGCATGGTGAAAACGGGTATGTAAAGCCCCTGGATAGACTAAATGTGTCATTCCGAGCTGTTTGATGTAGCGCAAACGCTGGAAATAGGGGTGCGAAATTACATCATAAACCAATTCGGATGGAATACTGATGAATCCGTAAACCGGATCATTAATTATTTTCTTCTTGTTCAATCGTTAAAAATAGTTAAATAGCTAGATACGGTACAAAAATTGCTATTTTTATTCACAGTTTGATTTACCTGCCGAAATTAAAGGGCAATACATACCTATTTTTACAAAAACATGCAAGAAACTAAGATATTATGGGCCGATGATGAAATCGATCTGTTAAAACCTCATATATTATTATTAAATGATAAAGGTTACCATGTAACTACATTTACCAATGGAAACGATGCTTTAGAGGCATTTGGGAAAACTCACTTCGACTTGGTTTTTCTTGATGAGAACATGCCGGGCATGAGTGGTATTGAAACGCTTTCTGCCATTAAGAATTTAAATCCAGATGTGCCGGTAGTTTTGATTACCAAAAGCGAGGAAGAAAATTTAATGGAAGATGCGATAGGCAGTAAAATTGATGATTATCTGATCAAACCTGTAAATCCTAAACAGGTATTGCTTACCATCAAAAAACTGATTGATAATAAACGTTTGGTAAGCGAAAAAACTTCAATGGCTTATCAACAGGATTTTCGCCGTTTGGGCATGACTTTAGGCGACAGGCTTAACTATGAAGAGTGGGTTGATGTGTATAAAAAAATTGTTTTCTGGGAACTTGAATTAGAAAAGCTGGATGATCCTCAGATGCATGAAATTTTAACGATGCAGAAACAGGAGGCCAATACACAGTTCACTAAATTTATCGAAGAAAATTACCTCGACTGGATCAAGAATAAGGACAAAGCACCTTTACTTTCGAATGAATTGTTGAAGAAAAAGGCTTTCCCTCATATTAACGATACTACACCTGTATTTTTTATCCTGATTGACAATTTACGTTACGATCAATGGAAAATCATTAATCCGTTAATTTCTGAATATTTCAGGATTGATGAGGAGGATATGTACACGAGTATTTTGCCAACGGCGACACAATATGCCCGTAATGCTATTTTTTCGGGTATGATGCCTTTAGATATGGAGAAACGTTTTCCTCAGCTTTGGCAGAATGATGATGATGAGGGAGGAAAAAATATGCATGAAGAGGCTTTTCTAGCTGACAACATTAAGCGCAGCTTAAGAAAAGAGTGTAAATTCAGTTATAATAAAATTTTAACTTTCGAACAGGGAAAAGATTTGGTTGAGCAGACCAATAACCTGTTGCAGAACGATTTCAACGCCATTGTATTCAATTTTGTTGATATGCTGAGCCATGCGCGTACGGATATGCAGATGATCCGTGAGCTGGCCAATGATGACGCAGCTTATCGCTCGTTGACTTTATCCTGGTTTGAGCATTCGCCACTTTGGGATTTATTGAAAAAAATCTCTCAAAAACAGGTTAAAGTGATCATTACTACTGACCATGGAACCATCCGTGTTAAAAAACCGGTTAAAGTAATTGGCGATAGGAGCACAAACACCAATTTAAGATACAAACAAGGTAGAAACCTTAATTTTAATGCAAAAGAGGTGTTTTTAATTAAAAACCCTCACGATGCCTTATTGCCAAAAATCAATATCAGCAGCAGTTATATTTTTGCAAGGGAAGATAGTTATTTCGTTTACCCGAACAACTACAATCAATTTGTAAACTACTATAACGAAACCTTCCAGCACGGGGGGATTTCGTTAGAGGAAATGATTATTCCGGTAGTGACATATTCGCCGAGGTAGAATATAAATAAGTCGTCATTTCGACTGGAGCATAGCGGAATGGAGAAATCTTTGACGAGATGATTCGGGTAAGATTTCTCCGCTACGGTCGAAACGATGTATAAAAGGCAAAAGCAATGCAATTATGTATTACTTTTGCCTTTATTCTTTAAAAATGGATATTGAAGTAAATAGTTTAGCCGAATTACCTGTTGTGGCACAACAGCTTTCAGATTTTGCGGGCAGTGAGAAAGTCTTCATTTTTGAAGGCGATATGGGTGCCGGGAAAACCACTTTTATTAAAAACTTCTGTAAACATTTAGGTATAGAAGATGTGGTTTCGAGCCCAACCTATTCTATCGTTAATGAATATGAAAGCCCTGATGGTCCCGTGTTTCATTTCGATTTTTACCGTATAAAAGATATCCGTGAGGCGTACGACCTGGGCTATGAGGAATATTTTTATGGCAGCGGTATCTGTTTAATCGAATGGCCTGAAAGGGTAGAAGAATTACTACCCGAAAACTACATTAAAGTGGAGATAAATGTGCTGGCTGAAGATCGCAGATTATTCAAACTCTCGAAGGTATAACAATTAGTTATCAATAAATTAACAGATTTTCCGTACCTTGAACGACCTAAAACTATCAAATATTAATTCAACATGGCTACAGGATTACGCGAAGGAATGGCCGATATAGCTCGTCAGGGTTTACTACAAACGCAAGAAGCAAAGTTAGAAACCAGAAATAAAAAAAACAGTCTATACATAGGAATACCAAAGGAAATTTCTTTCCAGGAAAATAGAATTGCATTAACTCCTTTATCTGTTGCGTTATTGGTAAACAACGGACATCGTGTTGTTTTAGAAAGTGGTGCAGGTATCGCCGCTAATTTTTCTGACACTGAATATGCCGAGCAGGGAGCCAAAATTGCCTATAACAAAAAGGAAGTTTTTGATGCGGATATCCTGGTGAAAATTGCGCCTCCAATGCTGGAAGAGATTGAAATGATGCATAAGGGGCAAACACTTATTTCTTCTTTACAAACCGGAACGCTAAAGCAGGATTATCTAAAAGCATTGATGCATAAAAAAATTAATGCGTTGTGTTTTGAAAACCTCCGAGACGAAGGCAATATTTTGAGTGTGGTTCGGGCCATGAGTGAAATTGTGGGATCTACCTCTATTTTAATAGCGGCAGAATACCTGAGCAATGTAACAGGAGGTAAAGGATTAATGTTAGGCGGTTTTACCGGTGTGCCGCCAACTGAAATTGTTATTTTAGGTGCAGGTACCGTTGGCGAATATGCAGCCAGAACAGCTTTGGCCTTAGGTGCCGAGGTGAAGGTTTTTGACAGTTCTATCTACCGTTTACGCCGTTTACAAAATAATTTGGGCAGCAGGGTTTTTACTTCAGTAATGCAGCCTATCGTATTGAATAAAGCCATTATAACCTGCGATGTAGTGATTGGCGCCATTCGTGCCAGTCATGGCCGTAGCCCTTGCGTGGTAATGGAAGAAACTGTTGCCCGCATGAAACCTCACTCTGTGGTAATTGATGTCAGTATTGATCAGGGTGGTTGTTTTGAAACCTCTGAAGTAACCAATCATACCAATCCTGTTTTCAGGAAGTATGACGTCATCCATTACTGTGTGCCAAATATTGCCTCGCGTGTGCCAAGAACGGCTTCTTATGCCTTAACTAACATTTTTGCGCCTATTTTATTGGATATTGGTGAATTTGGAGGTTTAATGAATATGGTTTGGAATAATCCTGGTATCCGCGAAGCACTTTACATTTACCAGGGAAACTGTACCAATAAAGATCTGGCTGATATGTTTAATTTGCCGTTTAAGGATTTGGAACTGTTGGTGGTTTCTAATCAATAAAAGATGTAAGATGGACAATGTACAACGGATGATGTGAGATGGAAATATCTTCATACTTGTATCTAACATCTTGATACTTATTTCTTATGCTACTAAAATATGAAATTCAATCTGCTAGCTTTATTCTTTTTCATTTCTGTTGCTGTAAATGCCCAAAATAAACCCCTTGCGATAAAAAAGCTGGTTATCGTAAATTCTTACAACCAATATCTGGCTTCTGTAAAATCGAATCCGAATAACGAACTGGTTGAAATCAAAAAAGTCATTCCAACAATTAAGCTGGATATCCGTTACGCGACCAGGAATAATTTTATGCAGCAGGTCATGTATAAACAGGCGAGGGCTTTTGCCCGTAAACCTGTAGTTGAGGCCTTAAAGAAAATTCAAAAGGAACTAAGTAAAAAAGGTTACGGTTTAAAAATATTTGATGGTTACCGACCGTACGCCATTACTGTTGAGTTTTATAAAAAAGCAAGCGATAAAAATTTTGTGGCCAATCCGGCAAAAGGATCTAAACACAATAGGGGCTGTGCAGTAGATTTAACACTAATTAATCTGAAAACAGGTAAGGAATTGGTGATGCCAACGCCTTATGATAGTTTTTCGGCAGCCGCCGCCGTAAAGTATGACAATGTATCACCCGAAGCCAGGAAAAACCGCGATTTCCTGATTGCTATCATGGCAAAATACCAGATGAATGTGCTGGAAAATGAATGGTGGCATTATGATTTCTTGGGGTGGAGAAGTTATGATTTAATGGATATTCCTTTCGAGAAATTGTAGTTCATTAGTTCAATTGTCATTGGTTCATTGGTGTTGGGAGCATAACAATTAGTTGCGTCATTTCGATCCGATAGCTAGCTATCGGATGAAACGCAGTGGAATGGAGAAATCTATTCGTAGTAGTATAATAACCTGCCTAAACTAAATTATTATTCGTGGTGTAGGATGTTACCATCTTACACTAAATTTATCTCTCCAATTTTCAGGTGATAACACCTGACAGCACAAACTACAAGTGGTGCGGCCTGCCGTATTGATCCATTTTAACCCTTGCTTTATCTTCTTTTACCGATAATTCAAAAATGTAATCGTAATCATCATCAGTCAATTCCTCTTTTGGCCTTTTACCGCCAAGTGCTTCAATAATTTCGAGTACGGTATTGGAATGAGCTGCAACCATCACCGTTTTACCTACATAATTGGTCTTAATGGTATCCACAAGCGATTTAATATCTTTATAATTAATTACTTTTGGGATCACCAACGAATCTAAGGTTTGATGGGTTCTTTTTGTCGGAGTGGCGAAGGCAATATCAAATTTTACCTTTTTTAAATACTTTGCTAAATCGGCAACACGGATTTTTCCCTCATCCGATAGGCTGGGATCGGTATCCTGTGGGTTTGATTTATCCTTCTCAGCATGTCTAACAATCCATATGGTGGTGGTTTGTGCTGAAATGACATTAACAAAAAGAAGGCTTAACGACAGGAATACAAGCAGTTTTTTCATGTCATAAATATTCAAAAATTAATTGGATAAGGAAAGGTTAAAAATTTAAGGCTTTTATTAAGCGATCAATATCTTCTTTTTCGTGCCAGCTGCTCAAAACAATTCGATTTATCGGCTCAGATTCGGGTTTTGGGTAGGGGAAAGATGAAATCAGAATCTTTTCTTTTAACAAGCGGTTTACTAAAGTAGCATCTTGTGCTAAGAATGCAGGAAACATTGGTTCAAAAGTCCATGTTTTATTTAAACCGGCAGTAAGTAACTTTATATTTTCCTGCAATCTTGTCCATGCATTGTGGTGAATTTTTTGGGCATTGATAAAGGCAAAAAGGCTGGCTGCAGATGGAGGGGATGCTCCAACAAAAGTATTGCTGTTTTTTAGTTTGGCGATAACGGCACCAGAGCCTAACACCAATCCTGCATCAACTCCTAACGCTTTTGCCATTGAGGCCACAACAATGCGTTCGATATTGGCTTTAACCGGAAGGTTGATAAACGCACCCATCCCATTATTATTAACCCCTATGCCATGTGAATCATCAACAATTAAGATAACCTTTTTTTCTGGCTGTATTTTGGTTAAAAAGTTAAAATCATAAATTTCAGGAAACAGATTGTTCATGGAGTTGCTGATCAGCACCCATGTTTTTTCATTGGACGTATTGATGAGGTTTATTGTTTCCTTCTTCCAGTCATTAAATGTTTGCTGATTGGCTGACTGATCGGTTAACCAAAGCGCAGGGTGCGTAGTTGGAGCATAAATTACTTTACCTAATATAGATAAGCTTTTAACGGTAAGTTGCGCGGCTAAATATCCGCTCGAAGTAATGAGCGCTGCTTCTGCTCCATACCGCCCGGCGGCTACTTTTTCTGCTTCATCATAAATACCCAGTTGAATATTATTGGTACGGCTAGTTCCATTATTTAAGCCAAATTTCTTGATCCCTTCCAGATATAAATTGATAAAAGCCTGATTTTTTGGAATACCCAGGTACGCCGTTCCGCCAAAATACAGGTAGGAATTACCATCAATCTTGATTGTATTCGAAAAAGGCTGATTTATCGATTTAAAATCTGGCATCAAAAATTATTATGTATGTAAGTTACTATCCTTACCATCTCGGCACGTACTTCTGCAGTTGGTTTTACAAAATTATTGTTCATAAAGGAATAGATATACGTTTTCCCTTTTTTTGTCAATACATACCCACTTTGGTTATGCACACCACCTAATGAACCTGTTTTGCCGTAAACATAAGGTTTATCGGTTTTTGGATAAGCACTTTTTAAGGTTCCGCTTTTTCCTCCGGCAGGCAGTAGATCAAAAAGTTTTTCCGGATTGTTTACCAGCCTATAGATAGAATCGAGGAGGTATACATTATCGCGGGGGGTAAATAAATTCTGACGGGACAAACCAGATCCGTCAGCCCATTTTACTTTATCAGGCAAAAAAGAAAGGTAGTTTTTTGTAATATAATCAATGGCTTTCGTTGTACTCAATGTATCGCCAATCTGGTTGGAGCAAACCAAAAGTAAATGTTCGGCGATAAAATTATCGCTGGGTAACATCATGTGTTTTAAAACCGAGTCGCGTTTTGCGCCCTGCAAAATTTTGGCATCCGAAGGAATTTTAAAATCAATAAGTCCAACAGGCTTGTGTAGTGTATCCGATAATACTTCAACGGTAACCTGTGCGCTGGTTTTATATGGGTTTTGCTGGTTATAGCCGGGTTTTACAGCAACGGCAGGATAATGGAAGTTATTGGTTAAAAAATCGCGTGTTACCTGAAAATTACCTGTGTTTTTTGTCGAATCTACTTTAAAACATGGTGCAAAAACTTTGGGTTCGATGTTGATTTGATTTGGACCAGCATAAGTAGAGGTTACCATGTTATCCATAATCGGCATTTCGGTAATTTCCGGCTGATAATAATAATCGTAATCATCCCACGACCAGCCATCGCCAAAGAAATTGCCCGAATATCGGCCAGGAGAAAAGAATAGTTTTTTATTTGATGACAGGAGAAAATGGTATGCCGATTTGTCTTTTACCGCGAATTGTAAAAAAGCCGGATCTCCGGTTCCCCAAAAAATCAATGAATCATTTCGCTCAATGTATTTTAAGGCTGGCATTAAATCTGGCAGCATTTTTAAGCTTGCAAAAAAGGTATATAATTTGGTATTAGACGCCGGAGTAAAATACTTATCCGCATCTTTCTGAAAAATCATTTTTTTATCTGTTGGATTATAAAGCGCAAAACCAACCTGATATTGTTTAATCACCTGCGAATTTTTGAATTCTTTAGCTACTTTTTTTGAAATGATCTTATTCGTTGAACAACCAGTTAACAGGCAAATGGATAGAACAAACGTAAGAAAAATAAAATTATGATTTTTTAAGGGGAACATGTGCTAAATTTAGGAGGCATAATTATCAACTAATTTATTAAATTTAGTTTAATGTTAACCAAATATAGTTCCGGTGTAATAATCTGTTTACGTAAACTGACCATTTGCCTGGGCCTGGTATTTTTTATGCTTTCAGTTTCGGGACAGGAATTTCTTTTTAAAAGAAACCGGCAAAAGCAATCCATTTCTTTTAAATGTATCAAAAACCTAATGGTTATTCCGGTATTTGTAAATGGAAAAGGGCCATACGATTTTGTTCTTGACACTGGGGTTGGTCCCATGATTATTACCGATCCATCTATTATCGATTCGTTAAATTTTAGTAATCTCCGTAAAATTAAAGTTTCTGGGTTGGGAATCGAAACCATTGAGGCCTATGTATCTCAAAGCCTTGATGTAAAAGTAGGTAGTACAAGCATTAAGTATATACCAACGGCGATCTTAAAAGAAGATCTCTTTAACTTGTCGGGACATTTAGGTCTGAAAATTTATGGATTGTTGGGTTTTAGTTTTTTTAACAGCTTTATTGTTGATATCCGCTATAGCGAAAATAGGTTGATTATTTACGATCGGGATGCAAAAGTTAAATACCGCGGAAAAAAAATCCCGATTGAGATCGAAAATCAGAAACCTTATGTTGTTGGTAATGTTGAACTTCCTGATGGGAAATCGATCAACGCCAGATTCTTAATGGATACTGGTGCAAGTCACGCGCTTTCCCTCGAAATGTTACAGGGCAGTGAATATCCCTTGCCCGAAAAAAAAATAAAGGCCAATTTGGGGATGAGCCTCAGCGGACAGATTAAAGGTTACATCGGCAGGGTGGGCAAATTTAGTTTAGGAAATTATGTTTTTAATGATGTTGTTGCCGGATTCCCGGATTTTAAAAGCATTGCAGAAAAAATCGACCTATCTAAACGAAATGGGAATTTAGGCGCCGATTTACTTCGGAGATTTAATATTCAGTTCAACTATCAGGATGGCTTTATTTATCTTAAAACCAATGGATTAAGTAAAATTCCTTTTGAACACGATATGGTAGGTATGGTACTTTATCTTGATCAGAAAGAATATAAAAGAGTTCTGATTGGAGAAATAGACGAAAATAGTCCGGCAGAAAAAGCGGGTTTGTGTACCGACGATGAAATTATTGCGGTAAACTTTAAAAACATTGATGCTTATTCTTTGAACGATCTTAACGAAATGTTTAAATCGAAAGCAGACAGAAATATAATTTTGGAAATTTTTAGAGATAATCAAGTCTATTTTAAAGTGATTCGCCTAGAAAAGAGGATCTGATAAGCGTAATTTTCCAGTTACAAATGTTTAGTCGTGTAACAACACTTTAACTTTAACCTCTTATTGCCAAGCAAACTAACTTTATAACACATGAATAAAAATTTTAAGGTACTTGCCCTCGCAGGTATCGTAGCACTTGGTGTAGCCGGATCAGGTTCGGTATATGCCCAGAAAAAATCTAAAACGACTAAAGGTGCCACTCCAACAACTCCAACCGCAGCCCCGGTAGCAGCAAAAAAAGAAGGTATTAAACCATTTGCTGAAATAATTACTTCAAAAGCCAGAACTACAAACGGTTTATTCAAAACACACAAAGTGGACGATAAATGGTATTTTGAGATACCAGATTCGATGATTAACCGCGAAATGCTTGTAGTTACCCGTTTGGCAAAGGTGCCTGCAGGTGTAAAAGTAGGTAACCAGCAATATGGCGGGGAAGAATTAAATGAACAAGTTTGGAAATGGGAGCGCAGGGGAAAACAAGTTTACATCCGCGTACCAAGTTATTCAACTAAGGCCGATCCGAACAGCGATATGTACGAATCGGTACAAAACTCTAATCTTGCACAGATTTTAGCCAGCTTTGAGATTAAAGCCTACAATAAAGATACTACAGGCGTTGTGATTGATGTTACCGATTTTTACAACGGTGATGTAATGGCTATAGGTGCTACTGATCAGATCCGTAAGGCTTATAAAGTTACCATGTACGATGCAACACGTTCTTATATTGATACGGTAAAAACTTTTCCTATTAATGTTGAAGTAAAAACAGCTAAAACATACCGTGCGGCAGAATCTCCAACAGATAACAGCAATGGAGCCGTTACTTTCGAGTTTAATACCTCAATGTTATTATTGCCAAAAATCCCTGTAAAAGCAAGGATAATGGATAGCAGGGTTGGTTTCTTTGGTCAATCTCAGATCGATTACGGGAGCAACGCGCAAAAAGCAGAACGTACAGCCTATATTCACCGCTGGAATCTGGTTCCAAAAGATACCAATGCTTATAAACGTGGCGAATTAGTAGAACCGGTAAAACCTATTGTAATTTATATCGATCCTGCAACACCAAAAAAATGGGTGCCGTTTTTGATCCAGGGGATTAACGATTGGCAGGTAGCATTCGAAGCTGCTGGTTTTAGAAATGCCATAATAGGTAAAGAAGCACCAACACCGGAACAAGATCCTCAGTTTAGCGTAGAAGACTCCAGATACTCTGTGGTTCGTTATTTTGCTTCAGATATTGCAAATGCTTACGGCCCGCACATTAGCGATCCCCGTACCGGTCAGATTTTAGAAACGCATATTGGTTGGTACCATAACGTAATGAACCTATTGCGTAACTGGTATTTTGTACAAACGGCAGCTATTAATCCTGAAGTGCGTAAAGCGCAATTTACTGATGCGCAGATGGGCGAATTGATCCGTTTTGTTTCTTCACACGAAATAGGCCATACTTTAGGTTTGCCACATAACTTTGGCTCAAGCTATGCTTACCCGGTTGATTCTTTACGTTCAAAAACGTTTACAGATAAACATGGTACCGCACCTTCAATTATGGATTATGCGCGTTTTAATTACATTGCTCAACCTGGCGATGGCGTAACCAAACTTCACCCTCAAATTGGAGAATACGATAAATGGGTAGTGAAATGGGGATATACCTGGATTCCTGGAAACAAAACTGCAGAACAGGAAAAAGAAATTTTAGATCAGTGGACTTTAAAAAATGCAGGTAATCCTTTGTATTTCTATGGCCGTCAGGGAACTTCATTAGATCCTCGTTTGCAGAGCGAAGATTTGGGAGACAATGCAATGAAAGCGAGTACCTATGGTATTGCGAATTTAAAACGTATCCTTCCTAATGTAGAAAAATGGACCTATCAGAAAGGAAAAGATTACAGCGATTTAAAAGAAATTTATACTGAAATTGTTGGTCAGTTTAGCCGTTATATGGGGCATGTGGCAACAAATGTTGGTGGTTTAAGCGAAAATTTTAAAACCTACGATCAAAAAGGACCAGTTTATGCCTACTTACCGAAAGCAAAACAAAAAGAAGCCGTTGCTTTTTTCAATCAACAATTATTTACTACCCCACTTTGGTTAATCAGCAACGATCAATTAAGTAAATTTGATAATGGAGTGCTTTTAAACCGGATTAAAGGGGTTCAAACGAATACTTTGGGTAACCTGCTATCGGCATCCCGTATCGCACGTTTATTAGATAACGAAACTAAAAATGGTAGGGCAAAAGCATATACCTTACCTGAGTTATTTGCAGATTTAAGATCGTCGGTATTTGTGGGCGGAAGAGCTGACGCCTTTAAACGTAACTTACAACGTGCGTATGTAGACCGTTTGCAGGATTTAATGACCAAAGATTCAGAACTTCCGGTTGGTTTCCCGGTAGAGTATGCCGCTAGTTATGGTTTAACTCCAATCAATGTAGGCTTATCTGATATCAGGCCGCTGGTTAGAGCAGAGCTGAAAACCTTATTGGCTACTACAAAAGCCAGGGCAGCTGCGGGTGATGCCATTACCAAAGCACATTACGAAGATTTAAATATCAGAATTAAAGATATTTTAGATCCGAAGAAATAATTAATGAGTGAATTACTGAATTAGAGAATGATTGAATAGCGATGCTTCCAATCAATCATTCAAAATTCAAAGAAGCGGAGCAGATCATTAAATTGATCGCTCCGCTTTTTTGTTAAATTAAACCTCGCAGGTTTTTAAAACCTGCGAGGTTTAAAATATTGTATAATTCTTGATGCTTAACTTAAACAACATAACAGTTTTTTAATTTTATACCAAAATAAGGTTATGCTTAAAAAACTATTCTTTGCGCTTGCATTATTTATTTCCGGTTTCTCTGCCTTTGGCCAAAATACCGATTCTATTACCGTTATAAAAGCCAAATGGCAAAAAAACAGGGTGGCAAAACAGGTAATTTTATTCAGGCATCATTTTGATCAGAAAAACCTCTTCGCTGCCAACGAAAATATTTCATTTTTAGAAATAAAAAATACCGGACGTAAAGCTGTATTTGCCATTGGTGCAGAAGAAAAAGAATTGGTTACAACGAGTAATTTTGGATTACGCGATACAGCAATTGCTGCGGTTAATAGCAATTTCTTTGATGTGAAACGGAGGATCAGTAGATTTTGTCCGTGTGAACGGAAAAATAATCAATACCAACCATTTGGATAAAAACGGAAACCGGGCCAGGCACCAGGAAGCGGCAGTCGTAATGGATAAAGGGAAAATATCGATCAAAAAATGGGATGGATCAACCGGTTGGGAAACAAAGTTGAGTGAACAAAATGTTTTGCTAAACGGACCGTTATTAACCTTAAACCATGTTGATGAAATTTTAGATACCACTGGTTTTAACCGTTTACGCCATCCCCGTACCTGCCTGGGCTTGAAACCAAACGGAAAGGTAATTTTATTGACCGTTGATGGTAGGAATGAAAACTCATCAGGAATGAGTTTGTTCGAACTCACCAAATTAATGCGTTGGCTGGGCTGTACTTCTGCTATCAATTTCGATGGCGGCGGCTCCACCACCCTGTGGGTAAATGGAATGCCTGATGGTGGAGTAATCAATTATCCAGCAGATAATAAAAAATGGGATCATGAGGGGCAGCGGAAAGTGGCCAATGTTATTCTGGTAAAGAAACAGGCCAAAAGATAAAATCCCTGCAACATAACAAGCTTAAAAAAACTTATTTTAGCCGAAGATTTTTGTTGAAATGATTAGAAATACAATATACTTTTCCTTTTTTGTGCTCATGCTCAGTGCCTGTAAAATGGGAACTAAAACCAGCGATCCCACACTTCGGGATTTTACTTTTGAACCTGTTAAAGGCATTCGTTATGTTGAAGTAAAACGCCGGTTTAAAGATGGCTACTCTTTTAATAAGGAAGGTTTTATGCAAAAGCCATCGTGGATAATAGAGGTGGTTAAAGAGGATACGATGTCGGCCTGGAGCCCGCAGAAACATAGGATGCAGAATTTTTACCTGCAGTATGATCATGGAAATGTATATAATTTCGCGGCAGAATTTTTTAAGGTAAAACACATTAGTAAGGACAGTTTGGTTTTTCAACGCGTTCAGGTTGATGGAAAAGTAATTGCTTCGGATATTCGCTCGGACGTAAACATGACCTTTTACGCACAGGACTATATTAAAAATAAATTGAAAGCCAGGGCCGAAGACCTACAAAAACCGACTAAAGCAGACACCGCTTTTATCGAGGAACGTTCTGCTAAAGTTAACGCAAATAGCGATAGTGCTTTCGCCGCTACAAACCCGGTTCAGTTTATCCCTAAAAGCAAAATTGTAAAGGTCGAAAAAATCAGTACGGTAGACCGGACGAATAATAGAACCGAAGCTTATGATTATATGTTCCCACAATATATTATCCGGATAGACCGGGCTTACAAAGATTTTGCTTACCAGGTTGCAGCTATTGTCGATTTTCAAGGAGGAATCCACATAAAAACGGTTTATAATGTGCTTTCTGAGAATGCTGAAGCAAAAAAAAAGGTTGCCCAGGGAATAGCCGATATTTATGTTAGAAACCTTTTTGATGTGGCTCCGGGAACAACGTTAGGGATTCCGCATAATAGCGAAATTACCTTAACAATGATTGGGAAGGTAATTAAAAAGCCTTAGTAATCTGCTATTTACAAAATTTTAACGTTAAAAAAATGTTAAAATTTATTTTGATTTTAAAAATTAAAACTTACCTTGCATACTTAATTTTAATATTTAATACAATGCAAGAAGGCACAGTAAAATTCTTCAATGTAACTAAAGGTTTTGGCTTTATCATCCCTGCGAATGGCGATAGCGAAATTTTTGTTCATTCAACAGGTCTTATCGACGAAATCCGTGAAAACGACAAAGTACAGTACGAAGTTGCTAACGGTAAAAAAGGCTTAAACGCCGTTAATGTGAAAGTAATTTAATTTATTTATCATATTTACAGAGAAGGCTGCTTTCTTGCGATGGCGGCCTTTTTTATTTTGTTTTTCTACCTACACATCATGACTTATTACTTTATCATTCCTGGTTTGGGCAATTCTGGCCCTGACCATTGGCAAACGTACTTCGAAAAATCAGGAGATAACTTTATCCGTATTAATCAAAAGGAATGGGATACACCAGCAAATCAGGATTGGATTGAAAACATAGAATCGGCACTCACCGGATATAATTTGGATGATGTGGTTTTAATCGGTCATAGTTTAGGCTGTACAGCCATTGCCAATTGGGCAAAAACTTATCAAAAGAAAATTAAGGGTGCCTTATTGGTTGCGCCCAGCGATATAGAAGCACCAAAGTACAATTTTGATACACCTGGCTTTGATCATGTTCCCTTGGATAAAATAAATTTTAAAACTATCGTAGTAACTAGCGGAAATGATGAATGGGTAACGCTGGAAAGGGCTGAGTTTTTTGCTAAAAATTGGGGAAGTGAATTTATTAATATCGGTAATGCCGGACATATTAATGCTGCCGCGGGCTTTGGTGATTGGCCAAAGGGATTGGAGATTTTGAAAACTTTGGGTTAAAATTTATCTTGCTGAATTCCCACAGATTCCGCGAAAGGCGCAGATGAACATAAATCTGCGTAAATCATTCTGATCTGCGGGAGCTATTTAAGCTATCTTACTTCTGAGCAACTTTTTTCCTTAAAAACTGATCGAGAAAAATTAATCCAATCACCAGATCTGCGAAAAGAAAGGCAAAAATAGCCGTTGGCGTGATGTATTTCTCTAAATTTAAATCAAGATTCACCTTCAAATCGAGTTTGGGCATTTCGAAGTTAGCGTTATAAAATACATAACCTAACAAGGCCAGTAAAGAGATAACGAAAAAGCCACCAATACAATAAATAATCTTTTTATCTACCTTGGTTTTCATGGCTAACGGGGCAGGAGATGAAGCAATATTTTCCATCACATTTCTGTTGAAAGACATGGAGGGTTCATCAAGATCTAGTTCGCCAAAAACAGAATTAAGTTTTATCAGTTCCTCGTGCAGCGATTTAATCCTGGCATCCGATTCAATTTTTTCTTCGATGGCTTTTTTTGAAGAATCATCCAAATTCCCATCAATATAGTCCCAAAGCTGTTGTTCTATTGTGTTCATAATAATTCCTTTACTTCATCTTTTAACAAATATTGTAATTTTTCTTTAAGTCTTTGCCTTGCCCTGTGCAACTTTACTTTTATAGTGTTGGGCTCCATGTGTAATACTTCCCCAATTTCTTCCAAACTCTGCTCGCCTTTATAAAACAAAGTAATAATAGCGGCATCATCTGGTAAAAGCTGGGTAATGGCAATATTTAAAAAAGCATGGCTATCCAGCTTCTCGTATGCATTTGCGTTAAAACCGGAGGTTAGATTTTCGAGCTGCAAAATGGTCCCTTCATCATGTATTGAAGTGGTGTCTAAACGGTTTTTCCTTAAAAAAGTCATCGCTGTAGTATAGGTAATCGTGTACAGCCAGGTGCTAAACTTCGCTGTTTGTTTAAAAGTACCTAATGCTTTATACGCTTTTACAAAGCAATCCTGCGCAATTTCTTCGGCATCTTCCCTGTTTTTGGCAAACCTTAAAGCAAGCGAGAATACAAATCGTTGATGGCGTTTTACCAACAGCCCATACTGATCGGTTTGGCCGTTCAATACATTTTGTATCAGTGCTAAATCGGTAAGTTTTTGCTCCATGTTTAGCTGTAAGACTACATCAAAGATCGGTAGGTTACACGTGGAACATCAATTTATTATGAATTTGAGAAGAAATGAGGATTTAAATTTGATTTTTCTTGTGTTTTGAAAATGAAGAGACAGTTTTTCATGGCTTAGGGTAGTCCTGCTGTTCGCTGTAACCATCATTCTTAGGGGCTGCCGCTGCCATCAGGTTTACATACAAAGTTGTGGCGCCTTGAAAAACCTAAAAATGAAATGCTGTTTTGGCCATTTAGCCCCGGGTGAAGTATTACCCTGCAGGCTGAGGTACGAAGCCGAAGTGTATAAGCGGAACACGGGAACTAACTTGCTTACTTGCACCGGCATTGCGCTCCAAAAAAATAAGATGCTGATAAACTCAGTATATACATTTTTTGTTATTTGAAAATGAAGAGACAGTTTTTCATGGCGGAGGGTAGTCCTGCTGTTCGCTGTAGCCCTCATTCTTCGGGGCTGCCGCTGCCATCAGGTTTACACACAAAGCTGTGGCGCCTTGAAAAACCTAAAAATGAAATGCTGTTCTTGCCATTTAGCCCCGGGTGAAGTATTACCCTGCAGGCTGAGGTACGAAGCCGAAGCGTATAAGCGGAACACGGGAACTAACTTGCTTACTTGCACCGGCATTGCGCTCCAAAAAAATAAGATGCTGATAAACTCAGTATATACATTTTTTGTTATTTGAAAATGAAGAGACAGTTTTTCATGGCGGAGGGTAGTCCTGCTGTTCGCTGTAGCCCTCATTCTTCGGGGCTGCCGCTGCCATCAGGTTTACACACAAAGCTGTGGCGCCTTGAAAAACCTAAAAATGAAATGCTGTTCTTGCCATTTAGCCCCGGGTGAAGTATTACCCTGCAGGCTGAGGTACGAAGCCGAAGCGTATAAGCGGAACACGGGAACTAACTTGCTTACTTGCACCGGCATTGCGCTCCAAAAAAATAAGATGCTGATAAACTCAGTATATACATTTTTTGTTATTTGGAAATGAAAGGGCGGTTTTTTCATGGTGGAGGGTAGTCCTGCTGTTCGCTGTAGCCCTCATTCTTCGGGGCTGCCGCTGCCATCAGGTTTAATAACAGCGTACGTGCACCCTGAAACCCAAAAATGGTTACCTCATGTCACTAAGTTAAAGGTTTTAATCACAGATGCACACGGATAAACAAGGATTTTATATCTGTGTACATCCTTTTTATCTGTGGTTAAATTATGCCTACCTGCGCCGCGGGCTTAACTTAATGACATTGAGCGTTACCCTGCAGGCCAGGAGGAATCCCGATTCTTCGGGAAAGCGCAATACGCGAATTAACTTATTTAATTGCACAGGCATTGTGCTAGATCCTGGCGAAACTTGCGGAGTTTTGCTTGTGCTCTTGGCCTTATAAACTTCGCAAGTTGGGCCGTGTGCTAATGCGAAGCGAAAAACTTCAGTCCTGCAATTGATCCGATAAGTGTGCAGATAAAAAATATCCGCCAAAAGGTTGCCGGTTCGTTAAAATAGACAATGCCGATAATTACTGTTCCTACAGCACCAATACCTGTCCAAACGGCATAAGCAGTTCCCATGGGTAAAGTTTGGGTTGCTTTATTTAGCAATAAGAAACTTAAAATTATACAGGCAAAAAAAGCGGTACTCCATTTTATATTCGAAAAATTGTTTGATAATTTAAGACAGGTAGTAAAGCCAACTTCGAAAAGGCCGGCTATAATTAAGATAATCCAGTTCATGATAAATGTGTTTCTGCAAAATTACGACACATTTCTCGGGCAACATTTTACAAATGTTAAAAAATGAGTTTATTTATAGGTGGCCCTGATCCGGCTCAAAGTAACCTGAGTTACACCCAGGTAAGAGGCGATGTGTTTTAGGGCCACCCTTTTAATCAGCTCCGGCGATTGTGCTATAAACTCCTGATAACGCTCTGCAGCGCCTTTAAAGGCCCTGTCGATTAATCGTCTTTCAGTAGCAATTAATTCCTGTTCGGCTATTTTTCTGCCCCAGTTGGCAATTTCGAGATTGCGTTTGTAAAGCGAAAAGAGGTCGCTTAACTTTATTTGTAATAAAGTGCTGTTTTCTAACAGTTCAATATTTTCGTAACCTGGGCGGTTGTTAATATAGCCGTTAAACGAAAAAAGTACATCACCATTTTGTCCAAACCAAAAGGTAATCTGCTGGTTTTCGCCATCGCAATATGCGCGGGCAATACCTTTTTCAAGAATATAGAAATGAGATTCTATCTTATCGGCACCGATAATGATCGTTCCTTTTTTGTGTTTGATATGCTTGATATGTATATTGAACTCACGCAATGAATCATCACTTAATGAGGCAAAAACGGCTATATTTTTAAGTTTTTCAATCAAAATTTAAGACTCTGAAACAAAAATAGCAATGTTTTAGGTGTGTATGGTTTGGGGATCGATAAATTATATTGATTATTTTCCTTTTTAAAGACCTGGTGATTGAGAATTGGTAATTGAACATTTTTCGCCCTGGGGTGTAACCTGATTAAAAAGTATGTAGTCATAATACACAGAACGCGGTTCAATAGAAAATAAATAGAATATTAACACATAAAAAAATTATAATTATGAACGGTATATTAGTTCCCATCTCACTTTTTTTAGGCGGATTCGCAATGGTATTTGGAATCCGTTATTTATCAAATAAAGAGAAAATGGCAATGATTGAACGTGGACTCGATCCGGGCGTTGGTAAATCGGCACCAAGACCTTATTTAAGTTTGAAGTTTGGTTTATTACTCGTGGGTTTGGGTATTGGCCTGCTTACAGCCCTCGCAGTAGTAAGAAATATGTTTGGTGGAGAAATGACTGAAGCAGAAACCTCACAAGCTGTAGCAGTTTATTTTGGTTGCCTGGGTGTTTTTGGTGGTTTAGGCTTAATTGTTTCCTTCGTGATCGAAAAGAAAGCGATTGAGAAAGATAAATTCTAGCCAGGCGTGAAACTAAAACAGACCAGTATCCTCCGGGGCTTCCTTTCTATGCTTTACTGCTGCCTGCTCATGCCGGTAGCAGTAAAGGCCCAAAAGCTGAATGATCAGATTGATAGTTTAATCATGACTGTAATCTCAGATAAGCAAGGACCCGGAGGTGCATTTATGATTGTCCAAAAAGGAAAGGTAATTTACCAAAAGGCTTTTGGGAAGGCTAACCTTGAGCTGGATGTTAACCTTAGTACAGAAAGTGTTTTTCAGCTAGGCTCTATGACCAAGCAATTTACCGCTGTAGCAGTATTGCTTTTAGAGCAGCAGGGCAAATTAAAGGTAAGCGATCCCATTTCGAAATACATTCCAGATTACCCTGCCGGTGATAAAATAACCATACATCATTTGCTTACGCATACTTCAGGCATTAAAGATTTTACCAAAATGAAGACTTTGGCGGATATAGCTCAAAAGGAGATGACACCTAAAATGATGTTAGATTTTTTTAAGAACGAACCTGTTGATTTTGCACCCGGCGAACGTTTTGACTATAATAATTCTGGCTATGTGCTCCTAGGCTACCTGATCGAACTCGTTTCGGGCGATACTTATGCCAATTTTATTCAGCAGCATATTTTTGATCGGCTTGGTATGGATCATTCTTATTACGCCAGCGACAAAAAAGTGATTTATAACAGGGCTTATGGTTACCAGAAGAAAGCGAATGGTTATGTAAACAAGACGGCTATTAGCTTTAGCGTTCCTTTTGCGTCAGGTGCTTTAATGTCTACTTTGGGCGATTTGCTCAAATGGCAGAATGCCTTAAGCCATAATAAGCTGTTAAACACGACCGAAACGCAGCTGGCTTTTTCACGCTATAAAGTAAATAACGGAGAATTGTTCAATTATGGTTATGGCTGGCACATTAAAGAGTCTGACGGTTTACCTGTAAGGACACATGGAGGTAGTATCTTCGGGTTTAAAAGTATGGGTGTTTATGTACCAGACGAAGATATTTATGTAGTTGGGCTCACCAACTGTGATTGCAATTCGCCAACCCTACTTACCGAAAATATAGCCAGACTGATTATAACTGAAACGTTAAAAAGTAAGTAAGCCGTTATTTATTGCGGTTTAACAATTATGGCCACCGTTAAGCGGCTAATGCAACTCATTTTTCCGCGTTCATCATAAATTTTAATTTCCCAAACATGCGTTTTGGCGCCAACATGCAAAGGTTTGCAGATTCCTTTTACCAAACCGCTTTTCACCGGTCGCAAATGGTTGGCGTTTACCTCTAAACCAACAGCAACATATTTCTCCGGGTTTATGCACATATAAGAAGCAATGCTGCCCAGGGTTTCGGCCAAAACTACCGAAGCCCCTCCATGCAGTATGCCCGCAGGCTGGTGCGTGCGCTCATCAACAGGCATGGTGCCAACAAGAAAATCTTCGCCTATTTCAGTAAAGCGGATATCAAGCAAAGCACCCAGGTGGTTTTTGGGGCGTTCATTTAAGTCTTCAATGGTAAAATCTTTAAACCACATGATAGCGTTCTTTTAAAATGGAAACATGGTGGATAATGTGTCCTCCAACAATAAACAGAATCGATTTTATATTAATTTCCCTGCCTGATGCAATTCCTTTTCTATTTAATTCTTCTTCGTTTAAAGATTTAAAAAGGTATAAGTTGGCTTTACGCAGTGCGATAAACTCTTCAATCAGATCTTCCAGATCGCGCTGAGCAAAGCGGGCATTCAGGACGTAGTCATCTTCCTCAAAACCTGGCAAAGGCTGCTGTTCTTTTCGGGCAAAACAGGTAATTCGGTAAGCAAATACACGTTCAGCATCAATAATATGACCTAACATTTCTTTCAGTGTCCATTTACCTTCGGCATAAGCATAATCAGCTTTACCGGCGTTCGCCCTAAACAGGGCTGGAAGACTTTGGATCTGATCGTTTAAAATTTCGAAAATATCTCGATCAACTTTACTGATATAGGCTTCGCCCCAAGTTGGATATTCGTTATGCTGTGGTCGGTTCATATCTTAAACTGCTTTTTAATATTATTCTAAAAGTTGTGCCTTTACCCAGTTCAGAGTCTTTTACAAAAATTTCTCCACTGTGGTAATTTTCTACTATACGTTTGGTAAGCGATAAACCCAAGCCCCAGCCACGTTTACGGGTGGTATAGCCGGGTTGAAAAACCGCATCGAACTTAGATCTTGGAATGCCCTTTCCGGTATCACTCACATCGATAAATACCTGCTCTTTGGCTAAATTTTCGATAATATTGATGGAAATAGAGCCTTCGTTTTCGATAGCGTTTGCGGCATTTTTTAAAAGATTTTCAATCACCCAATCAAACAATGGCACGTTTAACATTGCCCTTACCTGTTCATCGCCGGTAATGCTAAATTTAACCTTGTCTGAAGTACGCACTTTAAAATAACGGATAAAATCGCTCACTACAATGTAAACCGTATGGTCTTCAAGTATAGGTTTTGAACCGATTTTCGAGAAACGGTCGGTAATAATTTCCAATCGTTTAATATCGTTTTCCATTTCGGCAATCAACGGATCATCTTCTGCATCAAATTTAGATTTCATCAGTTCTGTCCAGGCCATGAGCGATGATATCGGCGTACCCAGCTGGTGTGCCGTTTCTTTGGCTAAACCGACCCAAACATGATCTTGTTCATCTTTCCGTGCAGAACTGAATGCCGCATAAGCTGTTAAAAGGAAAAGGAAAATAACCCCCATTTGAATGTAGGGGAAATACCTCAACTGCGTTAAAATGAAAGAATCGCGGTAGTATGCCTTAAATTTTCTGCCAAATATATTCATTTCATCAGGCGGATGCTGGGCTTTCATCTGCCTCAACTGCCGTACAAAATATAAACTATCGTAAGTGAGTTTAGTATCTGCAACGGGATAATTGGTTTTAGTACTGTCTAAACCAAAAAAGGAAGTAATCATTCCGGCAGAATCAATCATGATTACAGGCGTTTTCGTGTTTTTTCTTACGGTTTCTACCACATCACGGTAATCATCATTGTCATAAAGAAACATGGCCCGTTCCTGAATCCGCACCCAAAGGTGAAACTGGTCGGCTTCCTCTCGTTCCATTTTTTTTACAAAAGAATCGGTGTAAAATACTGAGGCAATGCCAATTAAGATGGCAAAAATGAGAAGGAAAAACTTCCATCGGCGTTTCTTTTGATAAGGATTCATGCTTTAGTTAGCCAAATTACAATAACAAAACGAAAAAAACATAAAACCATTATGCTTTTTCAAAACCGTGCAACAATCATTTAGAATGCACAACAGTTTCATCACAGATGAAAACACGATAAAATGGATGAAAAATATATCTTTGTAGCGTCTTGCGCTTTGCGTATGGGGATAGGCGTTTTATGCGCTTTACGCCTCGCGCCAACCGCTCAACAATTCAACCATGGATAAAAAAGTTAGAGTAAGATTTGCCCCAAGCCCAACCGGAGGTTTGCATTTAGGTGGTGTGCGCACGGCCTTGTTCAATTATTTGTTTGCCAAAAAAAATAATGGAACTTTTGTACTTCGAATAGAAGATACTGATCAAAACCGCTTTGTAGAAGGCGCAGAACAATATATTGTAAACTGTTTAGATTGGTGCGGCATTACACCAGATGAAAGCCCTAACAACCCGGGGTCTTACGGGCCATACCGCCAAAGCGAACGCAAACCCAGCTACCGCAAATTTGCCGAACAGTTAATTAGCGATGGTTATGCTTATTATGCTTTCGATACCCCGGAAGATTTAGATGCCAAACGTAAGGAAATTCCAAATTTCCAATACGGGCAGGCCACGCGTATGCAAATGCGTAATTCTTTAACCCTTACCATTAATGAGGTTGAAGAGTTATTGGCAGCTAAAACACCATACGTGATCCGCATTAAGGTACCAACCGATGAAATTGTGCATTTTAATGATTTAATTCGTGGTGACGTAAGTTTCGAAACCTCTCTGGTCGATGATAAAGTGTTGTTAAAAGCCGACGGAATGCCAACCTACCATTTGGCCGTTGTAGTTGACGATAAGGCGATGGAAATTAGTCATGCTTTTAGGGGGGAAGAATGGTTGCCTTCAGCACCGGTGCATATTTTACTTTGGAAATATTTAGGTTGGGAAGCAGAAATGCCTGCATGGGCACATTTGCCTTTAATCTTAAAGCCGGACGGACATGGAAAGTTAAGTAAACGCGATGGCGACCGCTTAGGTTTCCCGGTTTATGCCATGAACTGGACCGACCCTAAAACAGGCGATGTAACCAGGGGATTTAAAGAAATGGGTTTTATACCCGAAGCTTTTATCAATATGCTGGCCCTTTTAGGCTGGAATGATGGTACTGACCAGGAGTTATTCTCCTTAAAAGAGCTGGAAGAAAAATTCTCGATAGAAAGAATTAGTAAAGCAGGAGCTAAATTCGATTTCGAAAAAGCGAAGTGGTATAACCATGAGTGGATCAAAGCAGAGCGTGCCGGGCGTCTGGCACCCAGCGTTAAAACTGAGCTTGAAAAAGCTGGTATTGAAGTTAATGATGATACTTTTTTAAATACCGTTATTGATCTAATTAAAGATCGTTGCAATTTGATGTCCGATTTTGTAGCACAGAGTAGTTACTTTTTTACCTCACCTGCAGAATATGATGTAAATTCGGTAAAGCCAAAGTGGACAGCTGAAAAAGCTGATTTCTTTAATGGTTTTGCTGATGGTTTAATATTAAGCGATGCCGTTTCTGCTGAAGCAGCATTTAAAGCCCTTGCCGAAGAAAAAGGCTTTAAACCAGGCGAATTGATGTTGCCTTTCCGCATTATGCTGGTAGGCGGTAAATTTGGTCCGGGCGTTTTTGATATTGCTGTATTATTGGGTGCAGAAGAAACTAAAGCAAGGATAACAAAAGCAATTACTGTTTTTAATAGCTAGTATAATTTTTCAGGAATACATGCATATAATGAAAGAAGCCAGGTTTAAAACCTGGCTTCTTTTTTTGCCAAAAATGCGAATGGATAAATCAATAAAAATAATTTATACTTTAGCCTAACAATTATCCCATAATTGAGGTTATCCATTAAACTAAAAGGTAAATTATGCAATGGTTCGGTAAAGGCAGTAATAATGTAGAAGATGGCAGAAGTGGCGGAGGAGGAAAAACCATCCTCGGCGGCGGAGTAGGTATAATAATCGTGGTACTCGGCCTGATTTTTGGGAAAGATTTAACAGGCTTGGTTGGTCAGATTCCGGCTGCAACAGGCACTGAAGAAGTTAAACAGGGTGTACCGGCAAACGATCCGCAAGCACAGTTTGTAGCAGGTGTGTTAGAATCAACCGAGCAGGTATGGGATAAAGAATTTCAGACGATGGGCAAGCAGTATGAATATCCTAAACTTAGATTATTTAGAGATGCGGTGCAAACCGCCTGCGGTAATGCAGGAGCCAATGTAGGCCCCTTTTACTGTCCTGGAGACCATAAAGTATACATCGATTTATCATTTTATGATGATTTAAAAAACCGTTTTGGTGCAGCAGGCGATTTTGCCCAGGCGTATGTAATTGCACATGAGGTTGGCCATCACGTTCAAAATTTATTGGGCATATCAGAAAAGCTCGATCAGGCCCGTGACCAGGTAAGTGAGAAGGAATATAACCGCTTATCGGTGAAATTAGAATTACAGGCCGATTTTTTTGCCGGACTTTGGGCGCACAATGCCCAAAACCTTAAAGATTTTAAATTAGATGAAGGTGATATAGAAGAAGCATTAACTGCTGCCAATGCCATAGGCGATGATAAATTGCAAAAACAGGCTACAGGCGAAGTTCAACCAGATTCTTTTACACATGGTACCTCTGCACAGCGGATGTATTGGTTTAAAAAAGGCTTCGAAACAGGAGATATTAAACAAGGAGATACCTTTAATTCAAATAATTTATAAAAAATCAAAACTTTTTTAAAAGTGAATTGTTTGTTTACAGTTAATGAGATTTTTGTCTCAAAACCAAACATAATTATCCCGGCTTCTTATTTGTTTTAATAAAGATGATCCTTATAGTTGATGACAGGCCTGAAAACCTGATCTCGTTACAGAAAGTACTCCAGGCACACAATTTTGAGGTTGATACCGCGTCATCTGGCGAAGAAGCGCTGAAAAAAGTTTTAAAAAACAACTATGTCCTGATTATTCTCGATGTACAGATGCCAGATATGGATGGCTTCGAGGTAGCCGAAGCCATTTCGGGTTTTAGCAAGGCAAAAGATACCGCCATTATATTTCTTTCTGCAGTAAATACAGAGTTAAAATTTATTACCAAAGGATACCTGAGCGGTGGATTGGATTACATCACCAAGCCAGTTGATATTAATGTGCTGCTCCTTAAAATAAAAACATTTTATCGCATTTACGAGCAAAATAGAAAGCTTAACGAGGTACAGGAAAAACTGCTCGAAGAAATTGAATTCAGGAAACAGGCAGAACATAAAAAAGACGAATTTATCAGCATTGCCAGTCATGAGTTAAAAACCCCTCTAACCAGTGTAAAAGGTTACATTCAATTGTTGCAGCGCAGCTTAAACAGGGATGATAAAGCCATGGCACAAAACCATCTCGAAAAAGCCAGTATCCAGCTCGAAAAACTGAACGAACTGATTGTTGATCTGCTTGATATCTCGAAAATAGAAAGCGGCAAAATGAAGTTTAACATGAAAAGCTTTTGTGCGGATAATATGGTAAACAATGCCATCGAGATGTTGCAGCAATCTAATCCCGATTTTAAAATCAGCAAACTGGGCAAAACACACGAAATGATTTTTGGTGATGAAATGCGCCTGGAACAGGTGGTAATCAATTTTATTACCAATGCCATCAAATATGCGCCGGGTACCAATCAGGTTAATGTAACCATCAACATTAAGGATGAAAAACTCTATGTGGCTGTGAAAGATTTTGGGATAGGTATTTCTAAAGAGCAGCAGCATAAAATATTCGATAAATTTTACCGCGTAGAAGAAAACAGCAACCGCTTTAACGGCCTGGGGATTGGTTTATACATCTGTTCCGAAATCATTAACCGCCATGGCGGCACTATCGGTGTAAACAGTGTTCCCGATGAAGGATCGGAGTTTTACTTTATTATTCCCATTACCGAAGAAGAAATCCTTAAAAACCAGATCTAATTATCCTTAATCCATATAATGAAAACAACTCTTAAAAGTAATTTACGTTTAGGCCTTGGCTTATCGCTAATTATTCTGTTTATCAGTTCGCTGGCCTCTTACGTAAGTATTGGCAACCTTATTAAAAGCACTGAACTGGTTAAACACAGCGATGAAGTAATTTTAACCACTGAAGGTGTAATTTCCACCTTGAAAGATGCCGAAACCGGGCAACGGGGTTACCTTCTAACGGGAAATAAAATATTTCTGCAACCTTATTATGGCTCTACCGACACGGCAATGTCCGCCTTAAACAGGATAGAGGCGCAAACGAAAGACAATGCCATTCAGCAGAAAAATATTGCCGAATTAAGAAATATCCTGGCCCGGAGACTGAATATTATTTCGTCTACAATAGAAATCAAATCACTGGGCGGGCAAGTCGATCCAACTGCACTTTTAGAAGGAAAAACCTATATGGATCAGGCCCGTAATGTTGTTAACCGCATGGTTAAAGAAGAACGCAGGTTACTCGAAAGCCGTACAGTTGAACTGAACAAACTGACATCCTATACTCCGATTCTGATTTTAATAGCTGCGGTTCTTGCAATACTTATTACCTTGTTCTTTTATAGAAAAGTATCTATCGATTTTGATGAACGTGTTAAACTTCAAAAAGAAATTGAGGATAAAAAGTATGAGATGGAGAAACGTATTGCGGCCATCAAAGAAATTGCCTATCAAATTTCTAATGGTAATTATGGCGTAAAGCTCGATAGTCAAACTCAGGATGATATTGGCGAACTTTCTGAATCGCTAAATACAATGTCATCATCATTAAAAAAATCTTTTGATATTTTAGAAGAGAATGAATGGCTGCAAACTGGCGTAGCTAACCTAAACGTGAAAATGGTTGGTGAAAAAGACGTTTTCCACCTGGCAGAAGATATTATCGAGTTTCTGGCCAATTATACCAAGAGCCAGATTGGAGCCCTGTACTTATTTAAAGATGATGGATACCTGCATTTAAAGGGGCAATATGCGCTCCAGGGACAAAACCTGGTCGAAACCTTAGAGCTTGGCCAGGGATTAATTGGCCAGGCGGTTAAATCAGGTAAGCCTATACTGTTGGAAGATGTTCCGCAGAACGAGCTCACCATTACACATGCCACCGGTAATATCAAACCAGCACAGCTAATTGTACTACCAATTATTAGAAATGAAATTTCAATAGGCGGTTTAGAATTAGGTACGATTGGTAAATACAGCGATCTGCAATTGCATTTTTTAAGCCTGGTTTTATCTGATGTGGGTACCGCATTGCTGGGTGCACAGAACAGGCTAAAATTGCAGCAGTTATTGGAAGAAACGCAGGCACAATCAGAAGAGCTGCAGGTTCAGCATAATGAACTGGAAGGTTTAAACGCAGAGCTCGAAGCACAGGCACAGAAACTTCAGGCCAGTGAAGAAGAATTACGTGTACAGCAAGAAGAATTGTTGCAGAGTAACCAGGAGCTGGAAGAAAGAAGCAGCTTGCTGGAAGAAAAAAACGAACTCATAGAAGAGCGGAATATAGAGATTCAGCAAAAAGCAGAAGCGCTGGAACTGAGTACAAGGTATAAGTCAGAATTTTTGGCTAATATGTCACACGAGTTAAGAACCCCACTCAACTCCATCTTGTTATTATCAAGATTAATGGCCGAAAATGAAGCTATGGATCCCGAACACCAGGAATATGCAGAGGTTATTCAAAGCTCTGGTCAGGGCCTTTTAAGCTTAATCGACGAAATTCTGGACCTTTCTAAAATTGAGGCAGGTAAAATGGAACTCGACCGGACAAATATTAAGGTTGACGAGATCATTTCCAGCATGCGTTCCTTATTTAACCCCCTAGCTAAAGATAAGAACCTAAACTTTGTTATCGAAAAATCGGCAGAAGTTCCCGAGTTTTTTCATACCGATAAAATGCGCCTAGAGCAGATTATTAAGAACCTGCTATCAAATGCCATTAAATTTACTACGGTAGGTGCGGTAACTCTGAATATCAATACAAATGAAAAATTAGGTGCGCTGGTATTTAAAGTTACCGATACTGGTGTAGGTATTGCGCCCGAAAAGCAAGGCATGGTATTCGAAGCCTTTCAACAGGCCGATGGCTCTACGCGCCGCAAATTTGGCGGCACAGGTCTGGGGCTTTCCATTAGTAGAGAGCTGGCCAAACTATTGGGCGGATATATTGATTTAAAAAGCGCGGAGGGGAAAGGAAGTGTTTTTACACTTACGCTACCCATTGATAAAAATAAAGGTTTTGAAGGTGTAGTACCCCAAACAGATAAACCTGTAATGGCCTTAGAGACGCCGGTAAAAAAAGTAAGCCATTTAACGGTCGACAATATTCCGCAAGAGATTGAAGATGACCGCGACAATATTCAGCCTGATGATAAGGTGATTTTAATTGTTGAAGACGATACTCCTTTTGCTAAAACACTTTTAGATTTTACCCGGAAAAGAAACTATAAAGGTTTGGTTGCCGTTCGCGGCGATGCAGGGATTGAAATGGCGAAGACTTTTAAGCCGCTTGCCATTTTACTCGATATCCAACTTCCTGTTAAAGATGGATGGCAGGTAATGGAAGAGCTGAAATCGGATCCTTCAACACGCCCGATTCCGGTACACATCATGTCATCTTTGCAGGTTAAGAAAGAAAGTTTGTTAAAAGGTGCGGTAGATTTTATTAATAAACCTTTTGCCTTTGAGCACATGCAAGAGATATTTTCAAAACTGGAGCATGCCTTAAGCCGTCATCCTAAAAAAGTACTTATTGTAGAAGAGAATGAACAGCATGCCAAGGCATTAAGTTATTTTCTAAGTAATTTTAATATCCAGACAGAAATTGTTAACCAGGTAAACGAAGGCGTTTCTGCCTTGCATAAGCCAGAGGTTAACTGTGTAATTCTGGACATGGGCATTCCGGATAAGCACGCTTACGAAACACTTGAAGTGGTAAAGAAGACACCTGGCTTAGAGAATTTACCAATCATCATTTTTACAGGTAAAAACCTTTCAAAAGGAGAAGAAAACCGGATCAAACAATATGCTGATTCTATCGTGGTAAAAACGGCACATTCTTATCAACGTATTCTGGATGAAGCAGGCCTGTTCCTTCACCTGGTAGAAGAAAAAAGCAAGGAGAAAACCAAAACACCTAAAAGGTTTTCCGAACTACAGGATGTATTGGTTGGTAAAACGGTTCTGGTAGCGGATGATGATGTGCGCAATATCTTCTCCCTAACCAAAATGTTAGAGCAGCACCAGATGAAAGTGGTAGCCGCCACTGATGGTAAGGAAGCCCTGAAATTATTAAATGAAACGCCCGAAATTGATGTTGTTTTAATGGATATGATGATGCCGGAGCTAGATGGCTATGAAACTACAACAGCCATCAGACAGGATATCAAATACCGCAACCTGCCAATTTTGGCTGTTACCGCAAAAGCGATGATGGGTGATCGTGAAAAATGCATTGCTGCAGGTGCATCTGATTACATCAGCAAACCAGTAGATATGGATCAGCTGATCTCGTTATTAAGAGTTTGGTTATACGAAAATCATCATAAATCATAAACCATTTTATTTTTATGCCTCAAAAATTAATTCTCATAATTGATGATGATAACCGAAACATTTTTGCTTTAAAAGCTGTTTTAAAGGCCAAAGGTTTTGATTGTTTATCTGCTATAAGCGCGCAGGATGGTTTTTCTATTTTAGAAAAACATGATAATGTTGCCATTGTTTTAATGGATATGATGATGCCGGATATGGACGGTTATCAGGCTATTGCGGCCATGAAAAAATCGGATAAAATGCGGGATATACCCGTATTGGCGGTCACTGCCCAGGCCATGGTTGGCGATAAAGAACGTTGCCTCAGCGCCGGTGCATCGGGTTATGTTTCAAAACCGATAAATGTTGACGAGTTATTAAAACAAATAGAAAATTTTACAAAATAGTAGGTGATAAGTGATGTGATAGATAACGAACAGGTTGAAATCCTGCTGAATGATGTTTTAGAAAGTCATGGGTATGATTTTCTGGAATACTCTCATGCATCGATTAAAAGAAGAATTATACGCCTCTACGGACTGGATAATTTTGTGAGTTTCGCCGAATTTCGTTATACGGTTAGAACAGATAAGCAATACTTTAAGCGTTTTTTAGAGGAAATCACGGTTAATGTTACCGAAATGTTCCGCGATCCTTCCTTTTACAAATCTTTACGGAATGATGTACTTCCTGTACTGGGTACTTATCCATTTATCAGAATTTGGGTAGCAGGTTGCTCTACCGGAGAAGAAGCTTATTCGCTTGCCATTGTTTTAAAAGAACTTAATTTGCTTCATAAGTCACTCATTTATGCCACAGATATTAATCCGTCTGTTTTAGAAAAGGCAAAAAAAGGCATGTTCCCATTAACTTATTTAAAACAGTATTCAGAAAATTATCTGCAATCAGGTGGCTTAAAAGATTTTTCAACTTATTATACCGCGAACTACTCTTTGGCGAAATTTGATGAAAGCTTAAACAGTAAGATGATCTTTTCTACGCATAACCTGGTTTCTGATCATTCTTTTAATGAGTTTCAGTTAATTTTATGTAGAAACGTTTTAATTTATTTCGATAAAGAATTGCAGCATAAAGTGTTTAACCTATTTGATGGTAGCATAGAAAAATTGGGTTATCTTGCTCTGGGAAGCAAAGAAAGTCTGGAGTTTTGGCCAAAGGCAAAAGAATATAAAAGGGTTAAAATGGAAAAAATATGGCGGAAACTGTAGATTCTACCGCTTGTAGTGCATTAGTTATTGGCGGTTCGGCAGGTAGTTTAGATGTATTGCTAGAAATTTTTCCGGCCTTACGGAAAGATATTCATTTTCCTATTATAATAGTGGTCCACCGTAAGGCAAGTAATGAGTCTCTTTTAACCGATTTATTAAAATCGCGTACCACATTGGCCGTTGCTGAGGCAGATGAAAAGGAGTTTTTAATGCCGGGTAAAGTTTTTATTGCGCCCGCAGATTACCATATGCTGATAGAGGAAGACCAGAGTATATCTTTAGATTATTCTGAAAAAGTAAATTATTCCCGACCATCAATTGACGTTACCTTTCAATCTGCAGCTGAGGTTTTTAAAGATAAATTAGTCTGTATTTTACTTTCAGGATCTAATTCAGATGGGGTGGAAGGATTAAAAAGCGTAAACAATTATAGCGGTAGAGTCGTTATACAGAATCCAGATACGGCCATAATGCCGTATATGCCACAACAGGCGGTTATAAATGTTAAGCCGCATGTGATATTGGATAGCCAGAATATGGCTGATTATATAAATAAGTTAAATGATTAATTGCTTTTCGGAGGTTAATATGATAGTTACAAAAAAAATATTTGTTTTTGATGATAACAGGGATATCCTTGATCTTTGTACATTTATTTTGGAAGATGCCGGGTACGAGATAAAAACATCTGAAAATGCCAATAATATAGAAGAACAGGTTGCAGCATATATGCCTGATTTAATTTTTATGGATAATTGGTTACCCGATCTGGGAGGAATACAGGCGACCAGAGCTTTAAAAGGCCACCCTGATTTAAAACATATTCCGGTAATTTATTTTTCGGCCAATAATGATATATCTTCATTAGCCGATGAAGCTGGTGCAGATAGTTACCTGTCGAAACCATTTGATATCGCTGCGCTCGAAGAAATTGTAAAAAAACATCTGGCCTAGCGCCGAAGACTTACGAAGTTTGAAGATGCCAGTGTGCCGGAAAAACTTTGTAAGTCTGGGTCTAATTAAACTTTCGATATAAATTTCCACTCGAATCTTCGTCATTTCGAGCGGAGGGTAACGAAGTCAAGAACCACGAAGTGCTCAGCGAAGCTAAATCTATCGTGGCAGATCTCTCCATTCCACTTCTTTCCAGGGATGACGAATTTTTAATTCATGGAATACACTATCCATTATTCCTTACCCCAAATCCTTGTATTCAGATCCAGCTCCTTGACAATATCATACATAAAATTGATGGTAGAAATATCTTGATTTACAGTTTCTGGATTTAATAAAGATTTAAAAACAGGTGCCTCAAAATAATTCCGGTTCAAGGGGAAAGCGATATACATCCTCGATTCGATAAAGGATAAACTGATGTTATATTTGGTTTGATGATTGAGGCTTAGTATCCGCTCCATCATGGCGGGTGTAAGGATATACCTGGATTCGACCTGATCTGAACCATAAGTTACAAAGGTCTTATCAAATTCTACATTCTCCAGTTGTATAACGTCATTACTGCCAAAAGAAAACAGGTTTTTTGAAAACCATGCGCCAAAAGCTGTTCCAAAATCTTTTGGTCTGACGATGGTTATGCCATTAAATTTCTTGTTAAAATCGGCAGCAAAGATAATTCCTCTAAAAATGTCGTGCCACTCTGTTCGCCTTCCGTCTTTTGTTTCGGTTACTGTTTTATATTCAGCATGTACTTCAGCAAAGTAAAACCGGGTTTTATCAGCACATCCCATTACTAAATCTTCTGTTTTATAACGATCAGGCTCATTGCTAAACAACTGCGTGTACATAAACTCCGAAGCTTCAATTCCCCGGTAGGGATTAATTGATAAGCTTTCGTCTAAAAACTTAAGGGCAGCACCAATTACATTTGTCTTGTAGGCATTCTGGTAAGCTGTTAAAGAATCGTTGATCTTAAATAACAAAACTCCGCCGTAAATAACAGGTACTAAGCCACTAATTACGCCAGGAATAGGAAACCCCAGGAAAAAGCCGAGAATACAAAGCAGAATACCTGCGGCAATAAAGATATAGCCTTTAGTTTGGGTACCGGCAATTCTTTTGCGCTCTACCTCCATTGTAGCCAAAACTTGCTGCAAGGCTACATTATTTGCAATATCGAACGACATTAATTATTGAAAAGCTCTTTTGCACTAATATTTTTGCGCTCTTCAGCTGCGGTTTCTAAAACAGCAATTGCCTGGAAGTTTAACATTCCGGCAAATAAACTGCCTGGAAACATCATAATTGAATTATTATAATCGGTTACCGAAGCATTATAGGTTCTTCTGGCAGCGGCAATCTGTTCTTCGCTTTCTGTCCAGGTCGTTTGCAGGTTAATAAAATTGGTATTGGCTTTTAAATCAGGGTAATTTTCAATGTTGACCATCAAACCCCTCACATTGCTGCTTAATTGCGCATCTAAATCTGCTTTTTCTGCATTGCTGATATTTGGTGAGCCTGCTTTTGATCTCAGTTCAACTATTTTGGTTAAGGTTCCCTGCTCGTAAGTAGTGTACTGTTTTACTACTTCAACAAGGTTTGGAATAAGGTCGAACCGTTTTTTAAGCATTACATCAATGGCCGAGAAGGCATTTGTTACCTGGTTTTTCTTCCCAATAAGCGAGTTGTAAAAGAAAATCCCAATAAGAAAGATGAATCCGATAATAACGAGGGCAATAATCATAATTTTAGTTTAAGGTTTAGAGAATAAAGATAAGAAAAGGTTACAACATGTTTATCGCTTTTCATTTTGCTCACGCTTTATCCGGCGTTCTAAACGTTTTTGTTTCCGTTGTAAATGATTGGCCCGCATGGCCTTAAACTTTGCAATATGCTCACGTACCTTATTCTGCTTTTCTTCAGTAATACCAATGCTATACTTTATCCCGGTAAAAAGGCCCTTCCAGATCATGTTGAAAAAAGAGGTATTCGAAGGCCTGCTGTAATTTACGGTTACAGGTACCAGCTTGCCATCTGCACCGGGGTTTTCAGATTTGATGATTAAAGCATTGGCTAAGAAAGATAGAAAACCGCGGGTAACCAAATGATCTTTTTCGGGGTCATTTTTCATCAACGCTACAGAAAGGTCGTAATAGGAGAATGCTACCGTTCCTTTTGTGCCTGAATCGTTTGCCTTAAAATTGAACTTCAATTTATCTACATTCCCTCGGTTAATACGTACCAGGCCAAGTGGTTTGGTAATCTGATTTAAAACCCGCGCATTAAAATTGTGTAAAACTCCATGGTATGAAAATGCACCGTCTTTAGCCTTAAGGTCAAATATAAAGTTCACATCAAGTTTTCCTTGGCCAAATAAATAAGTATTTAAGTTAACCTCCATTATTGGGTTTATGGCCTTAATATTATCAAGGTTGGTGGCATTTTTTATAATTCCAGAGGTGTTTTCAAAACTGATCCGGCCTCTTTGATTACTTTCACTGTTAAAAACAGAATAGTTAACATTTACATCTTTCAGCTGGATTTTCTGGACCAGAATAGGCGCACGAACGAGCTGCAAAAGCTGGTGGGGAAATTTACCGATCTTATTCTCCTGTGGTCTACCCGGGAGCCCATTTTGGTTAAAAACAGATATAAAACCGTTAGCAATGGCCATCTCTTTTGCCCATAGCTCCTGTTTGCTGATGTAAAGCGGTAAGTCGATGCCATTGAGCATAATATCGCGCATGCCAATATCAAAACGCTCTCTGGCATACCCCGCAACCTTGCCAAATTTCATTTCATCATATAACGGAACCAGCGCAAAGCTATTTATCCTTAGCTTACCTGTAATAGCCCTGAAATCAAGCTGATCAAGCTTGATATCGTACATTTTATCAGGTGTGCGGTACACATAGTTATTCAGGTTGATTACGATATCTTTTAGCAGGTAAAACCGGCTCGGATCATCTGCAGAGGTAGAATCAACCAGCAAATCGGTTAGCGTAATGTTAAGGTCGTCAATATTGAAAGGTACTGAATTGGGTACATTTTTATTCACATACTTAAAACTTACATCTTTAAAACGGATGGTTTTAATGCTAAACTCTTTCAGGTTTTTAGAGATGATATCGTAAGGTGATTTAATGGGCCTGGGCGCACGCCCTTCATTAAAAGCAAATTGCTGATTAACCATGGTTACTTCAGGTTTATCAAATATGATTTCCTCTAACTGCAGTTTTTTTTCGCGGTATAAGGTTAACGGATGGAAGCGCTTCACCACCAGTTTTTTTAAAGAAACAGTATATAAATTGTTTGGCGCTCTTTTTAAGGCTATAAGTTGTCTGAACCGATTGGTATCGGGCGTTATTTTTACATTCTGTAAAGTGGCATTGCCCGTAAAAACATTTGTAGAAACCTTGGTAAAACTAATGGTATATAAACTATCGGTTGATTTATAGAGCAGTGTTTTGATCCTGTCAGTTAAAATAGGGCGAGACTTTACATTTAACAACCAGGCTACGCCTGCAAGTACGATAAAAACACTGATTAGTGTACACACAATCCATTTAAAAACTTTATAACGGTATCTTTTGGTCTCAGGCATTAAAAAATGAGAAATTGTGGTTTACCAGCAATATACGGTTATATACATATATTTGAAAAATGTAAGATCAGTTTTTTTCTCTTCGGGCTTTTCTTGCAGCTTTTCTGTCTACCCGTTTTTGTTGCCTTATTTTTTTTGCAATTACTTTCTGTTGTTTTACCGGATCCTTTTCAGGTACTATTCCAACACCTACAATATCCTTTATGCCTACAAAAACGGTTTTCCACATCAGGTTAAAAAAAGAGGCAGAATTAATCCTGGTATTCGTCATGTTTGCTGTTCTGGGTGCTTCGCCTTTTTGTGGATTTTCATCTTTAACTAAAATGGTATTAGCCAAAAAAGATAAAAATCCTTTTTCTTTAGTTCCTTCCCCATCAATATTGTCTGATAAGAGTTTTACTTTCAGGTTCGTGTACAACATATTCATAGAACCGGTTGCTGATCTTAAATTTCCATTCGCCTTAAAATCGATATGTTGTATGTCTCCACTTTCTATTTCTACCAAGCCCAGCGCTTTAGATAAAGGATTTAGATTTTTCATATCAAATTTGCCCAAACGCCCGCTGTAGGTAAAAGCGCCATTTTGATCGGTTAGGTTGAAATCGATTTTTACATTCAGCTTTCCGGTGCCCATTAAAAGCGCGTTTAAATCTGCCTGGGCATGATTCTTTTTGTTCAATTGTAAGCTATCATTGGTTACATTTAAAATGTTTCCTGTTAACGCGTTAAAGTCAACTGATCCAATTTTTTTACTTGCAGGGTTAAACTCAGCATATTTAACATGAATATCTTTCAGCTTTATGGTATCAATCAGGATGGGCATGTTTAACCTTTTCAGTGCTATATGGGGATAGTTTCGGCCTTTATCAAAGCCCGGCGGCGGTGGCGATTCGCGGCTCATAAAAACTTCTACATTGGCCGGACCAATCTTCAACGATTTTGCATATAGTTTCTGGTCGGTATTTAAACCAATAAAATCCACGCCATTAAATTCTATTTTATCAAAGCTTAAATTGTACCGGTCTTTCTGGATATTGTATTTTCTTGCAAAAGTAAGTTCATCGTACAATGGTGTAAGTTTAAATCCTTTAACCGTTATTTTTTTTGATGAGGTAGAGCCTTTAATGGTATCCACTTTCATGGAGTACATTTTATCTTTTGTTACCGATTTATAACCTGCAATCTGAAATGATGCATCTTTGGTATCGTAAAACCTCGTTGTATCGCTTCCTGAAAGCGAATCCAACAAGAAATCGTTAATGTTAATATCAAGGTGTTTGATCGAGTTTTTGGTTTTTTTTGCTGCGGTTTTGTTGATATAATCGAAATCTGCATCTACAATTTTGATGCTTTTAACACGTACCGATTTAAAGGTTTTGGAAATCTGCTCATAAAGCGATTTTTCATCTTTTATGGTATCGGGTTTCTTGGTCACCTTGTTAAAAATCATGTTGATGGAGGGCTGCTGTAAAAGAATTTCCCTTACATCTATCCGTTTTTTAAAGTAGGCCGTTAGTATTCCAACCCTTGTAATCTGCAGTTTCTTTAATTTAATTTCGAAAGTATGGGCGGGAGCCAATTGTTTTTTCTTTAAGCTATCAAAAACAGCAGTATCGGGTGTTAGCGTAACATCGCGCAGAGCTAAACTACCTGTAATTACATTTAAGTTAATGCTTTTAAAATCTATCCGGTATAGATGATGGGAGCCATTATAAACACCAGCCTTAATTTTTTCGGTCAATACAGGCTTCCATCTGGCGCTTAAAAACATAGCCCCAAATGCCACAATTAAGATCAATATACCGAATATGCTTCCTATCCAGATCCAAACTTTATTTCTATGTTGAGCTGTCATTTATTATGGCTTATCAATAGGTAACATATAGAAGAGCGAAAGGTTTTTTAGGGGCAAGGCAAAAGCCGAAAGACCAAAGAGGAGGTACTGTTGCTGCATTATTGTTAAAATTATTTTTTGGAGCGCAAGGGCGGGGTAAGCAACATCGTTTGTTCCTTTGCTTCGCTTGTACGCTTCGGCCGTCGTACCTCCGGGCCTGCAGGGTACCGCTTTGCAAAGGGCTAGATTGGTTAGGCCTGTGGTATGGAAACCCCCTCATAGTAGCAAGAACAGATGTAACCTAAACCCGGCCGTAGCGGAATGCCACAATTTTTCCAATTGGGGCAGAAGCGGGGGCGGAGCTGCATCGCCACATCGGCACCGAAGCTTGCATTTCCAAAAACATCCTGGCTCATTTATAAAGCGGAACTATTAATTTGGAGCGCAAGGGCAGGGTAAGCAACATCATTTGGTCCTTTGCTACGCTTGTACGCTTCGGCCGTCGTACCTCCGGGCCTGCAGGGTACCGCTTCGCCAAGGGCTAAATTGGTTAGGCCTGTGGTATGGAAAACCCCTCATAGTAGCAAAAACAGATGTAATCTAAACCCGACCGTAGTGGGATGCCACAATTTTTTCAATTGGGGCAGAAGCGGGGGCGGGGCTGTATCCTGCCATCGACACCGAAGCCTGCATTTCCAAAAAAAATCCTGACTCGTTTTATAACGATGAACTATTAATTTGGAGCGCAAGTGCAGTACAAGTAATATCGTTTGTTCCTTTGCTTCGCTTGTACGCTTCGGCCGTCGTGCCTCCGGGCCTGCAGTGTACCGCTTCGCCAGGGCTAGCTAGGTGAGGGCGATCGTAAGTAAAATCTCCTCATAGTAGCATATGGTTTAATGGGGCCTGCTTACTGTTTTATCATAATCATACTGTAAACATTTAAACAAAATATGTCAATTTGTCACTTTTAATTTTATTTATGTATTTTTGCAATCCCCAATATTTTTTAAATAATGATTGATTTACAAGTACAGGATAAGACGCACGATGAAGCCAGGCAAGGTGAAGCTTTAATTTTAGATACACCGATTAAAGCCGATGCCCGTAAATTATATATCGAAAGTTACGGTTGTGCAATGAATTTCGCGGATAGTGAAATCGTGGCCTCTATTTTATCGGAAACTGGATTTGAAACCACGGGGGATTATCACCAGGCTGATGTAATCTTCATTAATACCTGCTCAATCCGCGAAAACGCAGAAACCAGGGTTAGAAACCGACTATCACAGTTTGGTGTCGAAAAACGCCGTAACCCGAAATTAATTGTTGGGGTTTTGGGCTGCATGGCAGAACGTTTAAAATCTAAATTTTTGGAAGAAGAACGTTTGGTTGATGTAGTGGTAGGACCTGATGCTTACCGCGATCTGCCTAACTTAATTGAGCAGGTAGAAAGCGGACATAAAGCAGTTAATGTTTTATTATCTCGCGAAGAAACCTATGCTGATATTAGTCCGGTTCGTTTAAACAGTAACGGAATAACCGCTTTCATTTCCATTACCCGTGGTTGTAATAACATGTGTTCTTTCTGCGTGGTACCTTTTACCCGTGGCCGCGAACGAAGCCGCGATGCCCATTCTATTATAGAAGAAGCAAGGGGCTTATTTGAAGCGGGCTACCGGGAAGTTACACTTTTAGGTCAAAACGTAGATTCGTACACCTGGACATCGGAAGACGGAACAGAAACGGTTAACTTTGCGCAGCTTTTGGAGCAAACAGCATTGGTTAGTCCGGATTTAAGGGTACGTTTCTCTACTTCGCATCCAAAAGATATTACCGACGAAGTTTTACATACCATTGCTAAATACGATAACATCTGTAATTATATCCACTTGCCTGTCCAATCAGGAAATACCCGCATATTGGAGTTAATGAACAGGACTTATACCCGCGAATGGTATATCAATCGTATCGACGCCATCCGCAACATTATTCCAGGTTGTGCAATTTCTACCGATATCATTGCCGGTTTCTGTACAGAAACTGAAGATGAACATGAGGAAACCCTGAGTATGATGGATTATGTGCAATATGATTTTGCTTATAACTTTACCTACTCTGAAAGACCAGGAACTTTAGCCGCCCGTAAATTGGAAGATGATATTCCTGAAGAAGTGAAAAAACGCCGTTTAGCAGAGATCTTAGCCAAACAACAGGCACATTCGTTAATGCGTTTGCAAGAGTGGGTGGGTAAAACCGTTCGGGTTTTGATTGAAGGCACTTCAAAAAAATCTGATCTGGATTATTGCGGAAGAGGAGATAGCGGAGCGATGGCCATTTTCCCAGCCATTGATGGCGTTAAACCAGGCCAGTATGCAAATGTGTATATCGAAAAATGTACATCTGCTACGTTAATTGGTAAAATAGTTTAAAAAGGTTGAGGGTAAAAGGTAAGGGGCCTAAGGTCTCATATCTCATATCCCAACTCAAATCTAAAGAATGGATACACAAAATATTAAACAACGTTTCGGTATTATTGGCAATTCGCCTCTGCTTAACCGTGCCATAGATATTGCAAGCCAGGTAGCACCGACCGATATGTCGGTACTAATAACAGGCGAAAGTGGTAGTGGTAAAGAGGTATTCTCACAGATTATCCATCAAATGAGTGCGCGTAAACACGGTGCTTTTATAGCGGTAAACTGTGGTGCCATCCCTGAAGGAACGATAGATTCTGAGCTTTTTGGTCACGAAAAAGGATCATTTACCGGTGCGCACGAAGCCCGTAAAGGATATTTTGAGGTGGCGAATGGCGGTACCATCTTTTTAGACGAGGTTGCTGAACTACCTTTAGGTACGCAGGCACGTTTACTGCGTATTTTAGAAAGTGGCGAATACTTACGTGTAGGGTCTTCTAAAGTACAGAAAACAGATGTCCGCATTATTGCTGCCACTAATGTTGATGTGTATAACCGCGTTAAGAACGGAAAATTTCGCGAAGACTTATATTACAGGTTAAATACTGTTCCATTACGCATACCGGCTTTGCAAGAACGTAAAGAAGATATTTATTTATTATTCAGAAAATTCGCTGCCGATTTTAGTGATAAATACCGTAGTCCGGCGTTACACCTGGAGCCAGACGCCATCCAGATTTTAACCAATTACAGCTGGCCAGGTAATGTTCGCCAATTAAAAAATATTGCGGAGCAGATCTGCGTATTGGAAAAAGACCGGAATGTTACCGGGCAAGCCATTTTAAACTATATCCCGAACGAAGCTGGAAGTAATTTGCCAATGGCGATTAACGCTCAGTCGAAAGAAGATTTTACAGAAAGAGATATTTTGTACAAGGTGCTTTTTGATATGAAAAAGGATATGGTTGAGCTTAAAAAACTCGTTGCTGAAATTATTCAGCACGGCGGAAATACCGCTACCGTTTTGGCAGATAATCCGCAGTATATCAATCAGCTGTATCGTGATGTAGAATTGCCGGCAGGACAAGAGCATGCCTTTACCATCCAGCAACCTACGCCAAGCAATAATAATAACATTAACAACAATAACAATGCTGATTATTTTGCGCACGAGGCCGAAGAAGTAGAAGAATCCTTGTCCTTAGTGGATAAAGAATCGGATCTGATTAAAAAAGCGTTAAAAAAACACAAGGGTAAGCGTAAGTTTGCTGCTCAGGAACTGGGTATTTCAGAACGTACCTTGTACAGGAAAATTAAAGAATTAAACCTGTAATTTTAAAATTGCTATTTTAATTACCTGCAAAAGCACGTCTCCCAAAACTTAGATAACATTTTCGATAATGATGAAAATTAGAATATTTGCCATAATCCTGCTTGCCTCGGTTTTTAGCGCGTGCTCTTATAAATTTAGTGGAGCATCAACAACAGGGTTAAAAACGGTGGTGGTTCGGGTATTTGAAAATAATGCACCATTAGTGGTACCAACGTTGAGTAACCAGATCACTGAATCGTTAAAAAGCCGTATCCGTAACCAAACCAAATTGATTATTTCTCCAACAGGTGAAGGAGATGCATCATTTGAGGGGAGAATAACAGGTTACGATATTAAACCGGTTGCGCTTCAAAATAGTGCTACGCCAACCTCGGGAGCAAACAGATTAACCATAACCGTTTCTGTAAAATATAAGAATAACATAAAAGAACACGAAAAAGAAAGTTTTGAAGAGAGCTTTACCAGATATTTTGATTTTCCCATCAACGGGGCGCCAATTCAAACCTTATTGCCTGGGGCTATCGAAAATATTAACAAACAATTATCTGAAGATATTTTTAACCGTGCATTTGCGCAGTGGTAAATAAAGCAGGACTCTAAAAGACAAAATTTTCAAAACCCGTCTACATTTTTTTAACTTAGCGGCAAACCTGGATAATGGATAACAAAAAGCTACTGGCAGATTTACTTGCGCAACCTGGAAAGGTTAGGCCAGAGCATGCATCCATGTTGCAGGAAATGGCGCAGCAATTTCCTTATGCTCAGCCCATTCATTTACTTTTGGCCAAAGCCAATGCTTCATTTATTCCAAAAGCGGCATTATATGGTCAGGGGCATGTATTGTTCCATGTGCTAAATATGGTTGCCGTCCAGGATGACCAGCAGGAAAAGGATCCTGAAATTAATGTAGTCGTTACAACGCATGCGCAGGACGAGCCTGAAGTTTTTGAAGAAATAAGTGAACTTACAGATGATATCCCTTCATCTACAAATCAGGCTGTAAATGTAGAAACGCCAAACCACCTGCCAGGTATTGATAGCCATTTAATGGACTTGCCTGCAGATGATGATTCTTTTAATGAAAGTGTAGCTGCTACCGATTTCTTTGCCTTTGAACAGAAATTAAGTACCGATGTGGTTACAACCGCACCAGAAATTGAAACTGTTGTTCCTGACGAGCCTGAAAGAAATTTTGTTTCACAATACAACGACGATAAGCTTCCGTACACGTTTTTATGGTGGTTAGCTAAAACCCGTAAAGAACACGAACAAATTTTTCAGCCTTATGCTCACCCTAACGCTGGTAAGGTAAAATCACAGCCGCAAAATAATCAACTGCAGGAAAGAGCTGAATTTCAGCAGCAGTATGTGGAGCATATCTTCCATATTCAAACTCCTTTCGAGGTAGCCGATCATTTAGCAGAATATCCTTCTGCCGAAATTAAAGATGCAAAGGGCGCCCAAATCATTGAGAAATTCTTAAAGGAAGATCCAACGATCAAGCCCCCTAAGCCAGAACAGATTGATAATGAAAATAAGGCAAAGAAAAGTGCAGAAGACAATTACGACCTTGTTTCGGAGACTTTAGCTAAAATTTATATCGAGCAAATGCTTTATCACAAAGCCATAGATACTTATAAAAAATTAAGTTTGAAATATCCGGAAAAAAGCCGTTACTTTGCCGACCTTATCCAATCTATAGAAAAGAAATTTTAAAATATAATATTACCATGGTAACCTTTTTAATCATTTTATTAATTATTGCGTGTGTAGCCTTAGGCTTATTTGTTTTAATACAAAATCCTAAAGGCGGAGGTTTAGCTACAGGCGGTGGCGGCAGTAACATGTTTGGTGTACAACGTACTGGCGATGTTTTAGAAAAAGGATCGTGGGTATTGTTAACGCTAATAGTGGTACTAACCCTTGCCGTTACTACAATTGCTAAAACCAGTGGCGGTAGTGCGGCAGTTGGGAACTCTGCTATTCAGGAGCGTTTAGATAAAACGCCATCACCGTCTCCACTTGGCGGAAATTTAAACAGCACTAAACCTGCAGCCTCCACTCCGGCTAAAACTGATTCGACAAAGAAATAAGTAATACTTACCGTATTTTATAAAGCTTTCCTCGAAAAGGAAAGCTTTTTTGTTTTTTAACACGAAGCTGTATCATAAATATAGAATTGTCATCCTTAGGGATAATTTATTTTATAAAAATCAATATAAAAGACAGATCTTTTTGGCAAATGGTAGGCTGCGCGAGATCGTCATTCCCAACTCGATTGGAAACCACGGAGTGCTCATGAATGCCATTGAAACAAGGTAAACTTATGAATAATCGTAATGCAAGCGCTTTAAGATTCCCGCCTGCGCGGGAATGACGACCGTGCTAGTGGAGTCTGTCATTGATAGCCTGTCGAAGGACCTGTTTAGACGTCTCGCAAAGCTCAACGAGACAAGTTCGAATGGAATTACAACTTATGGTACAACCCGTTTTGTTTTTTAACATTCTGTAAAAAATGACTTATTCCCCTTTATCTCTTAACACACATTTAACATAAAAAACTTTAAATTGCAGCATGAAATTAAGTGTGCTGGTTTTATTTACTGCTCTCGCCGTTGGTCTTTCCATCGGGATGGTTAATTTTTATTTTCAGCATAGCCTGTATTACATGGCTATTTCTTTTGGCGTGTCGTTTTTATGCAGTTTTTTGGTTTTTTATTATTTGCTGGAGAAGTATATCTACACCAAAATTAAACTCATCTACAAGCTGATCCATAACCTTAAATTGGGTAAAGATTTAAAAGATGCACTTGGCGAGTATGTGAGTTCCGATCCGATTAATGATGTAGAACAAGAAGTAAAGGAATGGGCAGGGGCAAAGAAAAAAGAAATAGATTTATTAAAAAAACAGGAACAGTTTAGAAGAGAGTTTCTTTCAAATGTTTCGCATGAATTTAAAACACCACTTTTTGCCATTCAAGGTTATATCGAAACCTTACAAGACTGTTTGGTAGATGACCCAGATCAGGCTGTTTTATTTCTAAAAAAAGCAGAAAATAATGTAGAGCGACTGAGTTATTTAATTAATGATTTAGACGTTATTTCAAAGTTAGAAACGGGCGAATCGCCAATTAACTATCAAAAATTCGATTTTGTACAATTGGCGAAAGAGGTAATGGAAAACCTCGAAGACCGCGCCAAAGGAAAAAACATTAAACTCTTTTTTAAAGATAAGTATACTGCTATTACCTTAGTTTCTGCCGATCGAGAAAAGATCAGGCAGGTTCTAATTAATTTAATGGTAAATAGCATTAAGTATGGCATTGATGGCGGGGAAACAGCCATTAAGGTTTTCGAACTGCACGACCAGGTTTTGATAGAAGTTACGGATAATGGTATTGGTATAGAAGAAAAACACTTGTCACGCTTATTTGAACGTTTTTATCGCATCGATACCCACCGGGCACGAGAAGTGGGGGGTACGGGTTTAGGCTTAGCCATTGTAAAACATATTTTGGAGGCGCACCAACAAACCATTTCGGTAAGAAGTACACCAGGAATAGGTACTACCTTTGCTTTTACGCTACAAAAGGGTGGGTAGCTTAGTACCTTGATAATCATTCTTCAATTTTTGCCACGGAAACACGGAAGGCAAGGAAAATACGGCATCTGATTCGTTTCGGAAAGCAATTTACTGCTGTTGATAAATCCGATGTTAGCGAACATCCTGGTTTGAGCAATTTCTTAACTATTTATGGTTTGCATGCTATTTCGCACATGTTTCATCTGGATAAAGCACTTAGCGGGGCTATCGTAACCGAAGAACTTATTCATAATGTTTCGGAAAACCTATTTATTTCATTGTCAGGTACCTAAAATTATTGAAATAAGCTATACCTGACTAAATGAGGTGATAATTAGTTAATATAATTAAGAAATTAACATTAACTTAACATTGGGCTTGTAGCTTTGCAACATATTAAAAATTAACATGAACAATATTTTTAAGTTCTTTACACCTCAAGACAAAAAGTTTCATCCGCTTTTCGAGCAGGCAGGTAGCAATGCATTAAAAATTGCAGAAACCCTTTTAGAAATGGTTAGCACGGGTGATGCTGAAAGCAGAAAAACAATTTTTAAAGAAATTGAGCGCTTAGAGCACGTTGGTGATGATATTACCCATTCAATTTTTCTTGAGCTGAGCAGGAACTTTATCACTCCATTTGATAGAGAAGACATTCACCAATTGGCAACTGCTGTTGATGATGTTGCCGATTATATTTATGGTACTGCAAACCGCATGCAGATGTACAACATGAACACCATTAACGAGCCGATTGTTAAAATTGCTGAGCTTTTGGTAGAAATGTGTACCGATATTGATAAAGCAATTAAAGAATTACGTAGTTTCAAAAACATCCGTGTAATTGCTGATGCTTGTATCCGTATCAACAGCGGCGAAAACCAGGCTGATTATGTATTTACATTGGCGGTTGCCCGTTTGTTTGAATATGAAACCAATGCGATTGAATTAATTAAACAAAAAGAGGTTTTACAAACGATAGAAAAAGCAACAGATAAGTGTGAGGATGTGGCAAATGTGCTTGAAACTATCTTGGTTAAAAACGCTTAATAAAAAACAAACATGGTAACTACCTTATTGGTTGTTGTTGTAATTCTGGCTATTGCTTTCGATTACATTAACGGCTTTCACGATGCCGCTAATTCGATTGCAACAGTTGTTTCTACAAAAGTTCTTACGCCTTTTCAGGCAGTTTTATGGGCTGCGTTATTCAATTTCGCTGCTTACTTTTATTTTACCGACCACAAAGTGGCCAATACTGTTGCTAAAACGGTAATTGAAAATTATATCACTTTAGAAGTTATTCTTGCAGGTTTAGTTGCTGCAATTATCTGGAACCTTTTAACCTGGTGGTATGGTATTCCTTCAAGTTCATCACACACTTTAATCGGTGGTTTTGCTGGAGCAGGTATGACACATGCTTTACTTACAGGTGCTAGTCCGCTTGATGCTGTAAACATGGGTTATGTAATAAAAATTGTTTCTTTCATTGTATTGGCACCAATAATCGGTATGGTGATATCGGTGGTATTAACTCTGATTATTATCAATATCTGTCGTTATGCGAAGCCGGCAACTGCTGAGAAATGGTTTAAACGCCTGCAATTGTTATCTTCTGCTGCATTAAGTTTTTTCCATGGTGGTAACGATGCGCAAAAGGTAATGGGTATTATTGCTACAGCATTAATTGCATCGAAAGTAATTCCAAACTTCGAATCGATGCCCGCTTGGGTGCCTATTTGCTGTTACTCGGCAATCTCTTTAGGTACCATGAGTGGCGGTTGGAAAATTGTTAAAACAATGGGGTCTAAAATTACTAAAGTTACAGCACTTGAAGGTGTTGCTGCTGAAGGTGCAGGTGCGATTACATTAGGTATTACAGAGCATTTCGGTATTCCGGTTTCTACTACGCATACCATTACAGGTTCTATTGTAGGTGTGGGTGTGGTAAAAAGTGTTTCAGCTGTACGTTGGGGGGTAACCATCAACTTAATATGGGCATGGATTTTAACCATTCCGGTTTCGGCTACATTAGCAGCCATTATTTATGCTGTAATCTATTACTTAAAATAAAGACAAATCTTTTAATATACTCAGAAGACCAAGGTGTTAGCTTTGGTCTTTTTTTTGGTGTTTTTTTACCGCAAAGAACGCTAAGTTTTCGCAAAGCGATGTTTTGTTTACCACAGAGGGCATTGAGTTTGCACAGAGTAAACAGAGAAGGTCGTCCTGATCCGATAGCTGTCGGATGTAGCGCAGTCCCGAATTTTGGGAGAGCGCTATAAGTAAAAATACGCTGTGTTTTCGTGGCAAGTCTTCGACTCCGCTCAGACTGACAAAAGCCACTCTGTGTCCTCTGCGCATTTTCCCTGCGCACGCTGTGGTAAAAAACAGGTGAGGTTTTACAAATTCTTCTTCATTTCCTTCGCTACTTCTTTTGCAACGGGATCTTCCCTTTTCTCCAGATTTGCTATAATGCTTTCCTGATTTTTTATAGAATGGTTTTGGCTCATTTTAAAAACATGGTCGATGTGGTCTACCAAAACTTCGAATCCTGTAATGGCCTTTAAATGCTTCTGGATATATGCTTCATCCATTTTATTAAATGCAGCAGGACTTGTTGCAGGATTTTCATATTTATCTGTTAGTTCTTTGATTACCTGATAAGTTTCTTCCGAATCCATGAGTCTGATAGTGCCTTTGGCCTGAACCGATTTATAATTCCAGGTAGAAACTGAGGCAGGTTTTTCGTAAACTGAAGCACTGATATAAGCGTGGGGCCCGGTAAAAATGGCCATTACATTTGGATTTTGTTCAAAAGCCTTACAGTGGTCGGTTTTGGTCATAACGTGGCCAATCAGTTTAATCGATTCGCCATTAACTACCGTTTTAACCGGTACTTGTGTAGCAACAGGAAATGTTCCATCGAAACCAATTAAGGTTACAAAAGTGTTTTGATGCATAAATTCAAGAACTTCATCTTGACTATTAGCTGTAAAATTTGGGAGTTTGTACATTGGATGTGTTTTTACCACAGAGGCCATTGGGTTTTACGCAACGTAACATTGGGGGATTTTAACAATAATTTACACCAATCTCGTAACCTCTGTGCATTTTCCTTGTGTAACCGATAGTTAATAAGAGAGTTTAAAATTTAATACTGATTTCTACTGAATCAGTTCCTTTTTTAGGTAATACCCAATCCGGACCTTGCTGAATCAACCGCTTCGCTTCTGCATCGGCTTTTTTGTTCAGCGATTTTATAACGGTGACATTGGTAGGCCGCCCGTTGCTTTTAACTTTGAAGCTCAAAATCACAAATTGCTCCGGGCCTTTAGGGTTATAAAGCTTATTGTTATTCTCTAAGTATTGGCTATAGTTAATAGTAGAAACCGGAATAGGCTTTGTGATATCATCTGCCGATTTCCCATCCAGGTTTTGTTCCGCACGCAGTGTAATTTTAGGTGCAGCAATATTTTCTTTTTTATGCCCGTTTGAACCAGTAATTAAAGCAATTTCGTTTAATGATTTGTTGCCACTCAATGCATTTTTAATCGCATTAGGGTCTTGCAAACCAGCTACAGGCAATTCTTTAAAACCGATAGCATTAATCAATAAGTCTTTATTTTTTGCATTACTATCAGCAGGTAAATAGAAATAGCCTTTGGCATTGGTCGCTGTTACATTTTTAGAGCCAGCTAACTTTACCACAGCTCCCTGAACAGGTTGACCATTACTTTGGTTTACCACGTTGCCACTAAATGCAATTTTACTCGAGCCTATTGCCGGTTCTGCTGCCACCACAGTCTCACTTAGCGTAACCTGGCTTGGTTTGTAGTTGTCAAAGCTTATACGGCTCATCGCTTTAGCGCGACTATTATCGGTTGCAATTTTTGCCGCTTTTGCTTCAGCAACCTGTTGTTCCGCATGTATTACAACAGGATTTTTTTTAGTGTTTTTTGCCAGATCACCTGTTTTTGCGGCTGTAATTGCTTTATCAAGCAAAGTTGCCTTTGTATGGTGCTGAGTAACGGTCTCTTCTTTAACTTCAGGTTGGATCGAAGCAACAGTTGCTGTACTATCTAACTGAACTAACACACCTTCTTTTTTATGTGCAGTAAGTTCTGCATTCCTGCGGTTGGTTTCGCGCATAAAGAATAAAATGCTTACCGCAATAAAAGCCACAGTTGCGGTTGCCGCAATACTTAACCTTTGGGTGGTAATGCCCCAAAGTTTGCGTTTTATTGGTTTTTCTGATACACGATCGTACAGTTGTTTTTGTAAAATAGAAAGTGTTTGTTTGCGTTTGGGCGATTGTTTCAGTCCTTCTAATGCTTCAGCAACGAAAGGATCTTCTAAAGCCTGCCTTTCTACAAAATGCATAGCCTTAGCATCAAGCTTACCATCCAGGTAATCTTCCAGTACATCAATATCTAACCAATCGTTATTCACTACTGTTTTTCTCTATACAAATCTTTAAATTCCGCTTACCATTTTGGATGTAACTCTTAACTTTAAGCATGTCGTAGCCCGTAATATCGGCCACTTCTTTATAGCATTTTTCTTGTAAATAAAATAAATCTACGCTTTTTCGCTGTTCTTCAGGCAAAGTTTCCATACACTTTTCCATAATGGTAAGCTGCGTTTCTTTTGTGTTGTCTATATCAAGATGCACAAACTCGGTATTTTCCACAAAAGTATCGTCTATGGAGACATTATTTTGCTTCGCCGATTTCCGTAATGCCATTAAACAATGGTTCCGCGTTAAAACATGAAGCCAGCTCTTAAAGTTCTGTACCTCATGTATTTTCAGCTTCGTTACCAGTTCTTCAAAAATCTGCATCACCGCATCCTTGCTTTGCTCTTCATCTTTGAAGTAGTTTAAGCAAACCCCAAATACCAAATGCATGTATTTATTGTAAAGCGTACCCAACGCGTCCAAATCACCTGTATTTTTATACCCGGCAATCAGTTTGGCATCATCTTGCTGGGAATTTCCAGCTGTATTTTTTATAAACCTCAAAAAATGGTAGCTATTTCGAATTATCCTTCAAGTATAAAAAATATTTCTGAGTGATGGGACATAAACTAATTTTTTAGGAAGAGAACGCCCGAAATATTTACGTTGCTAATCATCTTTAGGCTCTTGATATATTGTTGCCATGTACAAAAACTTATCTTTGAGTATAAAAATATGGCCGTTGTTTTGCTAAGCATGATTAAACACACACAATGAGAAAGATTAATATTTTATCGGCATCACTAACCATGATGGTATTTGCAAGCCTAAATGTTAGCGCACAGATTAAACTGAGCGATATATTTAAAAAAGTAACCGAAAAACAAGGTGCCGCAACAGCTGCTACCGGAACGCCATCTACTTTTGAAATCGGACAGGGGATTAAGGAAGCGCTACAAATTGGTGTTTCTGCAGGTGTTGACAGGCTTTCGGTTAAAGATGGCTTTTTAGGTAATCTGGCGGTTAAAATTCTAATGCCTCCTGAAGCACAAAAGGTTGAAAAAACATTACGTGGCATAGGTTTGAACAAACTTTGCGATAATGTGATTGTAAGTTTAAACCGTGCCGCTGAAGATGCTGCCACCGAAGCAAAGCCTATTTTTATATCGGCTATTAAACAGATGACTTTAACTGATGCCACTAATATCCTGTTGGGTAGCAAAGACGCAGCTACCGAATATTTTAAAAGGGTTACTACTGCACAACTGATTCAGAAATTCAGCCCGATTGTAACCACAAGTTTAAATAAGGTTAATGCCACTAAGTATTACAGCGATTTAACTTCGCAATACAATCGCTTGCCTTTGGTAAGGCCCGTAAATACCAACTTAACGGAATATGTTACCCAAAAAGCGATAGATGGGTTATTTGTTGAAGTTGCAAAGGAAGAACTCAAAATTAGGGGCAATTTAAGCTCAAGGAGTACAACCTTATTGCAAAAAGTTTTCGGTTATGCGGATAGGAAAAAGATTTAAATATGCTGTGGTTCGTGTGGACACGAGCCAATATAAAGTATATTTTAAGTAAAATATAGCTTCTTGGTCCACTCAGCAACGGCATACACAAAAACTATTTGTAAAATTGTATATGACGAAAATCAGCACCACATTAGTTTCTATTTTAATTCCCTGCGTTGCATTACTCACTTCCTGCGGCAACAATAAATCTGAAGAAGAAAATGCTAAAGCCGTTTTAGATACGGTTTCTTTAAGCAGTAAAAATTTCGCGATAGCCTATCAGGATGGGAATAAAATTGTAGCCACGAGTATTGATACCATGAAACAGATTTCGTTTGGTGGCGCAACCGATCCGGCGATTTCTCCTGATGGAAATAAATTGGCATATACGCTGAGCGATTCTGTTGGGAACCGATCAGTATGGATTGCCGATATGGAAAATAAAAGTCAGGGTAAATTGCAGGTAAATAGCAATAATTATTATCAGGCCATGTGGTCTGCTGATGGAGGCTCGATCGCTTTCAATATTTTCAACAGTAAAAACCTATGGAAGATAGGTGTTATTAAAACTGATAATTCGGGATATGTAATGCTGGATAGTGCATCTGGAATAAATGTTTATGCACCAACCTGGAAAAATGAAAAGGAAATCATCGGACAGGACCTGATCAAGCTTTACACCTTTGATCGCACGGGAAAGTTAATCAATACCAAGCTGATATCCGATTTGATTGGGAAAGAATTTTCCATTGCAAGCAGCAACCGTTTCTTTTACACAAAAGACGGAACGAAGTTAATTTTTAATGCAGGGAATAACGATGTTTTAAACGGATTAACAGGGCCAAGCGAAGCAGTTTATATTTTAGATCTGGTTAGTAAAAAAATACAGCGGATTTCACCAAAAGGTGTGCATGTTCCTTATGTTTTTGTTACGGCTGATGACCGGATTTTTTACAGCGGGGCTGAAAAACCTTACACGCACAGCAAAATTTATGTTTCTGATTTAGACGGGAACGTTAAAACGGTGGTGGATAAGGGGAATAATCCAACTGGCGCATTGAAATAATCTGTTTATCATATTAGGTTAACATGCTAAATAAAACAAGAATTGTTATTGTCGGAATTGGTGGAGTTGGTGGGTACTTCGGAGGCTTACTGTCTAAACAATACGCTAACGGAAATGATGTAGAAATTGTTTTTATTGCCCGTGGCGAACATTTAAATGAGATCCAAAATAAAGGATTAACGGTAATAAAAGGGTTCGAAAACTTTGTAGCTAAGCCATACCTGGCTACCAATGATTATAGTAAAATTGGCGTGGCCGATTATGTGATCATCTGCACCAAAAGCTACGATTTAAAACAAACCATCGAAAAGTTAAAACCTTTAATTAGTGATACGACAGTATTATTGCCACTTTTAAACGGTGTTAGTGCAAGTGATGAAATTTTAGAAATCCTGCCACATGCAACTGTTTTAAAAGGCTGTGCTTTTATTGTTTCCAAAATTAAATCACCAGGTATAATTGAAAATTCCGGCAACATTCAAAAGTTATCTTTTGGTATGGATGGGCCTCTTAACGAAGCGGTTTTACATTTGAAAGATTTGATGTTTAATGCAGGAATCGATGTAATGGTTTCGGATAAAATCTCTACCGCCATCTGGGAAAAATTTATATTTATTTCCCCTACAGCTACTTCCACATCCTATTTCGATAGCACTATCGGAAAGGTACTGGAAGAAAATCTTGAAACTACGCTGAAGTTAATTGAAGAAGTGAAAAACCTTGCGCTAGTTAAAGGTGTAACAATTAGTGATGACATTTCGGGCAAAACATTAAATACAATGAAATCGATGCCCTACGAAGTTACCTCATCCATGCACCGCGATTATCTCAATCGGAAACCCCAAACAGAAGTTGAGTCGTTAACAGGTTACATTGTACGTGAAGCCGAAAAACTTGGTATTGCTGCACCGACATATCAAAAGTTGTACAAAGGATTGCTTAAGAAAAGGCCATTGTAAGTCGCTAAAAGTCAGTTGAATTTGATCAAAAACTTTGAATCTTCCAAAAAAAGTAAAGAAAATTTAAAGTAATATTGAGTTTCATCCGTTTACTGGATTATTAAGCAAAATTTAGTGCCAACAAACGAACCTCAAAATATCATTTCAACGGTTACCAATTATGGTAAGCGCTTATTCAGTTTCATCCGCGGACGGGTGAATACGGATGAGGATGCAGAAGATATTTTACAGGATGTTTGGTTTCAGCTCAGCAATCAACCCGAGGCTGGTGCCATCGAGCAGATTAGTGGCTGGCTATATCGGGTGGCAAGAAATAAAATTACCGATAAATACCGCAAACAAAAGGAAGAATCGTTAGAAGATTTCACTTTTGAAGGCGAAGACGGCGAAATCAATTTTAAAGAAATTTTACTTGCAGAAGCCTACTCGCCAGAAGAGGAAAGTTTAAAGAAACTATTCTGGGATCAACTGTTTTTGGCATTGGAAGAGCTGCCCGAAAACCAACGCTATGTGTTTGTTCAGAACGAGCTGGAAGAGCGCACTTTTCAGGAACTGGCGGATGAAAGCGGAGAGAATATCAAGACATTAATATCAAGAAAAGGTTATGCGGTAAAACACCTTCGTAACCGTTTACAAAATTTATATCAGGAATTTATTAACTATTAAACTTACAGACATGATGAATAGAAATTTTAATCGCGGTAAGAAATTCATGTTCTTTTTCCCTGTAGCGGTGCTTATTGCAGCGGTGCTGGGCTACGTAGTTATGTTTTTATGGAACTGGATTCTGCCAGAAGTTGCCCAGGCAGGGAGGCTTAATTATTGGCAGGCCCTCGGTTTGCTTGTGCTTTGCAGAATATTGTTCGGAAATTTTAATAAAGGAGGGCATGGTGGTGGCGGTTTCCGTGAACGTGCCCACAAGATGCGGGCTAAATGGGATTCTATGAACGAAGAGGAGCGGGCAAAATTTAAGGAAGAATATAAACGGAGATGTGGCGGATGGGGCCACCGCCGCAATAAGGAATAGTTTGGAAGCCTCGAAATAAATTCGGGGCTTTTTTGTTTTATCTATTTCTCCATTATTTTGAACATCGTGAAAGCCTCTCCGCGAATCGTCATCTCGACCGCAGCAACGCGGAGCGGAGAGATCTATCAAGACAGATTTCTCCATTTCGCTGCGCTTCAGTCGAAAGGACGGTCGATATTTTTATTCTATCGGTCGGTGTCTCACCGACCGAAATGGTAACTACTAAAAGATCCTTCGACTCCGCTCAGGATGACATAACTAGGGGTAGCTCTTAATAAAATAAAAAAAATAAAAATAATTTAAAGTAAAAATAAAGTTGCTCCGTCTTCCTATATAAATAACAAAATAACCGCATTGCTAGTTCAACTTGTTTAAAGTGAATTGATTACAATGCTTTAAAATTATAACAGATGAAACCATCATGATTTTCAAAACCCAAAATAACGGGAGAAATCATGATAGCTTCATCACAAATAAAAACATATATAAAAAGATGAAAAAGATATTAAAAACCATAGGATTCGGGATTGTACTTGGTGCAGTCGCTTTCTTCATACCATTTGTATTCAAATTTATATTGGCCTTCGTGCTGATCGGTTTAATGTTCAGGGCATTTGCCAGCAGAAGACGTCATTATTTCCACAGCCGATATAATGGTTTCGAAAACAATTACAGTCCGATTGTACCGATCGATAACCAATGGTACAGGCCAACACTACAGGGCAATGGAACAGTTAACAACATCAACGTAAATTATTAACCGGCCATGAGAACATTTAGAATATTATTGGCATTGGCTGTTGCCGCAGGAACTTTTTACAGCTTAAATGTACTGGCCGTTCAGAACGGATACCATGATCGCTTAGATTTCAAAAACAGGCATTATCATGATGATTGCCAGCAAGAACATCATAGAAGCCATAGTCACCATAGCAGAAAAATGGATGATACCGTGATTAGTCCTGTTGATAGTATAAACAAAGTAAATAGATAACATTATGTCACAGGTACTTTTTTTAAGCGATCCGTCTCAGACTGATGTTAGTCCGATTTTAGGTATGGCAAACGAACTGATTACCCGGGGAGAGAAGGTAACTTTCTTTAGCTCGGATGAATTTAAGGCCCCTATAGAACAAATCGGCGCTGACTTTAAAGCTTACAATCAGGAGCTGAACATTTTTAAAGGGAGAGAGGTGATTGATGAAGAAGAAAAACCTAAATCGGGATTAATCAGCGCATTGCTTGAGCCAATGAAATTTATCGATGATATTTTAGTCCAGCTAAGGGGTTTGAAATTTGATTATGCCGTTTTCTCGCCTTCGTATCCCTACGCAAATATCATTACACAGCTATTGGGTATTCCTAAAACGGAACAGGCTGTTTAAAATTAATGTTGGCTTAGGCTGCTAAATTAATAGAATAAATAACAATTAAAATTAATAAAATGTACAACGAACATAGATGCCATTCGGGCAAGATGCATGGCCACTTTGGCGCAGGAGAGGGAAGATTTGGAAGACACTTTGGTGGTCCTTTCGGCCACCATAAACACAGCATGTTTAACCAGGGCTTTAGAAAAGTACCCGCTAATATAGAAGAAACAGAAACCAGCTTTATTATTGAGCTTTTTGCACCAGCTTTGGTTAAAGAAAACTTAAAGGTGGTTACCAAAGATGACGTATTAACCATTTCTTACCACCCTAAAGAAGAAGCTGATTCGGCTAAAAAGTATAGCCGTAGAGAATATAGCAACGGCACTTTCGAAAGAGCTTTTAGTTTAAACGGAAAAGTTTTAGTAGAAAATATATCGGCCAGTTATGCTGATGGAATTTTGAAGGTTACGCTGCCGAAAAACCCTGAAACGAATATACCAGAGAAAGATATTCTGGTAGACTAAGTTTCGTCTATTATAATTTCCAGGCCCCGATTGTTTAAAGCAGTTGGGGCTATTTTATTTTATTGCAAGAGAAAAGGACTACCTGATATTGCTTTTGAGATAATTAAAGAAGCAGAAATTAAATGCGGGTTTGTTATTAGCGGTATTTTAAGGTACTTTTGCTAAAAGACATAAACACAATAGATTGAATTTTAACGACTTTAATTTCAACCCCGATTTATACGAAGGCTTAATGGCCATGGGGTATAAAAGCGCTACTCCAATACAAGAACAAGCCATCCCGGTAATTTTAGATAATCATGATCTGATTGCCTGCGCTCAAACTGGTACAGGAAAAACAGCCAGCTACCTTTTGCCTGTAATGGATAAAATTAGCAAAGCTGCCGATAGACATAACAATACTTTAATCCTTGCGCCAACACGCGAGCTTGCACAACAGATTGATTTACAGGTAGAAGCCCTGGCTTATTTTACCAATATCAGTTCTTTAGCCGTTTACGGCGGGGGAGATGGTATTGCTTACGAGCAGCAAAAACGTTCTATGCGCGATGGCGTGGATATTATTATTGCCACTCCTGGCAGATTAATGGCACATTTATCTTCAGGTGTGTTAAAACTGGAACATTTGCAGCATTTGATTTTGGATGAAGCAGATAGAATGTTGGATATGGGTTTTTACGATGACATAATCCGCATTATTAGCTATCTGCCAAAGAAAAGGCAAACGCTTTTGTTTTCAGCTACGATGGCGCCGAAAATAAGAACCATGGCGGGTAAGATCTTGCACGAACCGAAGCAGATTACCATTTCAATTGCTAAACCTGCCGAAGGGATTGATCAGCAGGCTTATAATATCCATGATCAACAAAAACAGGCGCTATTAACTGATATTTTTAAAAGCGGACAGTACAAAAGCAGTATCATTTTTGTTTCGACCAAGGAAAAAGTAAAAGCTTTATACAAAACCTTTAAAGGATTAGGAATTAAGGCCGAAGCTTTTCACTCCGACTTAGGGCAGAAAGAACGTGAAGATATTTTACTGGCTTTCAAAAACCGTAGACTACCGATTTTGATTGGAACCGATGTATTATCGAGGGGTATTGATGTGGAGGGTATAGATCTGGTAATCAATTATGATGTTCCCGGCGATCCGGCCGATTATGTACACCGTATTGGCCGTACAGCAAGAGCTGCAACCAAAGGAACAGCCATTACATTGGTTAACGGAAGAGATAAGCGGAAGTTCGATAACATCGAAAAATTAATCGAAAAAGAAGTTCCCCGTATGCCACTGCCAGAAAGCATAGCTGCAATGGAAATTACGCATGTAGAGGAAAAGAAGCCACAGCATAAAAACAGAAAAAAGGTTTGGCAGAAAAAGAAAAAACCAAAACCTTCAGCTTAACTCATTTGAAACGCCATAAGTATTCTTATTGGCGTTTTTCTTTTATAAATTATCTTTGCGCTAGGCAATGGCAAACTTCATCATTATAGGTTTATGTATTTTGGCGGGGATTTTTTTCCGAAAAAGTAAATCGCTTCCCAAAGATGCACACAAAGGCATTAATGCCTGGATTATCTATATTGCACTGCCAGCAGTCTCGTTTAAATATCTGCCACATATTACCTGGACTAAAGGCCTGTTGTTTCCAGCACTGGCACCAATTTGTATCTGGTTATTTGGTTGGTTGTTTATTACACTGTATAGCCGCATTCAGAATACTAGCAAAGCCACCTCTGGCGGGTTGAAACTAACCAGTTCTTTAAGTAACACTTCATTTGTCGGTTTCCCGTTAATTGTGGCTTATTTTAGTGATAAGGAATTGGCAATAGCCATTATCTGCGATCAGGTAACCTTTATGATCTTGTCTACCATTGGTGTTATTATAGCCATCCGTTCGTCGCAACATCAAAAGTTAACCGCTAAATTAGTTTTGAAAAAAGTATTGACTTTTCCGCCATTTATTGGTTGTATTTCAGCGCTAATCCTTCCACATTTTATTGATCTTTCTTCACTAGATCCACTATTCGAAAAACTAGCAGCTACAGTTGGTCCATTGGCATTGTTTTCAATAGGTTTGCAGCTAAAATTTGGAGGTTGGTTTCGCGAATTGAAACATATCAGTTTTACTTTATTGTATAAACTGATTTTAGCACCATTGGTTGTTTTGGTTATGGCACTCGTTTTAGATATGAACGGAATGATTGCCAAAATAACCATTTTCGAAATGGCTATGCCGACACTGGTAACTGCTGGCGTGATCGCCGATCAATATGATTTAAATCCAAAGCTTTCTAATTTGGTGGTGGGGATCGGGATATTACTTTCGTTTATCACCACAGGTTTATGGTGGTTGGTGCTGAATTATTCGGGGGTGGTTTAAAATTATCTCGTTTTAACCGCAGAGTATGCAAAGAGAAGGCGCAGAGAACGCAGAGTGGCTTTTTCAGTCTGAACAGAGTCAAAGACTAGCTACGGTAACGCAGAGTATTTTAACTTATAGACCTCTCTCCCGAAATTTCGGGACTGCGCTACAGTCGAGATGACGAACGTACTAATACAACTTACCTTACTCGCCAAAAGCCCTACGCTTGGCTCTCTTTGCGAAAACCTTCGCACCCTTTGCGGTTAAATCCAACAAAAAAGCCACAAAATTTCTTCTGCGGCTTCTTGATTAATTTATAATTAATTACAACGCTAATTTCTTGGCAATTTCAGATGGAATACCTGCTTTGTTTAATAAAATTGCTGTTGTTTTATATTTTACGTAGTTTTTAGTTACGTATAAATATCCTTTGTAATCGTTGCTTGCTCCCCAGGAGTTTTTAACGATATAATATTCTTTACCTGTCTGATCTTTGGCTAAACCAACAATATGCATACCATGATCATCAGTGGTTTGATAGTTGTCGAAAGCAAGCTGACGGTTTTCCTGCGTAATTTCCATCTCTGGCTGCGGGCCGTTAAACATATCTGCTTTTTGTTTCGCTGTCATATCAGCGAAAGGTGTTTGTGGAACAAAAGCAACACCGTTTTTCCAGCTGAAGTTTTTTTCGCTAACATCTGTAGCCCATGCTACTGTATAACCACCTTTTAAGGCGTTATCGATAATGTCTGTTAACTCGTTCACTTTAACGTTATAAACCTGATCGAAAGACCAGTTATCAGGCACTAATAAAGTAAATTTGCTATAGAAAGGATGATCGTTGAATGATGAAAGTTCTACATAGTTATCGGCATTTAAACCCACCACTTCCTGAGCGAAAGTTTTTGGCGTGTATTTTTTGCCATTATAGGTGAAGCTTTCTGGTACAGCACCTAAATAAGCATCAATTACGGCTGTGTAGGCCTTTAACCAGTTTGGAGTTAACTCACCATTCGCATTCTTTACAACAGCTTCTAAAACACCTTTTTCAATATCACCAAGTTCTGCTGTTTTATTGATTTTGGTGCCATAATTTAATCCGGTATATACCTCTTGCGGAACTGCACCGTATTTTCTGTACATGTTGATTACATCGTGCAAAGCACCGCCATCGCCTAATGAAACCGCACCATGCATACGCACGTAATTTTTACCCTTTTCTACATAAGCGTTACGGGCCGAAAAAAGCTGAGATAAGGTTACGGGCTTTTTACCCGCTTTAATCATTTCTGATTCTAAAAATGAGTTGGTAGAATAGCTCCAGCAAGTTCCTGAAGATCCTTGATTCTGAACCGGGGTATTGGCCAGATTAATCACTTCTGTAAATTTAAATGAAGTAGCACTGTTTTCGCTTTGGTTGTTTTTTAAAGAATTAACGAGATTGTCCTGAGCATAAGTCGCTGATATAGATAACGACAAGGCCAAACCAATCACACTGATTTTTGTGTAGTTGATCATTTTTTTATGAATAATTAATATTGAGCGAATGTAAAAATACTTGTTGATTTGTCAACAGAAAGTTTGTAATAAAACGATAACATCGGTCATTTTATTGCAACAATGTTGAATTAACATTCCGGCAAACTGATTGGAATATTGGTTGCCAATCCTCCATCAGATGTTTCTTTGTATTTGGCATTCATATCGAGGGCAGTTTCCCACATGGTATTTACCACGGCATCTAAACTTACTTTTGCCTTGTCAGGATTGCTTTGTAACGCCAGCTGACTAGCTGTAATGGCCTTAATGGCACCCATGGTGTTTCTTTCGATACAAGGGATCTGTACCAGGCCGCCAATCGGATCGCAGGTTAAGCCCAGGTGATGTTCCATGGCAATTTCTGCTGCCATTAAAACTTGCCTTTGCGAACCGCCTAAACACTCTGTTAGCGCTGCTGCCGCCATGGCCGATGAAACGCCAATTTCGGCCTGACAGCCACCCATAGCGGCTGATATTGTTGCTCCTTTTTTGAAAATGCTGCCTATTTCTGAAGCACAGGCAATAAACTGGATGATTTTTTCTTCGCTATAGCCATCGCAAAAGGTAATAAAATATTGCAATACAGCTGGAATTACACCTGCGGCACCATTGGTGGGGGCGGTTACCACGCGACCAAATGATGCATTTTCTTCGTTAACGGCTAACGCAAAACAGCTTACCCAGTCTAAAATATAATTAAAACCGTTTCCGCCTTTTCTGATTGCTTCAACCCAGTCGTCATAATTGGCGTATTCGCTTTTGTTGATCAAACGCTTATTCAAAGGAAAAGCCCTTCTCGCTACATTTAACCCGCCGGGTAAAAAGCCTGTGGTATGACAACCACGGTAAATACAATCGCGCATTACGGCAAAATGCTGTAAAATGCCTTTTTTTGTCTCTGCTTCAGTACGCCATGCCAATTCATTCTCCATCACGATTTCGCTCACTTTTAAACCGGTAGATAAACACCAGTGTAAAAGATCTTTGGCTTTTTCTACAGGAAAGGGAAGGTCTACCTGAGCTTTGTTGCTATTGTCTTCGCCCTCTTTTACCACAAAACCGCCACCGATAGAATAATAGGTTTCTGAAAAAGCTTTTCCATCTTTTAAAAATGCCTGAAAAGTAACAGCATTTGGATGAAATGATAAACTTTCGGCAAAAAGAAAGAGTAAATCTTCATTATAATCAAAATCGATAATTAAATTACCAGCAAGGTTCAGTTTTTTATCGCGTTGGATCCTTTCGAAAGTAGGTGTGACCGCATCTACATCAAAAGTTACGGGATCAGCTCCTGTTAAACCGAGTAAAATAGCAACATCCGTTCCGTGGCCTTTACCTGTTTTGGCGAGAGAGCCATACAGCAATATTTTTATACCCTCAACATCGCCAATTAAGCCGTTTTGAGCAAGAGAAGCGGTAAACTGTTGTGCTGCCCGCCAGGGACCTAATGTATGTGAACTGGATGGGCCGATGCCTATTTTAAAAATATCGAAAATCGAAATTTGTTCCTTGATCATTATGAATATAAGTTGTACAAATCTATGATTGTTTTATGATTTTGTATAAATTAATTTTGGGTGGAGATGAAAATGCATTACCTTAGAAAAATCTAATCCAAACGCTCCAAAATGGACTTTAATAACAATTATCAAGAAATTGATTTAAGCTACTGTCGTGCCAGCTCGGGCAAAAGATTCGCTAATTATATAAAGTACATTAAATATTTACAATTAACTTTGCAATGTTCTTTCCAATTTCATTTTCGACTTTAAATTGACAGATAAACAAGTCGAAGTTAGTAATTCGGTCTTGCAGATTCTGTACATATCGGTTATGTGTGATCTTTTTTCTCATGTACCATCAAACTCTTTCAATCGGATTTAAATCGGGAGAATATGGTGGAAGATAAACGAGTTCTATTCGGTGTTTATAGCGCTCCAGTATAGGTTTGAGTCTTTTGGCATGATGATAAGGTACATTATCCAAGACCATAACAACTTTCCGCTCATGATATGTTTTTACGACCAGCAACAGGAAACTGAAAAAACTGATTGTGTTGCCTCTGTCAGCTTTGCTTGTCACCACAATTCCCGTTTCCGGCTCTATACAACCAAACAAGGTCTTTCTCTCTCTTTTCCGCTGCTTTTGATTGATCCTTGGCTGTTTGCCTTTTTCTGCCCACATGTAAGATACGGTAGCGGTATTTGACAAACTCGCCTCATCCTGAAAAACAATTACAGCCTCAGCTTCCCTTGACTCCCGGAGTTTTTTTTAAAGCCTCCACCTTTTCAGCTCTGTCTTCTGCTTCGGGGTAAATGCCTTTCCCTTTTTGAAACGTTAAACCCAACTTTCTTAATATGTTATAGATATGCGCTTTTTTATACTCGACATGATATTCTTTCTTAATGAACTCGATCAGTAAAGGCCCGGTCCAGGTGGCACTATTATAACCGTAATCATCAGGATGCTTATTCAATAATACAGATTTTATAGACTGCAATTCATCGGTACCAAGGCGGTTGTTTCTTCCAGGTTTAACTTTATCGATTAAGGCTTCAACACCGCCCTCATTCAACCGGTTTACCCAGTTGCAGATTGATTTGAATGAGGTCTCATAAATTGATTCTAATTCTTGGGGGCGCTTACCCAGAGAGATTTGGTAACAGGCATATAACCTTACAGCTTGCTGGAACTTTTCGTCTTTCCGCAACAAGGACCTAAGTTCTTCTGAAGTGTAGTTCTTTATTGTCAATGCGTTCTTGCTCATGTGAGCAAGTTACATTTTATTTATTTATTTGTAAAAATATATTAGACTTTATATATATTATCGATACAATCGTATTTTACATCGTTTCATTCGGACTTGGGATAGTGATTGGTATTTTAAAGCCAAACCTTTTAGTGGGGGTAGATGACCTGTCGTTGCGTTTAGTTTTGCTATTATTTTATGGAATAGTGATGTTTATGACAGAGGCAATGTCTAATGGAAGATCGATAGGTAAATTAATTACCGGCACAAGGGCAGTAAATGTTGATGGTACTGATATGTCTTTTCAAAAAGCCTTTGTCCGGAATATTGTAAGGGCAATCCCTTTTAATGCGTTAAGTGCTTTGGGCACTCCAAGTATCCCCTGGCACGATCGCTGGTCGGACACAATGGTGGTTGACGAGAAAAAACTGGCCTTACAAACCCAAAAGGTAGATCTGTTTGATTCGGTTAGAAATCAAACTCAATAATATCATCATCTTTTAGCATCCGTTCTACAAACTTCTGGTGGTTTTGTGGCGTACCGGTAGCTGTCCAGTTTCCTGTAATGATGTTGTCTACCAACTGATGTTTGCCACGTTGCGGTTTCAACTTGCTTTCCCTAAAAACTTCTTCGTAACTTTCTAAATCGCCATGAGTATGTTGTTTTTTCACAATGCGATAAATCCGCTTGGTAAAACGGCGGTCGCCAATTTCTTCTAAAAAAGGAAAGATAATCAAAGCCAGCATCACGACTATGGTAACGCCAATGGCCTGTTCGTAATAACCAGAACCTACTGCCATACCAATGGCTGCCACAATCCAGATGATACATGCCGTAGTTAGGCCTTTAACGCGGTTTTCTTCTTTAAAAATTACACCAGCGCCAAGAAAACCAATACCTGTAACAATGTTCGAGGCAATGCGATCCTGACTGGTGGACCCGATATTGATGGACAGGATGGTAAATAAGGTAGCGCCTAAACCAATCATCATCATGGTTTTTAATCCGGCAGATTTACTTCTGTATTCGCGTTCGGCACCGATTATACCGCAAAGCAGGGTAGCCAATAAAAATTTATTGATTTCACTTTGTGTAATGAAATGGTTTTGGTCTATGATTTCGTTCATCGCCTTGAATTATCAAAGGCAAATTAATAAAAATCATAACATCTCAGGCCATTTGCCCTGCCACCATTTGAACTATTTTGAAAATATTTTTCATAGCCTACGCCGATTTCAGATGTTCCGCCCGTGTTACTGTAGTTAATTTTAGAGGTTGTAGCATCGTGACTAATCCCTAACCTGAACTTTTCACCATTGGTTCTTCGGTTAAAAATATCGAAGATTAAAGAAAATACAATTGCATCATTTCCATTCGAATTGCCATCGTTGCGATACCAAATACCTGCATTTATGCTTGCATATTTATATTGCATGCCTACACTGAAAGATTTTATGTTGCCCTGTTTGTAAGCTACAATTGAAGGAATCAGGTAGTTTCCATCGCGATCGTACTCATCGGGCACCAGGGTTAGCTTGTAACTTAAATTGCCTGAAATACGCATCGGTAACTTGGCCTGAAAACCCGATAAGGATTCATCAGGACGGTTAAGGTGATGGGCTGCTAATCCCATCATGAACTTTCCCACCACCAGGTTGGCACCAGCATTGGAATCGAAGTAATATCGACTATCTACACTTGGTCTTTCAGCGCCTGAAATACTGCCTGGAATATAGCCTGTACTGATATCGATCTGATCGCCAAATACCAGTTTATCCCAGTTTAGTTTTTGGTTGGTAATGCCTCCCTGCAAACCAAATGATAAGGCAAAATCGTCTCCACCGATGATATAGGAATAGCTTAGCGCAACGTTGTTCTTCACCAGGTAAGCGGTACCCTCGCTACTACGGTTAAAAATAATCCCAATGCCGCTGTTTATTCTACTGAGATTGAGATCCCCTGAAGCTGTCATGTACGAATAGTCGCTGGCCAAACCTGTCCATTGATTACGGTAAAGTGCGTTAAACCTCATATCTCCTTCAAACTGGCCAGTAAGTGCAGGGTTTAGGTAAATTGGCGCATTGTAAAACTGTGAGTAAATATAGTCCTGCGCCATAGAAAAGATTGGCAGTAAACAAAATAAAAATATTATTATCCTTCTACTCATCATCTATCTGATTAAATATATTACACCTGTTTTTTTCGGAGGAGATGAATCGTAGGTCATCCCTTTCCAGTCGCTTCCGTTAATAAATTTGATATCTACTTTCCAGTAATAAACACCCTGTGGCTGATCCTGGCCTTTATAAGTGCCATCCCAACCTTCTGAAGGTGCGCCATCATCTAATTTTGTTGTTTCCCAAATTAACTGCCCCCATTTGTTAAAAACAGACATGTTCCATTCTTTTATGCCCCGACCTTTTGCTTTAAAGGTTTTAATTTCATTTTTTGCGCTTGCTGGCATAAAAGAGTTCGGTATGTTTAAGTTGCCTGGTACACTGATAATTCTCACTGATTGGAAGGTAGTAGCTAAACAGCCTGTCTTATTTAACACTTTTAAGGTTACGGTGTAAGTACCTTCGTTGGCGTAAGTATGGTTAGGGTTTTGTAGGGTTGATTTAGCACCATCGCCAAAAGACCATTCCCAGCTAACCGCATCTGTACTGATATCTTTGAAGCCAAACGTATAGTTTGGGACAGCTGTTTCGTTACCTGGTGTAACCGTGAATGTTGCCACAGGTGGGGCAGAAATATGGATAAAATCGGTTATTGTGATAGTATTGGTACAGCCTTCTGCATTGCTGGCGGTGAGTGTAACGGAATAATTTATACCTGAACCAGTGTAAGTATGTTGTGGTTCAAATTCATTTGAAATTGGAGAACCATCCCCAAAGTCCCAACGATAGCTGATCGCACCTGTACTTGTATTTTTAAATTGGACGGCAAGTTTGGTACAGTCAGTTGTTTTATCGGCAGTGAAACTTGCTGTTGGCTGAGCAAGTATGGTTACGGTTTCTGTAGTGAAATTCTTCGAACAATCGTTTTCTGCATCCAACCTGATCGTATATTTTCCGGCTTTGGTAAAAGTGTAAGGGAAAACACCTGTTGTATTTGATGGAAGTTTGGTTATGTCGCCAGTATCTTCATTGGTAAAGGTATAAACGAAACGGCTTGCTCCACTGGTATTGTTCACAAAATTTACTGTGAAAGGCGCGCAGCCTTTTTTCTCGGTTCCATTTACCACTAATTCTGGTATAATATTATTAGGTGAAACTACAATGGTGTTAGTAGATGAGTTTGTTCCACAGGTATTTTTAGCAGTCATTGTGACGATAAAATTCTTAACGAAAAGCGTGCTAAACGTATGGCTTACTGTTCTTCTATCAGGATAGGTTTCTGATGGTGTACCATCACCAAAATCGTAAGTATAGGTTGTTCCTGCGCTTTCTGGAGAGGTATTGCTAAAATTTACCAGCAAATCAGCACATCCTGTTGTTTTATCGGGCGAAAATATAGCAACAGGTTTGGCATGCACAATAACTGTTGCAGTTGTTATAACGGGCGAACCACAGGGTACGGTCGTTGTTAGTGTGATGTTATAAGTTTTGTCTTTCCCGGTTGGATCTGCCTGAAAAGTTATTGCTGCGGGCTGTGCCAGGTTAGAAAATTGTCCATTGCCGAAATCCCAGGCGTAGGTTGCACCATTGAGCGGATTGGTCGTATTGGTAAAGGTAACATTAAGCGGTCCGCAGCCTTCGTTAATACTTGTTGTAAAAGAGGGAGTAATTACAGGAAGCGCGCTAAATACTTCACTTTTTTCATCCGTGTTACAACCCAGACTACTGGTGACAACAAGTTTTATAGTTACGCTTTCATTGCCATTCATGATGGTGTAACCTGGAAATGTTGACCCTACTCCGATTTGTACATTATTGGCAAACCAGGTGTAAATACTGTTCCTGTCGGGATATAAAGTTGCAGCAATATTGCCTGCATCTAGAATAAAAGGTGCACAGCCAACATTTTTATTATAAGTAATTTCTGCTTTAGCATGTGGATTAACCGTTATTTTAATCTGGTTGCTTAAATTGCTACTACATGGGCCACTGGTTACTGATCGCCGGTAATAAATACTTGCACTTGGTGTTGGCGGTGTAAAGCTTATACTGTTTGCGCCCAATACATCGCTCCAGGCGGTTCCATTTAAGCTAGATTGCCATTGATACACATAAGTTCCGTTGCCACCACTTGGCACATTACCTGTTAAAGCTGCCGCAGCTGTGCCGATACAGATATTTTGATTGGCAGAAATGGTATTGTTGGTTAGCCCTGGTAAAACAGTAACCTGTAATGAATTACTGATGGAAGTGCAGACAGTACTGTTCACCAACCTTCTAAAATAGGTAGAAACTGAAGCTGTTAAGGTTAAATCTTTATTAATGGCTGAAGGGATGTTGGCCCATGTATTGCCATCGGCACTGCTTTGCCATTGGTAGTCAAATGTTCCTGCTCCTCCAGTTGGTGTATCGCCGGTAATCGTGATGGTTTGCCCTTCACATGCCGGAGTAGCAGATGCGGAAATATTATTGGTAACTGGCAGATAATAAGTAATGGTTACGTCATCGGTAGAGGGTGGGCAACCACCGAAACCGGTAATGGTCCATCTAAAAGTATAAGTTTGGCCGGGTACGAGGCCAGTAACGGTGGTGTTGCTAAGCGTAGGATTGGTTATGGTAATACCGGATTGTCCTGATGTTAAGGTCCATGTACCACTGTTAGGCGAAGCATCGTTGCCGGATAAGGTGATGCCGTTACCACTGCACAGGCTTTGATCTGAGCCTGCATTTGCCAAAACGGTACCCGGATTTACAGTGATGGTAGTTATTGTTGATGTGGCTTCTGCACAACTACCGCTTTGTACTACCGCACGGTATTGTGTAGTGACGGTGAGATTAGAAAACACATAAGGATTTACTGTAGAGGTAATGGTCGCCCAGTTTGCCCCGTTATCGATAGATCTTTCCCAACGGATAATATTTCCAACCAGCCCTGTTAGATTGATGTTTCCGCCATTTGCACCCGCACATACATTCGCATCGCCAGTTGTGGTACCCCCGACACTGAGCGGGTTAACTGTGATTTGAATATCATCGCTCGATGTTGAGCAACTGGCATCGCTTATGGTCCATCTTAAGGTATAGGTATTTCCAGCCTGTAGCCCAGAGATATTGGTATTGCTCTGTGTATCATCTGCGAATGTTACGGTTGCAGGCGCAGAAACGATAGTCCATTTACCTGTACCCACTACCGGACTGTTTCCTTTTAATGTATAAGATGTGGCATTGCAGACCGCCTCATCCGGACCAGCGTTTGGCAATGTTGCATTTGGTAGAACCGTAATCGTAATGGTAGCCGGTGTACCCGGACAGCCGTTTGTAGATATTGGAGTGATGGTATAAGTTACTGTACCTGATGTGGTACCCGAATTGGTTAAAATATCATTAATCTGGGTTTCTGCCGATGCTACCGCTCTATTGCTGTTACCAGTTATTGCCCCTGTTACCGCACTGGTATAGGTATAATTTATGTCAGTTAGATTTGCTGATAAGGTGATGGCTGATGAGGTGGCATTACAAATTGTTGAATTTGAGGTCGTTACTGTTGCAATGGGATTCGGCTTAACCACAACAAGTAATAAGAAAGGTGTTCCATCGCAACCCTCTGAATGAGGCGTAATGGTATAGGTAACATTTGCATCTGCATTGAGATCGTTATTGGTGAGTATGTCGTTAATATCCCCGGTTCCGGTTGTTGTGTAACCAGCTGCAGATGTTGTTCCTGTAGCCGTCCAGGTATAGGTAACGCCTGCTGCCGCAGAAGTTGGTGTATAGGCTACATTATTACCTGTGCAAATGGTTTTAGTTGCTGCACTTGTTAAACTGATATCGGGTTTTATTTTTAAAATAATATCGTCATCTATCTGGTTACATGGTGCGGCAAGTGAGGTAGTTACCCTTAAGGTTAAAGTAACCGTACCTGCAGCTTTTTCAGCTGCTGTTGGGGTGTAGGTTGCATTTAAATCATTTCTGCTAGGGTTAAATTCTCCCTCGCCCCCAATCCAGCTTTGCGTGGTAGTGGCTCCGGTTACCGTTCCGCTTAAAGTAAAGCTTGGGTCATTGAAGCAGATGCTTTGGTCAGGACCTGCCTTAATTACAGGGGAAGTGCTGAAGGTTAGGATTTGGGTATCTTCGGCTGTGCCGCAATTGTTTTTATGGATGACCTTTACTGTATAAGTATCGTAGTTATCGAATTTTATTGATGGGTATTTAGAGTTCGTTGTTGTACCTCCTTCAAAACTATAGGTACCTGCTCCCGATGGAGTAACCGTCCAGGTATAAGTGTCTGGTAAATCTTTTGTTGTGCCTGTAATTAACGTTTGGGTTGGTCCTGTTGTGGTATTGTTAAAATCGTAAGTAGCAAGATTACACAGCGTGATATCGGGCGAAAGTGTAGCTTTCGGGCTTTCATTTACCACAACAGTTTGTGGCAGGCTAATAACCGGACCACATGATGGCGTAGAAATGCTTAATGTAATGGTATAAGTCCCAGGAGTTATAAAGCTGAATACGGGTTCCTTGCTTGTTGCATTTGTGCCTTCTGTAAAATCAACAGCAGGAGAAACCGACCAGGAATAACTGTTAGCTACATCGCATATATTATCTAAAACTGAGAGATCAGAAGCTTTGAGGGTTGTTCCGGCACAAATGGTTGTTGATGGTAAATTAAAATCAGGTTTAGGAGGGTTCTGGATACAGATGGAGTATATTACGTTTTCAGCCGGACAAGGGCCCAGGCTTTTAGATTCTAGTTTTACTTCATGATTTCCATGAGTTAAAAACTTATGCACAAAAATATAAGATTTAGGTTGGTTTGCCTTAATGAGGACTCCATCAACGTACCAGTTAAAGGTCACATTGTTAGGGGTACATTCCGCAGTATTGGTTTCTGGATTTTCTCCTAATGTTGATGTATTTACAAAAGGAATATCAGCATTGGTACAGCCAATGGGAGTAAAGCTAAAATCATTTTTAGGTTTTTCAACGACTTTGGCGGACGAGGAGACCGGAGTTCCGATTTTGCCGCAAAAATTATTTAGTACATTAATGGAAACATCAAAAGCATTGTAAATGGTTCCTGCACTTGATGTGGAAACACTCCCGCAAGACGATCTCGAGTAAGTGTGTTTAATTTGTCCGTTATTTCTAATAATCTCACAAAGGGTGTAGGTACTTGCAGTCTGGTCTCCCCATGTTATGGAATAAATATCTCCGGGAAAATTATTTTGAATACCAGAAACTGAAGTTACATCAACATTAAATGTAAAGTCTGCAGATGGCAGACATAACACTGGATTTCCGGTGCTGGCAAAAGCGGTTACTGCTTTGTTATTAATCAGCAGATAGGCTTTAGTGGCTAAACTTCCATCAGGCATTTTTGCCTTTGCTATGATGGTATAGTGCACTTGTTTGGCAATAAAAGTTTGAAGTGGATTGGTGAAATTCAATGTTTGAGGAGTCCCCTGGTTAATTTCGTCAGTTATTTCTGCAGTTACTTCACTGCCAGCTGTAGATTCATTTTCAAGAACGAATGAATTGTCTGGCCGGCTGCTACAGGTGCCAAAGGTTTCGTTGTTCGCTGCATTTAGCAATGTTGAGGTTAACTTTGCCTCAACCGCTGTTCCTGCTTTTACTTCAAAAGCCGATGAGGGTGCGCTTACAGATACGGGACTGGTGGATTTTACCCTGATCCTATAGCCTGTGCCGGAAGCAAGTACCGCTGGAAGTTTGCCGTTTATGTACGTGCTGTAAAATCCGGTATAACTTCCGATAAGGGTTTCGGTACTGAAATCTCCATTTTGATCTGATAAGTAGAGTTGAAATTGATTATCCTGCAATATACAACTAGCAGGTATAGCGAAAGGAACAGCAATGGTACTGCCCGGAGTATATGGTCCTGAATCTACCGTGCCAACCGTTACCTGCGCTAAAACGTTTGACGTGAGCAAGAATGACCCAAAAAATAGAACAAAAGAAAACCATTTCCTTTTACAACGAATCTTCATAAACAGCTAACACTAGGGATTGATTTTATTGCGTTCCGGAGACCTTGTCAGTTTAACTTGGTTTAATCCAATATCATAAATGAGTACCAGACCTGAGACACATCAATAAATAATTAGGTGTAAATAACGTCAAATTTTATTTACAGGAACAAAATTTTACACCAAAACTAACTAAATTTGTAGGTTACAAAGCCCTTAAAGCGTCTTTTTGGATGCAAATTGGGCATAAAAAAACCCTCAAGGTATTAAACCTTGAGGGAATATTTTACACGAAATGCTTTCGTGATGGGATATTTTACATCATGCCGCCCATTCCGCCGCCGCCCATTGGAGGCATCGGAGCACCACCTTCTTCAGGTTCGTCTGCTAAAACAACTTCTGTAGTTAATAACATAGCTGCAATAGATGCTGCGTTTTCTAAAGCTACACGGCTCACTTTAGTTGGGTCGATAACACCTGCACCAATTAAGTTTTCGTAAACATCAGTACGTGCATTATAACCGAAATCGGCTGTACCTTCTTTAACTTTTTGAACTACGATAGACCCTTCAATACCTGCGTTTTCGCAAATTTGGCGTAATGGCTCTTCAATAGCGCGACGGATGATCTGAATACCAGTGTTTTCATCTTCATTAGCACCTTTTAAGTTTGCTAAAGCTTCAACAGCACGGATAAAAGCAACACCACCACCAGCAACAATACCTTCTTCTACAGCCGCACGGGTTGCATGTAAAGCATCATCAACACGGTCTTTTTTCTCTTTCATTTCAACTTCACTAGCTGCACCTACATAAAGAACTGCAACACCGCCAGCCAATTTAGCCAAACGCTCTTGTAATTTTTCTTTATCGTAATCAGAAGTAGTCGTTTCGATCTGAGATTTAATTTGGCTAACACGAGATTTAATATCTTCTGAATTACCAGCACCATTGATTACAGTTGTATTGTCTTTGTCAACAACAACTTTCTCAGCAGAACCTAAATAAGTTAAATCAGCATTCTCTAATTTATAACCTCTTTCTTCTGATACTACGATACCGCCAGTTAAGATAGCGATGTCTTCCAACATTGCTTTTCTTCTATCACCAAACCCTGGAGCTTTAACAGCAACAACTTTCAATGAACCACGGATTTTATTAACTACTAAAGTAGCTAAAGCTTCGCCATCTAAATCTTCAGAAATGATTACCAATGGTTTACCAGTTTGAACAGTTTTTTCTAAAACCGGCAACAATTCTTTCATGTTGCTGATTTTTTTGTCGTAGATTAAAATGTATGGGCTGTCTAATTCAGCTTCCATTTTATCAGCGTTGGTCACAAAATATGGAGATAAATAACCTCTGTCAAACTGCATACCTTCAACTGTTTTAACTTCAGTTTCAGTACCTTTTGCTTCTTCAACAGTAATTACACCGTCTTTACCAACTTTACCCATTGCCTCAGCAATTAGCGCACCGATTACTTCATCATTGTTAGCAGAGATAGATGCAACTTGTTTAATTTTATTGTTGTCTTCGCCAACCGTTTGAGATTGTGCTTTTAAGTTTTCTACAACAGCAGCAACCGCTTTATCTATACCGCGTTTTAAATCCATTGGATTTGCACCGGCAGCAACGTTTTTAATACCTGTAGTGATAATCGCCTGAGCCAATACAGTAGCAGTAGTAGTACCATCACCAGCAATATCAGCTGTTTTTGAAGCTACTTCTTTAACCATCTGAGCACCCATGTTCTCAACAGCATCTTTTAATTCGATTTCTTTCGCTACGGTAACACCATCTTTAGTGATTGCCGGTGAACCGAATTTTTTATCGATAATTACGTTACGGCCTTTTGGACCTAATGTTACTTTTACTGCATTTGCAAGAATATCAACACCTCTTTTCAGGGCGTCGCGTGCTTCTACGTTATATTTTACTTGTTTTGACATTTCTTTTTTGAATTTTGAATGATTGTATGATAGAATGATTGAATTTGTATTCTTTTCATTCTAACATTGTTATTTTATTTGTTGATTAATGCTGAATTCACCTATTCGAAATTCAGACATTCGATCATTATTTATTACCCAACAACAGCGTAAATATCAGTTTCGCGCATAATAAGGTAATCTTTACCTTCGTAAGGAAACTCAGTACCGCCGTATTTACCATAAATTACAACATCGCCAACTTTTACACTCGCTTTTTTACCTTCAGAATCTTCTTCAGAAACAGATACAACAGTTCCTTTAGATGGTTTTTCTTTTGCAGTATCAGGGATATACAAACCTGATGCAGTTTTTTCTTCTGCCGCAGCCGGTTCAACGATTACTCTGTTCGAACTGCCAGCAATTGGTTTAAGGTTTAACGCCATAACTTTATTATTTTTTATTTTGATTTTAAGTTTTTTAACTATGCATACATTTAACACTTTTTATGCCAAGTGAGTTGGAGGGACAAATTTTCACCAAACTGTCAATCTTTTCACACAAATGGAGCATGTGAGTGTCAGCATGGCAGTAAGTTTTAATTTTTTTGCCAGACTTATTGTTGTCGTGGATGATGACCTTTAGCATCGACGGCTTCAATAGCTATAGGTTTAGGAAAGTTGTCAATGCTAAAGCGGCGCTTTTTCTGTCAAATATTTCCAGTATCTTTTGGGTATATGCTGCACATGCAATTTGGTATTTTTGCGGGCTACAATATTTGCACTTTTAAAATAATCTTTCCAAAGTGTTGCATATAAAGCTTCGCCTTCATCCATTAAAACCGGAGCAGGATTCTGCTTATTTACGCCATTGCTAAAACTGATGGTGATTTCTTCGACTGTATTTAGATTATAATGCAAACCATATTTGCGTTTTAAATCATAAATCAACCATTGTTGATCAGCATATCGATTTTTAAAATGATTGGATATTAAGGGTAAAACATTAAAATCAGGATCGATACTGGCATAAAATATTCCGTCGCCCGTTTTCTGGAAACGGATAAATGCTTCCATCCTGTGTTTTTCCCGCTCTACACTTTTGGCATATTTGGCTAATGCAATTACATGTTCGTTGCCATAATTATTTTCGGCACCTAACTGATTTTGAAAAATATAAAGCGTAAACTGAAACAGGTGGTGATAAGCTTCCGGAATTTCTGATAAATAACTGCAGTAATATTTGCGAAGCCAATCCTTTTTGAGTTTCTTTTCCAGTCCCGCCCAAACCCGGTCGGCTTTTTCTGCATCAGTAGTTATGGTAAAACTTTCTGCAAAAGCTTCAGGCTGGAAAATTTCGGTCGATTTTAACACAACTTTTCCCGGTTTACGTTCAAACCATTCAAAAACTGCTGTTAAAAGTCCTTGTAAGGAGCCATCGAAAATGTAGGTCATTGGTAGTTTGTTAGATCGTCATCTCGACTGAAGCGAAGCGGAATGTAGAGACCTAACTAGATAGATTTCTCGACTCCGTTGCACCCGATAGCTATCGGGTCCGCTCGAAATGACGATTACTGGTTTTTAAAACAAAATCATCTGGTTGCTATCTGTTTTTAAATATTTGCTTTGGCTTTCGGCCAAAATAAAAGCTTTAATCTGTGTGCCCTGATAATCTTTCAATTGGTACGGACTATCTAAACAGGTGATAAAATGTTTCGCCCGGTTATAAGCCACACCGATTTTTTTTAACTGATCAATCCTGAGTTTACCGAATTTCCTGGCCTGTACAATCTTTTTAGCCGACATGACGCCAATGCCCGGTATCCGGAGAATCATTTTATAATCAGCCGTATTAATATCTACGGGGAAGTGCTGCATGTTGCGGATCGCCCAGCTAAGTTTTGGATCAATATCTACGTCAAGATTAGGGTTGGCATCATTTAAAATTTCCTGCACTTTAAAACCATAGAAGCGCATCAGCCAGTCGGTTTGATACAAGCGGTTTTCTCTTAATAATGGTGGCTGGGTACCTAAAACAGGCATCCGTGTATCGTTACTGATGGGTACATAGCCCGAATAATAAACCCTCTTTAGGGCAAAATTTTTATAAAAAGCATTGGCCGTGTACATAATATCCTTATCGCTTTCGGGCGTAGCGCCAATGACCATTTGGGTACTCTGGCCTGCCGGTACAAATTTTGGCACATGTTTAATCAGTTTTTTATCTGCGGTAAACTGTGTAATCTGTTGCTGTACAAACCCAAGTGGTTTGATCACATCTGCGTGGTTTTTCTCTGGCGCCAAAAGTTTTAAACCAGCCTCGGTGGGCATTTCTAAATTGATGCTCATCCTGTCAGCATAAAGGCCGGCCTCTTTAATCAGTTCATCGCTGGCTCCCGGAATGGTTTTCAGGTGGATGTAACCATTGTAATTCTGCTCCAAACGCAATTTTTTTACCACCAGGAGTAAACGTTCCATAGTAAAATCGGCATTTTTAAAAATCCCTGAACTTAAAAACAATCCCTCAATATAGTTTCGTCGGTAAAAATTCATGGTCAGTTCTACCACTTCATCTACGGTAAAGGCGGCACGTTTTATATCGTTACTTTTACGTGAAACACAGAACAAACAATCGTAAATGCAGTGATTGGTTAGGAGGATTTTTAATAAAGAAACACATCTCCCATCTTCTGTGTAAGTATGGCAAATGCCCGAAGTATGGCTGTTGCCAAGCCCTTTTGTATCATTCTTTCTCGTGCCGCCACTTGATGAACAAGAAACATCATATTTAGCGGCGTCTGCAAGAATATTTAATTTTTCACGAATGCGATCAGACATAGGAAGTAATTTTACTAACAAAGATAGTTTAATAACTAAAAATATTAGTAAATTGATTTGTTTAATCTATTCGAATTTGGAATAATCGTAATAATTAAAATTGTTCAAAGGATTCAATTTCCAGTTCAGGGATAAAAAAAAGTATTTTTAATTTAAACCTTTTTCGCTAACCAAGATTTTACTGTGTAAAAGATCAGGTTATTAAGGAAGTGAAGAACACAAGAGTTTTGTTGTGGGTTATTTGCCTTCCCATTCTTTATAAAAGTGTTCCAGATAGAGCAGCATAAAATTGTGCCTTTCTACTGCTATTGCTTTTCCCGTTCCAGTATTCATCATATCTTTTAACAGTAGCAGTTTTTCGTAAAAATGATTAATGGTAGGGGCAGTGGTGTTTTTATAACTTTCTTTGCTAATGTGCGTTTCTGGTAATATAGCCGGATCATAAAGCACCCTGTTTTTGAATCCCCCGTAGGTAAATGCCCTGGCAATTCCAATGGCACCAATAGCATCTAAACGATCTGCATCCTGTACAATTTTCATTTCTTTCGAAGTAAAACCTGCTCCATCAAAACTATTTTTGAATGACATGTTTTGAATAATCAACTTAACATGCACAATAACCTCAGCTTCAACAGCAATTGATGCCAAAAATGAAGCAGCCATATTAGGTCCCAGTTCTTCATCACCATTATTGAATTTAGGATCAGCAATATCATGCAGTAATGCAGCAAAGGCCACCACAAGTTCATCGCCATTTTCTTGGTGATTGATAGTTAAAGCGGTTTTAAAAACACGCTCAATGTGGAACCAATCATGTCCTGCCTCAGCATGCGCTAATGTTTCTTTTACAAAATCAATGGTTTTCTGGATGGTAACCTGCATAAGATCGAATTTTTTTCCAAAGGTATTGGAATTATATGCAGGGATAAAAAAAATGATATCAACAGCGACCGGAGATTAACTCACGGTCGCTGCCCTGCTTTCATCATCAGCAATAATTTTAATTAAATCACTGTGGTTGAGGGTCAATAAATGAGATACTTCAACCTCTAAAATTGCTGCAATGTGAAATAAACGGTCAATAGTTAATTTACTATAACCGAGCTCAATTTTGCTGTAAGCATTCTGTGATATTTTCAGTTTCGCTGCCAGATAATCCTGAGTATAATCTCTGTATTCTCTAATTTTTCTAATATTCCCGGCAACATTCTTCGTTTTTAACGCCAATACATCTTCCATAAAAGGGATAATTTTTTAATGTTTTTTATTATGTACGAAACTTTTATTCCTATAGATTTTAAAAATTTAATTTTAGCACTATAAGGAATTACGCGAACCGGGATGGTGAATTGAATATTATAACAACGGACAACCTAAAATGTTTAGGTATTTTGTTTGATAATCAGGTTTTGAAGTGATTTTTTTTAGATAAATGAGAGGAGATAGGAGTGATATGAGATGTTTAAAGATACATCATGTTTGCGACCAAATCTGCGAAAGAAAAGATCGAGATAAGAAAATTAGCTGTCAAAAGTTAATATAACCCCCAGTCATCTTCAAACTCGTCTTTTTCGAAATATTTAACCCATTCGATAAAGAGTAGACGAAATTTTTCAATTTCGTCTAAAACAATGTTTTTATACTCTGGCGTGCAGATTTCGAACATATCTGCCGCTCTTACCTGGGTTTCTAATTCACGGCAGTTCGTTCGGATAATAGAAGCATTTTCCATTCTCAAAATATACATATCCGCACCTTCTGCCCCAACAATTTTAGGGCATAACATCAGTGCATTCTGCATAATTAAGTTAGCGGTCATTTCGGCCATTTCTCCTTCCAGTGTTTCACAGAACAGGGCGGCATATTTGTATACAGCTCTTGCCTGGTTGTAAAGACTTTTAGCCCTGGTTACTTTAAGTCTAACCTTTTCGGCATCAACACTTGATAGATTTTCTTCATCCTCATCATCCCGGCCAAATCGGCTAAAATGCTCCCATTCGGGCATATGATCCATGTCGTCAAATTCCATATTTTTCAAAATTTTTACGTTATGGTACGTAATAGAGCGTAATATATTAATTTTCAATGAAAAAGACTAGGCGTCAATTAATGGTGCCCGGCGAGAGCCATCATATAATTCATACTCTAATAAACGACAGTCTAATTTACCATTATAAAATTCAACTTTTTTAGCCGCTTTTAATCCAATTTTCTTTGCAAGATCAGGATTTCCGGTGAAAATATATCCAGAATAGCCTTTACATTTCGTTTTCATAAAATCGCCCATGCGTTTATAAGTCAATTCCAGCTTGCTGTGCACACCCAGGCGTTCGCCGTACTCAGGGTTAAAAACAACAACACCTTTGCCCTCTTCGGGAACTGGTGTTAATTCAAAATCGCAAACTTCAAATTCAATTAAAGTATCAACACCTGCCGTTTTAGCGTTTCTACGGGTTACTTCAACTGCATCTTCCGACAAATCGGAAGCTACAATTTTAAGATCAACATTTTTAATTACCTGCTCTTTTAAAATTCTGCGTTCAGCGAAAAAATCTTCTTCGTTGTAGCCTAATATATGCATAAAACCATAATTCATGCGGTATAATCCCGGGGCGCGGTTAGTGGCAATCAGGGCTGCTTCAATAGCTAATGTTCCTGAACCGCACATGGGGTTAATAAATGGCGATTTCTTATCCCAGTTGGTTGCTAAAATAACCCCGGCTGCCAGGGCCTCTAACATAGGTGCCTTTCCGGGAATTTTACGGTAACCGTGTTTGGCCAGCGTTTCGCCTGAAGTATCCATAAAAACATCAGCATCGGCATCTTTCCAGTATAAATGCACCACTGTTTTGTTTGCATCCGATCCGGAGTTAGGGCGGATGCCTTTTTTCTCTTTCATACGGTCTGCAATAGCATCCTTTACTTTTAAGTTTGCAAAAAGCGGCGTGGTAATATTCGGGTTATCAACATTTGACGTTACGGAGAAATAACCCGAAAAATCAATCAGTTCTTCCCACTCAATGGCTGCAATTTCATTATATAAGTCATCCGGTGTAATGGCTTTGAAACTTTTGATGGCATATAGAATCTGACTGGCACAGCGTAAGTTTAAATTTAGCTTAATACACTCTGTAAGGGTGATATTGAGCTCAACACCCGTAGCAAAAGACCGCTCGATGGTATAACCTAAAGCGGTAACTTCTTCTTGTAAGTAAGGCGAAAGGCGCTTGTTGCAGGTAATAATTACCTTGCTTTTATTGTGGAAAACTTGCATCATAATATATGCGAAGTTATCAATAAAATTATAGAGATTTGATGTTTATAGTACATTAAGTAGTATTAGATATGGAAATTAAAGGAAAAGTACACGAAGTAGGTGCCACACAACAAGTAAGTGAAACGTTTAAAAAACGTGATTTAATAGTAGAATACGCAGAAAATCCAACATACCCAGAATATATCCGTTTTGAGGCTTTACAAGATAAAACTGCATTATTAGATACATTTAAAGCAGGCGATGAGGTTGAGGTTTTCTTTAATTTACGTGGTCGCCCATGGACAGATAAAGCGGGTAAAACATCATATTTTAACAGTTTGGTTATCTGGCGTATCAATGCAGTTGCAGCAGGTGCTCCCGCAGCTACGCCAGCTTATGCAGCTCCGGTTGATGTAAGCAATGCGCCAGGTGAAGATGATGATTTGCCTTTCTAAATAAAGAGTCTTTTTTAAGCAAACAATTTTGAACCATGCCGAGGCTTAGCCTCGGCATTTTTTTTGCCCAGGCCAGACTTCAGAAGTTTCGTATGCCCAGGCTGGGTAAACTTCGGAAATCTTTCCAATGCCTCTCGCTGTTAAAATATGTTAAAAACCAACACTTGGCTTAGCTATTCAGTATTTTTGATATCTGTTTAGATTTAAGAAGATTATGTTCGGTTTTTTTAGGTTTAAAACCCAATCTGGTTCATGAAGAAAAGAAGTTTTTGGTTAATTACGGTTTTAATGACAGTAGCACTACTGGGCGTGTTTGTAATGCAATTGTATTACATCCGTGAATCGTATAAACTAAAATCCCAGCTTTTTGATGAACAGGTAAATCAAACGCTAACTTCGGTAGTAAATAAAATACAACGTAGAAATGTTGCCGATCACCTCAACCGCAAAGATGCAGAAAACAAGCTGAAACAGCTCCAGGATTCGAGGCAGCGTGTGCTTGATATTAAAGATTTACGGCAACAATATGCACAAGAGGCAGAGTTGCGGCAAGCCGAAAGGGAAAATCAGATCGAAAGTTACCTGAACCAACAAGATAGTATTATCCAGGTATCTTACCGGGCGCCCAATGTAATTTCTGAAAGGGAATATACTTCGTTGACTTCAAAAAATGGCGATAAATTGGATTTGCAAATGGACGCATTCATTGATGTTAAAAGCCTTATTTTAAAAGGTTATAGTATGCGCACAAAACCTTTTGCTGCACCACCAAAAGCATTCGAATTTAAAAGCTTGCAAAGCTTGCCAGATTCTTTAAGGTATTTGGTTTTTGATCCCAGAAACGGCAATCCCGGCTTTGTAAGTGTTCCAAAGATTTCTGACGATTTAGAAAAAAAATTTAAACGGGAAGATGAGATTGCTAAAAAGCAGTTAGAACTAAAAATTGCAGCGCTGGGCAAAGATACTTTTTCGTATACAAGGTTAAGCGTGGTGGAGGATGTGTCTAAAGAACTGCAGGAAACCAATGTGCCAATTTATAAACGCATTAATTTTAGTTCTTTAGGCCATTTATTAAAGCAGGAACTCCTTGCCAATAATATTACACTAGAACCTTCTTACCGGATTTCGTTAGCCAGAAAAGATTCGACCATTTTTATGACGGCCTCTAACGTTAAAGGAGAGTTTTTGCCCGAAAATACCTACAAAACACCTTTGTTTGGAAACGATATCTTTCGCGATCCTGGAATGCTCTTCGTCAGTTTTCCGAATAAAAATTCGGCCATTATATCTAATCTAAGTGTTACACTAGCCTCATCAATTGGTCTGTTACTGGTGCTTGTTTTCATCTTCTCTTATACCCTTTATGCTATCTTGAAGCAGAAAAAACTGTCGGAAATGAAAACAGATTTTATCAATAATATGACGCACGAGTTTAAAACGCCTGTGGCCACTATTATGATTGCCAGTGAAGCTTTAAAAGATCCGGAGGTGACAGAAGATAAAGCCCGGTTAAAACGTTTGGCAGGGATTATTTATGATGAAAATGTTCGCCTGGGTAGTCACATTGAACGTGTTTTAAGTATTGCCCGCTTAGAAAAGGGCGAGCTTAAAATGGAGAACACGGAAGTAGACGTAAACGATTTAATTGTGATTGTGTTAGATAGTATGGAATTGCAGCTGCAGAAAAGGAATGCCATTATTAATGTACATACCGGTGCAGAAAATGCTGTTGTATACGGCGATGAGCTGCACCTGTCTAATGTAATTTATAACCTTATTGATAATGCGAATAAATACAGTAGCGGTACGCCGGAGATTACCATTACGACCCGCAATGCCGGCAAGAATTTAATTATCCAGATAGCGGATAAAGGAATAGGCATGACCAAAGAGCAGTCTAAAAGGATTTTCGATCAGTTTTATAGGGTGCCAACAGGTAATTTACATGATGTTAAAGGCTTTGGTCTGGGTTTAAATTATGTTCAGGATATTATTAAAAAACTGAACGGAACAGTTAAGGTAAGTAGCGAAAAAGATAAAGGAACAACGTTCGAAATATCTTTACCTTTATAAAAGCTGCTTTATTGATGTATTAAAATTGAACGGTTTAATAGCTCATATTGTGGAGTATTAATTTAATCTACAGCATAAATTAAACTGTTATACATATTCAGAATCAAACTTCCAGTGTGGCTAATGCTACGTAATGAATAAAAATAAGAAAATGAAAAAAATACTTCTGGTAGAAGACGACCCAAATTTAGGTTTATTGTTACAAGACTATTTGCAGTTAAAAGGCAAGTTTGATGTAGTATTATGCACCGATGGTGAAGATGGTTTGAAAACATTTAATAAGCAAAACTTCGATTTATGTATTTTAGATGTGATGATGCCTAAAAAAGATGGTTTTACCTTGGGGAAAGATATCAGGAAGATAAATACCCAGGTACCCATTATTTTTGCAACTGCTAAAACCATGTTAGAAGATAAATCTGCGGCCTATGATTTAGGTGGTGATGATTATATTACTAAACCTTTTCGCATAGAAGAGCTATTACTGCGCATTAACGCGATGTTTAAACGCATTGCCAATAAAACAGATAATAACGATGAGGCTGCCGAAACACAGTTTTCTATTGGTCAGTATCATTTTGACTATACTACCCAGATTATTACCGATAACGATCATCAACAAAAACTGTCTACCAAAGAAGCTGAGCTGTTGCGTTTACTTTGTTTAAAAAAGAATACCGTTTTAACCCGTGAAGAAGCACTGTTGAGCATCTGGCATGATGATAATTACTTTAATGGAAGAAGTATGGATGTGTTTTTAAGTAAGTTACGTAAGTACCTTAAGGCCGATCCGACAGTAGAGATTATTAACGTGCACGGAAAAGGTTATAAGTTATTGGTAGGGTAAGGTTTTAAGCCGGGATGTTCTGCAGTATCATTCTTAAACATATAATTTTCCATAATTGTTAAAAGTTGCAATGTTGTAAAGTTGAATGTTTTACGCGCCAAAATCAATATTTAAGTCTTTCCAATCATATTCTTCTTGAAGAGTAATTTTTTTGTGAAAATCTCCCTTAAGTTACCGTTATTTCGAGCGGAGTGCAACGCAGTCGAGAAATCTATTTAGATGGGCCTTTCCAGCGCGTCGTCACCCTGAACTTATTTCAGGATCTTTCATGCAAGATTAGATCTCTCCGCTACAGTCGAGATGACGGGGACGAATTAAATATACAGGTTCTCCTGAATGGCAGGAATAATTCCGCGTTCCTGGGCAAGTTTAAATAAGGTATCAATGGCTTTACGCCCTTCTTCGCCAAGGTTTATACTATATTTATTCACATATAATTCGATGTGTTTGTACATCACACTTTCTTCCATGGCCTGGGCATGCTGGCGGATAAAATCGATACCCGATTGTGGATGTGCAAAGGCAAACTCTACAGATTGGCGGATTAAACGGTTCACCTTTAACTGCACCTCCCGATCTAAATTACGGTTAATTACGATTCCGCCTAATGGAATGGCGCAACCGGTTAGTTTTTCCCAATAATCGCCTAAATCAACAATTTTGGTTAATCCCTTATCCTGGTAGGTAAACCTGTTTTCATGGATAATCAATCCTAAATCAATCTGCCCGTTAAGCAAAGCCGATTCAATTTCCGAAAAAACAAGTTCCTGTTTGTTTTGTAAATGGGGGTAAGCAATTCCCAGCAAGAAATTCGCAGTTGTATACTTTCCTGGTATGCCAACCCTCAGTTTTGAATCTGGTGTTTGGAGTTCAGCATCTTTTTCTCGATTAAAATCCTTATTACTGATCAATAGTGGACCTACGCCGAATCCGAGGGCACTCCCAGCATCCAATAATGCGTATTGGTTAGCTACGTAGGCAAATGCATGAAAACTTAACTTGGTAATGTCTAATTCGCCCTTGAGTGCCTTTTGGTTTAAGGTTTCAACATCATCGTAAGAAACCTCAAATTCTAATCCTTCCGTATCAATTTTATGGTGAATGAGCGCATCGAAAATAAATGTATCGTTAGGGCAGGGAGAAAATCCAAGTGTAAGTTTCATCTATTTATTTTTTTGTTTTCAGTTGTTAGATGGAGCCTTTGACAATTAAATTAATTATTTTAATTGTGTCGGGTTCATAAATCAAAATTAACTACTGTGGTAAACTAATTAGTCATAATCAGTTCATTTCTCCAACAAAAGCAATGGCCCAGTCGTTCAGGTTTTTAATGGCCAAACCAATTTTCCAGTTGTCTTTATTTCTCGGTTCTACATAATTAGATATACTTCTAATCTGTAAACAATCTATATTTAACTGTTTGCAGGCATAAAAAACAGCAGCTCCCTCCATGCTTTCGGTAATTGGATTTAACCTCTCAATTAAATTTTTGATGCTTTTTTCGCTCCCCGTCACACAGTTCACAGTTATACCTTTTGCTATAGGTAGAGTAACGCTTTTTTGTGTTTTCGAGATGTAGTGGTTCTCCCCAAAACCTAAGTCACTTATGGTTAAAAATTCGTCGCCATTTTCAGCGCCCAGTTCAGCAAAAGTATCTTCGGTAATATTTAACACCGTACCTAAAGCCAAATTCCGATCGAAGCTTCCGGCAATGCCGAAATTTACCACAAGGCTATATTTAGATGAGAGATGTTTGCCCAGGGCAAAGGCTGTTGACACCATCCCAACTCCGGTAATCAGCAAATCGAAATTTTTGCTTTCTACAAAATCTCCGTCTGGTAAATTAAAGTGCTGGTAAAAGAAGGTAAGTTCGGCTTTTGTGGCAGCAACAATTAAAGTTTTCATGATGTAAAGTTAGCAGATTGTTTTCTTTTAGCTTTGGTCTTTAGTCTTTAAGCTTAAACCTTTATCCGTATATTTGCATTTTATTTTACAATAATGATTTACATAACAAGAAAAGCATCATTTAATGCGGCGCACAAATTGGCTCGTACCGATTGGGATGATGATAAAAATAGTGAAGTTTATGGTAAATGCGCCAACCCAAACTGGCATGGCCATAACTATTGGCTGTATGTTACAGTAAAAGGTGAAGTGAATCCGGAAACAGGTTTTCTGGTTGATCTGAAATGGCTTAAAGAGGTAATGAACGACTATGTAGTAGATAAAGTTGATCATAAAAACTTAAACCTCGACGTTGATTTTATGAAAGGCAAACTGGCTTCTACAGAAAATCTGGCCATCGAAATCTGGAAGCAGTTAGAAGCACCAATCGCAGAAAGCGGTGCTGTTTTGCATTGCGTAAAAATATACGAAACCGAAAATAATTTTGTTGAATACTTTGGTTAAAAACCTGAATTAATGAGCAATAAAGACGTATTGAAAGGCGAATCGAGAGACGGTTATGTAAAAATAGACCGTTACAATGAAGATAAAATTAAAGCTGTAGCTACACATTATAAAGATATTCTTGGCCAGTTGGGCGAAAATCCGGAGCGGGAAGGTTTACTAAAAACACCTGAACGCGTAGCTAAAGCGCTGCAATATTTAACACATGGCTACGATTTAAAGCCTGATGAAATCCTTAGATCAGCCATGTTTGAAGAGGATTACAGCCAAATGGTGGTGGTTAAAGATATTGAAGTATATTCGATGTGCGAACACCACATGCTGCCATTCTTCGGCAAAGCACATATTGCCTATATTCCTAACGGACACATTGTGGGCTTAAGTAAAATTCCTCGTGTGGTTGACGCTTTTGCCCGCCGTTTACAGGTACAGGAACGTTTAACGAACGAGATTAGAGATTGTATCCAAAATACCCTTAGCCCTATGGGCGTTGCGGTGGTGATTGAGTGCAGGCACTTATGTATGTCTATGCGTGGTGTACAAAAGCAAAACTCGGTGACAACAACATCTGCCTTTACAGGAACCTTTTTAAGTAACGATAAAACAAGATCTGAGTTTTTAAGGTTAATTACTGCAAGTTTAGATTAATTGGTATCGGATATTCAGTATCAGGTAGGAAGAAGAAGTTTCAGGTAAAATAGTATTAAGTAGAAAGTATCAGGATGGGCTAGATCAAAACGCTAAGCGCCAAACACGATACGCCAAACTAATTATAATGAGAGCATATATTTTTCCCGGACAGGGAGCACAGTTTGTAGGCATGGGTAAAGATCTTTACGAAAACCCAAAGGCAGCAGCATTATTTGAACAGGCTAATGAAATTATCGGTTTCCGCATTAGCGATATTATGTTTAGCGGAACAGATGAAGAACTTAAGCAAACCAATGTAACCCAACCAGCAATCTTTTTGCATTCGGTTATATTGGCCAAAGTGTTAGGCGATGATTTTAAACCAGATATGGTTGCTGGTCACTCTTTAGGTGAATTTTCTGCTTTAGTAGCTGCAAATGCATTGAGCTTTGAAGATGGATTAAAACTGGTTATTGCTCGCGCAAATGCTATGCAAAAAGCATGCGAGGCACAGCCATCAACCATGGCGGCTATTTTAGGTTTAGCTGATGATGTGGTTGAAAAAATCTGTGCCGAAATTGATGCTGTAGTGGTTCCTGCAAATTACAACTGCCCCGGGCAATTGGTAATATCGGGCAGCATAGAAGGTATTGATCTTGCTTGTGCCAAATTAACTGAAGCTGGAGCAAAAAGGGCATTAAAATTAAATGTAGGGGGTGCATTTCATTCTCCGTTAATGGAACCGGCAAAAATTGAATTACAGGCTGCTATTGAAGCCACCAATATTGCATCACCAATTTGCCCCGTTTATCAAAATGTTGATGCTAAGCCATATACAGATCCAACTGAGATAAAGGCTAATTTAATTAAACAATTAACCGGTGCTGTGCGTTGGACACAGACAGTAGGTAACGTGCTTGCCGATGGCGCAACTGAATTTGTAGAGGTTGGTCCGGGCAATGTATTGCAGGGATTGGTTAAAAAAGTAAGCCGCGAAGTACAGACAAGTAGTGCTGCAATAGCTTAATTTATTCGAATAGAATATTTAACGCCATAAACTCAACTGTTTATGGCGTTGTTTTTTATCAATATTTAATATCTTTATCCGTAGATGAAAATGAGCTTTGGTGTAAAAATAAGATTTCTATTGCTTGTTTTGGGCTGTTGCCTCATTGCGACTTCTATTTCGCTAAGCAGGTTTACCACCAGGGGTGAACTGTTAGAGCACGATGCAGAAGAAATTCAGCAGAAAATTTTACTCAAGGAAAAAGCCGTTCAAACATTTCTGGCCAATAAGCAGGAAGTAGCCAAAGCCAAACAATTTCATCTGAATCCTAAAAATGCGATTGATTTTATTACATCTTATCGCGAGAATAATGGAATAAATCTGTTAACCTTTCAAAATAATCAGCTTAAGTTTTGGAGTACTTATAAGGTTTCTGAAATAGATCCAACTACCATAAAAGAAGGTAGTTCGGTACTGTTTTTTTACAACGGCTGGTACGAAGTAATTAAAAGTACCCAGGGCAATTTTTGTCTTGTTTTTCTAATCAATATTCAATCTCAATATACCTTTAAAGAAACAAAGTATTTTAAGAATGATATTGATCCTATTTTATCCAAAACAAAAATACTAACCTTTGCCTCTTTTACAGATAAGGACGTTTATGTAATAAAAAACCTCGAAAATAAATTTTTATTCGGGCTAAAAGTAAAACCTGGAGATGCAGACACCCATTATTCGGGTACACAATTATGGTTGTTTATCGCAGGTATGTTATGCATCTGCATGTTTTTTAACTCTTTAAGTTCGTTCATAGCCAGGCGTGGGCATATCGCTTGGGGTACTTTTTTGCTGTTGTTTTTCTTCTTAGCCTTCCGGTTAACAGATTTATATTACGGTTGGTTTAATCACAGGTTTTCCTTAGATCTATTTGATCCAAGAATATATGCAGATAATTTCCTGATGCCTTCGTTGGGCGATTTTCTGCTGAACGTAATCGCACTTACCTGGTTACTCTTGTTTATGTATAACCATAAGGAACAATATAAGTTTCCGGAATGGATTAAACGGAATAAAATAATTGGAATTGTTATTCAGGCCGGGTTAATGGTGTTGATTGGCCGAATTGTTTGGGATACCGACGATATTTTCTTCGGATTAATCTTTAACTCAAAAATTAATTTCGATATCGTTAATATCCTTAAACTCAGTGGAACCAGCTGGGTAGGGATTGTAATTTTATGTTTGGCCTGGTTTCAGATTTACCTGATAACTGTTGTCTCTGCAACAATAAGTAGTCAGTTAAATGTGAGCAATAAAGAGCGGGTCATTGTTTTCCTGATCGGCTTTGCCGGCGTTCTTATCTACAAGTTAGTGGTAGATTTTAATGCATTTTTTATCGTTTTCGCGCTAGTATTATTTATAGTTGCGAGGGCCGTTTATTTAAAAGAGAAAAACTTTTCGATAGGCATGTTTGCCATTGTGTTTTTTTGTCTGGCATTTAATACTTCTATTAAGTACACTAAGTATAAAGATATTAAAGAAAGAAGTTTGCGCGAGCCTTTGGCCAGAAAAGTGCAGTCGTCAGAAGACCCTAATGCAATTGTTGCTTTAGGTACTCTAGGCGATGAAATTGTTAAAGATAGTTTTCTGAAAAGCTATTTTAGTCAAAACCGGAAAGGTGGTTATGCGGTGCTCAAAAATCATATTAAAGATTACCTGGATGGCTATTTAAACCGATACGATTATCAGATTTATCCTTATGATAAAACTGGGACTGCAATAGAAAATTCTGATACACCGCCGATTAATAAGTATAAAAACCTGGTGGAAGCTGGCTCTGTTAAAATCGATGGTTCTAACTTTTTTTATCAGGTAAACAATACATTTGGCTACCAGGATTACTTTGGGATCATTTCGGTTGTCAACAACGGCAGTTTATTGGGTACACTTGTTCTCGAACTCCGGTCGAAGCCATATAATTATAACAATCGGCTACCCGATCTCCTTGGAGATCAAAAATTGATCAAAGACGAAGATTTTAAAGGGTATTCTATCGCCTTGTACAGCAATAATAAATTGCTTAATCAGTCTGGAAATTATACCTATCCTTTAGATGGAAGCACGTTTAAAGGTAAAAAAGATGATTTTATAATCAGCAATGATGATGAACTTCATTACAGCCATTTAATTTATAAACCTACTGATAGCAAAATGGTTGTCATTAGCAAAGAAAAGGTAGACTATGTAGAACGTTTGGCCGCGCTGTCGTTTTTCTTTCTGATATTTATCATCTTCTCTTTGTTGCTTTATGGGTTAATATGGTTAATCAAAAACCTTGATGATGATAAAGTAGGCTGGTTCAGTATCAACAGATCTTTAATGATCAATGCCAATAAGATTTTGTATAAAACCAGAATCCAGGTATCTATTGTATTGGCGGTAGTGGCAACGCTGGTTATTGTAGGCTGGGGAACTTACTACTATATGAACAATGAGTACCGTGGACAGCAGGATGCGATATTAAAGGATAAAATAAGAAAGGTTCAGCAGAATTTTGAAAAGCAGGTTTTTAATAATGGCATTATTACAAACGATGAGAATGCTGCTGCAGATTTTAACAATTTTGCCGATATTAATAATGCCGATTTAAATCTATATGACCTGAGTGGCAACCTGATCATGACAACTTATCCCAAACTCTATAATTATAAAATTATCGGCAAAAAAATGGGGCCTAAAGCCTTCTTTTCTTTAAGTGGTTTACACCGTTCAGAATATATTAATCCCAAGGAAAACATTGGAAGTTTAATTTATGCTGCTGCGTACGCCCCCATCAGAAATGCGCAGAACAAAACAATCGCTTATATTGGTTTGCCAAATTATTCTAACGAAGAAGAGTATAGTGATAAACTTGCACTTTTTGTAAGTAACCTGATTAATCTTTACGCATTGGTATTTGTGGCTATTGGAGTATTGGCTGTATTCTTGGCCAATCAGATTACCAATCCCTTAACTTTTATTCAGGAAAGTATTAGTAAAACTAAAATAGGGCAAAAGAATGAACCTATTGTATGGCGCAGGCATGATGAGATCGGATCTTTAATTAAGGAATATAATCACATGATTTCTGCATTGGAAGATAGTGCAATCAAGCTGGCCAGATCGGAAAGGGAGAGTGCCTGGCGTGAAATGGCGAAACAAGTTGCTCACGAAATCAAGAATCCGCTAACGCCTTTAAAATTAGGTGTTCAGTTACTGGAGAAGTCGTGGAAGGAAAAGGATCCGAACTTCGAGCTGAAATTTAATAAGTTTAGCAAATCATTTATAGAACAGATTGATAGCCTTTCTAAAATAGCATCTGAATTTTCTAATTTTGCCAAAATGCCCGATACCAATCTGGAGCGGCTTTCTTTACTTCCGATTATTGAGCAGGCGAGAGAGGTGTTTAAAAGCACTGAAAACGTTACTATCGATGTGCTCAATAAAAGCGACAGGGACATCGAAATTATGGCAGACCACGATCAGCTTTTAAGGACGTTTAATAACCTGCTTAAAAACGCAATAGAAGCTATAGACGAAGAAACGTTATGCTGTATTACTATTATTATATATATAGATGCGACAAATGCATATATAGAAATAAAGGATAATGGAAAAGGAATACCACCGGCCCTGCAGGATAAAATATTTGTACCTAACTTCACTACAAAAACATCGGGTACAGGTTTAGGTTTGGCGTTTGTTAAGCAGGCTGTAGAAAATGCAGGCGGTTCAGTTAAGTTTACCTCTGTAAGTGGCTTAGGGACAACATTCTATCTGAACTTTCCTTTACCTTAAAATAAAAAATAAATATGGTTAATCAGATGGTGTATTATCTCAACTCCACTTGTGCCTTGCCCATAGTATTACCATCAGCATATAAAATTACGGTATATATGCCCTTTATAAATGGCTTTGGGTTTGCCCAGTCGATAACATAGGTGCTGTCATCGTTATTGTAGTCAATAAAAATAGAATGGCTGAACTGCATATCCTGCCCATCAGCCTCAAAATGGTTTTCCTCGTTAGCAAGCAGGTTTCCTGCAGGATCGAATACCCGAAGATAAATGTTATGATGTCCTTTTTCTGCTAAATGATTCGGCACAATGTTAAAGCGCACGCTTAATTTCTCTGCTGCAGACGATTTGCTCACTTCGACTTTCTTGCCACTTGATTTTGTTCTGAAAGCAATAATTTCGGCCGATTGAAGTTTTAATGCTGCGGCAGTTTTAACTTTCGCATTTAAATTCGAGTTTTCATTCTCCAGGTTAGATGCCTTATTGCTGATGTTTTTTAGGGTATTTTGTAAACTATCGCGACTGTTTTTTAGAAAAATATTGTCGTTCTGAAGCTGAATAATCTGATCATTGTAGTTTTTTACAAATGTTTTCAGCTCGCTAATTTGTGCATTTGCTTTGTCGATTTCGGCTTGGGTGATCTGGTTTTTTTCTAAAGCGGCTTTAAGTTCATCGATTTTTATGCGGGCAAGCTTCTGTTCTTCAACAAGCTTATCATTTAAATCCAGGTTCAATGCATTAACCTTATCCAGCTCAACCTCAATCTTTTCTACCTCAAGCCTTAGCTTATCCTTCTCTGTACTAACGGTAACAAATCTTTCACTTTGTTTTCGGTCTTTAAAAAACAAGTAAGCATTTGTGCCTATTAGAGCAGCAATAACGATGACCAGGAAGTAAATTTTGTTTCTATCACCCTTATTAATCTTTTGTGATTCCATTTTTAATAACGCTGTATCTTCTATAAATTAATATACTTTTGTTCTCCATAGGTAAGTGGGGGTACACAATTAATTTTAGCCGGGCGCAAATTAAAATTTTTTAAAAACTTATAAGAGTTTTTAAAAAAAATCGTTTACTTGCTAATGTTCATTTGTATTCAAATCAACACAGACACACAACCTGAATAAAAAATAAGACAGAAATAATGCTTAAAAACTTCCTATACGCACTTTTATCCTTAACTGTACTACCTTATATATTAAATGCACAACCTTTATCAAAAATTGCACCAAAAAGGGAGTTTAGAGGTGTTTGGGTGGCCACTGTTACCAATATAGACTGGCCATCGAAGCCTGGTTTAAGTATAGATCAACAAAAGCAGGAACTGATTGGTATCTTAGAAAGACATAAAAGCCAGGGAATGAATGCCATTATCTTGCAGGTTAGGCCTGCAGCCGATGCATTTTATGCAAAATCCAGAGAACCATGGAGTCAATGGTTGATGGGGAAACAGGGTTTGGCGCCAGCACCTGGGTATGATCCTTTGGCCTTTGCCATTAAAGAAGCCCATTTCAGGGGAATGGAGCTCCATGCCTGGTTTAATCCTTACAGAGCCAGTATGAGCAGCTCTACTGTGTTAAGCGAAAACCATGCTTATCGTAAACATCCCGATTGGTTTTTTACCTATGGTGGTAAAAAACAGTTTGATCCGGGTATTCCCGATGTGAGAGAATATATTGTTCAGGTAATTTTAGATGTGGTAAAGGGTTATGATATTGATGGTATTCACTTCGATGATTATTTTTATCCTTATAAACTAGAAGGGCAAACGATTAACGATAGCAATACTTTTTACAAATACCCTAATAATTTTTCGGATATCAAAGATTGGAGGCGCAACAATGTCGACCTCCTCATCAAACAGCTTGATGATAGTATCCACCATTATAAAAAATGGGTAAAATTTGGGATCAGTCCGTTTGGGATCTGGAAAAATAAGTACGAAGATCCGGAAGGCTCTGCAACCAGTGGCCTATCCAATTATGCAGAACTTTTTGCCGATAGCCGTAAATGGGTTAGAGAAGGCTGGGTAGATTACATTAATCCTCAAATTTATTTTACGTTTACCAGAAGAGTTGCGCCTTATGGTGTTTTAGTTGATTGGTGGAGCAATAATAACTTTGGCAGGCATGTTTACATTGGGCAGGGCGCTTACCTGGTAAATTCGAGGGCTGAAGCCGCCTGGAAAAACCTAAGCGAAATACCCAAACAGATTAGATACCTGAGAGATAATAACCGAATTCAGGGTAGCGTGTTTTTTAGTTCTAAATCATTAAGCACGGTCGCAAAGGCAGTTGGCGATTCGCTAAAGAACGACCTCTATAAATACCCTGCTCTGCCGCCGCAAATGCCATGGCTGGATGAGGTGCCGCCAAATGAGCCTCAGGCATTAACAGCTGATGCACTAAAAGATGGTGTACATTTAAAATGGCAGCTCCCGTTAAAGGCTAAAGATGGGGAAACGGCTTCAGGATTTGTAGTTTACCGATTTAACGAAGGCGAGAAAATTTCGGTACTTGATCCGAAGAACATTGTTAAAATAAGCTTTGAAGATTATCTTTCATTCATTGATACGAGTGTAGAAAGTGGAAAACGTTACAGCTATCTCGTAACGGCATTAGACCGGTTAAAAAATGAGAGTGAACCTAGTGGGCCGGTCGGCGTTGAAGTTCCTTTAGCGAAGTAATAATTGCGCTGGACTTACCGTCATTTCGGGCGGAGTGCAACGAAGTCGGGAAGTCTACCTGAGTAGACCTCTCCGTTTCCCTATGCTTCAGTCGAGATGACGACTTTCTTATTTGTCGATTCTCTTTCTACAACCGCCGGGTCGAGTACAATATGCTCCATATTGGTGTATGGGTTCTCCTGGTTAATCATTTTCAGAAACATTTTAGCACATTCTTTTCCCATTTTTGAGGCATGCTGATCAATTGTAGATAAATTGGGCGTAATGTATGCGGAGAATGCTTCGTTGGCAAAACCAATTACCCCAACCTGAGGTGGTGTTTCGTCGATCTCTTTCAACTTTTTAATTACACCTAGCGCCGTAAAATCATCACCAGCAATTATAGCATCGGGTTTATTGCTGCTGCGCATTAACTTACCCGCACCAAACCGGCCGTCTTTAATGGATAAACCGCCAAAAATAATATGGTCTTCTATCAGCGGAAGGTTATGGTCTGCTAAGGCTGCCTTGTAGCCTTCCAACCGATCGTTAAAAATTTTAATCTGGTGAACAGTAGTTACAAAAGCAATTTTTTGATAACCCTGATCGATTAGGTGTTTTGTAGCAATATAGCCTGCTTTAAAATCGTCAAGGGTTATGGTTGGCACTTTTAAATCTATATTTACACGGTCGAATAATATCAGGGGCTTATTTTGCTTAATAATTTCGCCAAAGTGCGAAATGTCTTTTGTTTCTAAAGACATTGAAGCCATAATACCATCTACCTGTGCTTCCAGTAAGGTTCTTACGCCATTAATTTCATTCTCAACAGATTCATTGGATTGGTAGATAATCACACGATAGCCACTGTCTTTCAGGCCATCTTCTATGCGATGGATAATAGATGCAAAGAAATGTGCCTGTACACTTGGCACAATTACACCAATGATATGGGTTTTGCCAGATTTTAATGCTGATGCGAGTTTATTTGGACTATAGTTTAGTTTTTTAGCCATTTCAACAACAGCCTTTCTGGTGGTATCGCTTATTGCCGGAAAGCCACTAAGTGCCCTGGAAACAGTAGATACTGTAATGTCGAGCGCCTCGGCTATATCATATATGGTAGTTTTCTTTTTCAATGGAGAAGAGAGGGACAAATCAATTATAGCATTTTTTTACTAAACCTTAATAATAATGTTTTTTTTATACATAAAATATAATAATACATAAAAACCAAATACATAGGTTATGGCCCAAACCAATGAAGCATTTATTGGGCTAAAAAATGGCGTATAACAGGTTTCGTAAAACCGAACCAATAACCCGGTTTTGGTGCCATCTGGTTTGGTTAGCTGGATCAGGTTTAATACCCTTGGCATTAATCCCGCCAGAAAGAAAACAGTAATGGCATTTACACCATATACAACAAAGGGAGTGGTGAATTTTTTGTAGCCCTGAACGTCGATAATCCAGTAACAAAGTGCCAATCCAATGGAAGCCAGGCCACCTGCATATAATACGTAAGAGCTTGTCCATAACGCTTTGTTGATTGGGAACTGCAGGTCCCAAAGTAAGCCTAAAATAACTGCAGCAATACCGGTCGTAAATAACCAGGCTACTTTGGTTGGATTGTCAACATCTTTTCTGCGCATCCAAATGCCAACCAGAATGCCAAATAAACAGGTCCCTATCGCTGGTAATGTGCTTAAAATTCCCTCCGGGTCCCAGGTTTTTGATGATGCCCAGGTATGTGCTTCTGTTAAAATTCCGCGGTCTATCCAGGCTGCTAAATTGATTTCTTTTTCCAGATTAGGATACCCAACTCCAGGGACTGGTATAAAGGTCATTAATGCCCAGTAAGCGGCGAGTATTACAATTAATGTTTTAAAAATGGTTTTGTTGGAAACCTTGATAAAAATGATGCTGCTAATGATGAAAACAATGCCTATCCGTTGCAAAACGCCCAATAATCTAACGGTTTGAAAGGCTTCCCAGAGGGATCTGTTATCCATTATTCCACTGATGATCTTTCCGAATATCGCGAGGAAGAAACCAAGTAAATAAAGTATAATACCACGTTTAATGGCTTTAATAATTGTTTTTTGATGTGTAGATGGATCTGCTTTACTACTGCTCATGGCAAAGGCAATAGAAACGCCAACAATCCATAAAAAGAATGGGAAAATCAAATCAGTAGGGGTACAGCCGTTCCATTCTGCATGCTCTAAAGGCGCATAAATGTGCCCCCAACTGCCCGGATTATTCACCAAGATCATCGCGGCTACGGTTAATCCTCTAAAAAAATCCAGAGATAACAATCGTTGTTTAGGTTTGGTCATGATGAGCTTGTTTGGGTTCAGCAAACTAATTTAGAGTATTGTTTTTAGAATGAGAAATAAATAAGATTTGGCGGGATAATGATTTGTCACCCTGAACAACGTGAAGGATCTTTTTTTAGGTGTGTTTTATGTTGTTAGTGACCCCTTCTTTAACAGATGCTCCGCTGCGCTCAGCATGACAGTTTTGGGAATAGATATTTATTTTTGCCACGGAGGCTCGGAAACACGGAGCGATTTGATTAAGCCAGACTGTTTCACTGAAGAAAGTATTGATCACAATAGCAAAGCCTTATATTCAATAAACCTGACCGACAGCGTTATCCCGATTTAAGGTTAATTTGTTTTGTCGTTTTTTATCGGGATTAAGCAAAGGGCAGGACTATAGTGACCGAAGAACTGCAGACACTGCTTTCAAAAAAAAGAGATTTTGGATAATAAAACTTTGACTAGTTGTTTAGGGTGACGGCAACCGGTAGGGAGGTCTCTCCGGGAAGTTCACTGCGCTTCATTAGATGACTTGACTTTTTTAAAGATGTTTCGCTATGCTCAACATGAGAACTTAGAGGGACAAAAAAACCTGCTTTGCGCTAACAAAGCAGGATTAGTGTTTATTTTAAACTAGTCTTCAAACTTCCAGCGAACAAAAGCTTCCATCGCTTCGTATTCTGCAAGTCCAAGCTCATCATAAGCCTTTGCAGTATCACGGTTACGATCTTCAGCCCTTTGCCAGAACTCTCTTGAGTCATCGCCAGGGAAAACCGCTCTGTCTTTCTGACTCTGGTGTTTGAAAATTGCATATTTCTTGCGTTCAAGCTCTTGTGGAGAAATTGGAACCGCCATTTCTATTTCATAAGTTTCAAATTCATGCCATGCACCGCGGTACATCCATAACCAGCAATCTTGCGCCCAGGCTTCAGTTTTACGTAATCGTTCTAATGCTGCTAAAATAATTTTGAAACAAACAATGTGCGTTCCATGAGGGTCTTCAAAATCGCCGGCAGCATAAACCTGTTGAGGTTTAACTTGTTGCAATAGGGCTATTGTAAGTTCGATATCAGCATCAGTTACCGGGTTTTTCTGAACCTTACCGCTTTCGTAGAAAGGGAGTGCCTGAAAATGGATGTGGTCATCTTCTAAACCGCAATATCTTGCACCGGCAATAGCTTCGCCTTTTCTGATGAGTCCTTTAACCGTTTGGATCTCTGGTGTATCAATCTGGTTTGGTTTTTTATGCTCAATAAAGGTTCTCATCTTGTTATAAAGATCCTTTAGGTGCGTATTGTCCATGCCCATCTTCTCAGTGAAATCTACATTAAACTCCACAAAACGAAGTGCGTCATCATCCCATACCGCAGTATTACCCGAGGTTTGGTAAGCAACATGCACATCATGCCCCTGATCAACCAGCCGTAGAAAAGTACCGCCCATCGAGATCACATCATCATCCGGGTGAGGAGAAAAAATAATCACGCTCTTCTTAGCAGGCTCAGCTCTTTCCGGACGCTGAGAATCGTCCGCATTAGGTTTGCCACCCGGCCAGCCAGTTATAGTATGTTGTAATTTATTAAAGATATGGATGTTGATGTTATAAACTGGTCCTTTTTCAGTAGCCAGTTGGGCCATACCGTTATTATTGTAATCGTCTTCCGTTAATTTTAAGATCGGTTTTTTTAATGTGTTGGCCAGCCAGATTACTGCCTTGCGGATCAATGCATCTGTCCAAACGCAATCTTTAACCAGCCATGGGGTGTCAAAACGGGTCAGTTCTGAAGCCGCAGGTGCGTCAAGGATAAACTCTACATGGTCAGAAAGCTGAAGGTATGTTGCCGGAACCTCTCCTGAAATTTCGCCTTCAACAGCTTTTTTGATGATTGAAGCTTTTTTACGGCTCCAGGCCATTAATATAATTTCTCTTGCTTTGAAAATGGTACCAATACCCATGGTAATGGCTTTTGTTGGTACAAAGCTTTTTCCACCAAAATCGCGAGCCGCATCACGGCGTGTTAAATCATCTAAAGTTACTAAACGGGTACCGGAATTTGGCGCAGAGCCTGGCTCGTTAAACCCGATGTGACCTGTACGCCCAATTCCTAAAATCTGGATGTCAAGACCGCCGAGATCACCGATTTTCTTTTCGTATTCCAGGCAGAAAGCAGGAATATCCTCCAGTGCAAGCATACCATCGGGGATGTGAACGTTTTTTTTGTCAATATCGATATGATTGAAAAGGTTTTCGTTCATAAACGTAACATAACTTTGCGCTGCAGTTGGCGCCATTGGATAATATTCATCCAGGTTAAAAGTAATTACGTTTTTAAAACTTAATCCCTCTTCTTTATGCAGTCTAACCAGTTCGGCATAAACTGCAATTGGGGTAACACCTGTTGCTAAGCCCAGTACTGCAGGTGTGTTGTTTGCTTGTTTTGATTTAATGAGCTCGGCAATGCGATGTGCCACATTAATTGAAGCAATTTTTGGATTTTCGAACACGTTTACAGGTAATTTCTCGAAACGTGTCTCCTCCAGTAGATTTAATCTAGCCATTTTTTTTATATGGATTTTAATGTACGGAGCAGTAAATATAGAGAGTTATGCCCAATTTTTAACAAAGGTTATTTACATTTATTGCAAGTATTTACATAAAATCAGGTTAAGGGGGCAAACAAACGTTTGATCTTTTAAGATAAAAATTAATATGAACACACATATCCAAAAGTTATACTCAAAAGCAGGCAAGTCAGAACGTTTAATTATCGGATTGATGAGTGGAACTTCTATGGATGGACTGGATATTGCCCTCTGTTCGGTTAAGAAAAGCGGTGCCGAAACAGATATCCGAGTTTTAAATTTTAAAACCGGCGATTATACAGATGATTTCAGAGCAAAAATAAAGGTCATATTTTCTAAAAAAGAAGTCGATTTACAATTGGTTTGCCTGATGAATGAGCACATTGCAAATATTCATGCTCAATTGATCAATGAAGCAATAAAAGAATGGGGGTATGAAAATGAGGACATTGATTTTATCGCCAGTCATGGACAAACCATTTTTCACGCACCAAAATCTTTGCACAAACTGGCCGATTATCCTAATGGCACACTACAGATTGGCGACGGCGATCATATTGCTGTTAAAACCGGAATTATTACCCTTTCTGATTTTAGGCAGAAACATTTGGCTGCGGGTGGAGAAGGCGCACCTCTGGCTGTATATGGAGATTATTTAATGTTTTCGAAGGCTGGTGAAGATCGGGTAATGTTGAATATTGGCGGTATAGCAAACTTCACATATTTGCCGGGTCGTATGGATGCCAGTGAAATTTTTTCAACGGATGTTGGGCCTGGTAACACATTGATGGATCAGTACATGCAACAACATTTTAATCAGTTCTATGATAAAAATGCCAGTGTCGCTTTGGCTGGTAAATTTAATCCAGATCTGTTATCTGCATTATTGAATTGCAGTTTTTTTGAGTTGGATTTTCCTAAAACCACAGGACCAGAACTATTTAACCTGGAATATTTAATAAAGGCACAAGAACAGTCTTCAACCACAAATCTGCGCAAAGAAGATGTAATGGCAACCTTATGCCATTTTTCAGCAGAAACGATTGCCAATGCAATAAAACGTTGTTTTGGGGATGATGCGTGTGTGCAGGTATTTATGAGTGGTGGCGGAATGCATAATCCGCTGCTTGTTCAGCTTCTTCAAACACAATTGCCTTTTTGCAAATTTCTAACCACTAAAGATTTAAATATTAATCCCGATGCAAAAGAGGCTGTTTTATTTGCTGTTTTGGCCAATGAGACCCTGTGTGGAGAACCAATTAATTTTGGCAGCCGGCAAGGTGTACCTTCAGTCTGCATGGGTAAAATCAGTTTACCTGCTTAAGTAGGCGCAATTTTGCAAATCAGTTTATACAGGTTAAAAAATTGGTTTATATGGTATTTTGCTAAATTTGTTTCAACACTAATCTTCTAACACAAAACCAAATTTTATGGAAAAAAGTTACCTAAAATGGTCACCAGGATTTTTCGCGATTTTGTTGATCCCATTTCTGCTGCTACTGTTTACAGAAATGGTTCAGGCACAGAATAAACGCTATACCATTAGTGGTAAAGTGACTGATGCTTCGAATAATGAACCTATCCCAGGCGTTGTTGTTAAAATTCTCAATACTAATTTAGCAACCAGTACCAATTCGAATGGCGGATATACCTTTGCAGTAGATTTGGCCCCCGGCAAATATCAGGTTCAGTTTTCTTACGTAGGCTACAAGAGTAAAGCACAGTCGATAGATCTTGCGTCAAGCAATCAGGTTCAGCTAAGTACTTCCCTAAGTGCAGATGCTGTTGGTTTAGACGAGGTAATTGTTACGGGAACTTCGCAGGGAACAACCAGAAAAGAACTGGGAAGTTATATAAGTACCGTTAAAGGTGATGATTTGAATAAAGCCCCAAGTGGTAACGTGCTTTCGTCTTTACAGGGAAAAACAGCTGGTGCTCAGATCAGCCAAAACTCTGGCGATCCTGCAGGGGGCTTGTCTGTTCGTTTAAGAGGCATTAGCTCTGTAAATTCATCATCAGAGCCGCTTTACATTATTGATGGTGTAATCGTGAACAATTCAACTACCAGAGTTACCAATACCTCAGCCAATTATGATGGCGGAAACTTTGTTGGAAGCATTGGGCAGAATAGGATGGTTGATATCAATCCGGCAGATATTGAGCGTATTGAAGTATTAAACGGAGCTGCAGCTGCAGCCATTTATGGCTCGAGGGCAAATTCCGGAGTAATTCAGATCTTTACTAAAAAAGGCGTAAGTGGTGCTGCTCAGGTTAATTTCAGCACAAGTTTAACATTGAGCCATTTGCGTAAACAGGTTGAGGTGAACGAATCTCCGGTAAGGTTTGGTACGCCTACTAACTTTCCTACGCAAGACGTAATCCAAACAGTTGGCGATCCGGCGGTTCTGCAAAAGGAAACCATCCCTACCAATCGTTATAATTACCAGGATTACATCTTTCAATCTGCTACAGGTACAGATAATACGGTTTCTGTTTCCGGTGGTAATGAAAATACAAAATACTATACTTCAGCAGCTTATTTCAGTAATCAGGGAATTATTAAAAATACCGATTTTACACGCTATAATTTCAGAGCAAACATCGATCAGAAAATCACTGAATGGGCAAAATTGAGTGCCGGCTTAAATTATATCCGCAGTTCGGCCAATGAAAAGCCAGATGGAAATTCGTTTTTTTCGCCAATGAATTCTGTTACCATTATCGGGAACATTCATGATATTTTTGCCAGAGACGCTAATGGTAATTTAATGGCTGTTGGAGAACGTGGCAGGGTGAACCCTGTGTCGGTGATAGAAGACATTAAACAGCGTCAGGAAACCAACCGCATTATTGCCAATGCCAATTTGAAATTGTACCCTGTAAAAAATTTAACCTTAGATTTTACTTTAGGTGTTGATAATTCTGGTCAGAGTGGGTCAACCTACATTCCGCCATTTGCCTATAACGTAAATCCAGATTTTTATGGTGGTGGTGCGGCTTTAGATGGTACATTAAATGGCTACGCAAGTGCAGCAACTAACAATGCTTTTCAGTTTAACAATGAGTTTAATGCAACTTATCAGGCTAAATTATCAGAGCTGATTTCGTCAACCACTCAGGTTGGTTATTCGTTTCAATACGAAAAAACCAGATATCAGTTGGTAAATGGCAGAGGTTTAGCCCCATTAATCGAAACGGTAAATGCTGCTGCAACACAGCTTCCAAGTGTAGATGGAAGAACAGAATTGTCTGTAAGTGGAGGTTATATCCAGCAGAATTTTAAATATAAAGATCATTTATTTGTTACGGGTGCCTTAAGGGCCGATCAATCTTCAGTTTTTGGGGCTGATAACCGCACACAGGAATACTTGAAAGGAAGCTTAAGTTATGTGCTTTCCTCAGCTGATTATTGGAAAAGTTTTGATGTTTCTGATTGGTGGGATACATTTAAAATAAGAGCGGCTTATGGAGAATCAGGAAACTTGACCGGTATTGGTGCTTATGATAGGATCAATGCCTATTCTACACAATCGTTTTTGGGTAGAGCTTCGTTATTTTCGAGTGCGACTTTAGCTAACGAAAATGTTAAACCAGAACGCCAACGCGAATTGGAACTGGGAACAGATTTATCTTTCTTCAAAAACAGATTAGGTTTACAATTTAACTGGTATAATAAAAAAGTAAGCGATTTATTGATTGCCAGTGTGCAGGCACCTTCAACAGGATTTTCCAGCTTATTAGATAACATAGGCTCATTAAGGAACAAAGGGATTGAGCTTGTGTTGAATGGAACTCCGGTTGATGGGAAGGATTTTAAATGGAACACTTCAGTTGTTTTCAATAGGAATAGAAATACGGCACTTGATGTAGGTGGTTTAAGATTGTTTAGTACAAATCCAGGCGCTCCTGTAGCGATTATAAATGGTGAAGCCATTGGCGTGTTCTATGGAACCTTTTTTGCGCGTAATCCGGATGGAAGTCTGTTAACAAATGCAGCAGGAATTCCTCAGATAGAAAAAGGGATTCAAAATTCTGCCACTACGTTTACTCCACAACGCGATGCAAATGGTTTGCCTACCGGAACAACGCTTCGTAAAGTAATCGGTAATCCAAATCCTGATTATAACATGTCGTTTGTAAACGACTTTACCTATAAAAAACTGAATCTGCATGTACAGTTTGATGCGGTACAAGGCGGAAACGTTTGGAATGCCGATTGGAGAACCCGCCAGGGTGTTGGAAATGGTAAAGTAGCCGAACAAGAGCAACTTGGCGAGTTGCCCAGGGGATATGTTGCCGGAGTTTATGCGATTGAGGAGTGGAGGATTGATGATGGATCTTTTGTTAAGTTGCGAGAGATTTCGCTGAGCTATAATATAGGCAAGCTAAAATTCCTAAGAGACCTTACTGTAACGGTGAGCGGTAGAAACCTTATCTCATGGGACGACTATAAAGGTTACGATCCTGAGTTAAATTCTGGCGGGCAATCAACGATACTAAGAAATATAGATTTTGGTTCGGTGCCGATTCCACGAACCTTTAGTTTGGGTTTACAAGTTAAATTATAATCGTTAAAGGAAAGTTTATGAAAATTTTAAGAAATAATATTCCGACAAATATAACCTGTTTAGCACTTTCGTTAACATTGTGTTTCTCTTCATGTACGAAAGAATATCAGGATCCATCCAGAGCTAAAACAGATGTGGCTTTGGGCACCCAGCAAGGGTTAACTGCTGTGGCAATAGGTTTACAGCGGGTTTACACTTTAACCCGTACGGGTGTAATGTTCAACTCTGTTGCGGCAAATGGTTTTGTAACCAATGAGCTGCGGTTACTCAATTCAGGGAATATTCCTGAGTTACAGTTAAGTGCCGGTGGCAGTACTGTTGACGGGACAAATACAATTTTATTTAATCTTTGGACAAGTGCTAACAAGATTATTTACGATGCAGATTTGGTGATTGCTAATGCCGGTAATTTGGGTGACAAAGGTTATGCAGCGGGATTAATTGCCTATTCTAGCATATTCAAGGCTTTGGCAATTGGAAATATGGCGCAATACTGGGAAAAAATTCCAGATGGAACAGGAAAAAACGTACCTTTTATTACCCGTTCTGCTGGTTTTACAAAAGCAATTGCTGTTTTGGATAATGCTTTAAATGTTATTGCTGCAAATTCAATTTCTGCCAGCTTTTTAGGTAATATTCCTTCTGATGTGAATATTATAAATACAATACATGCACTCAAAGCCAGATATGCATTATTTTCAGGAAATTATCCACTGGCATTAACAGAGGCAAATGCTGTTGATTTAACTAAGTCATCATTTTTCAAGTTTGATGCTACCTCACCTAATATTCTATTTAGTATTATTTCTTCAAATAATGTATTTCAGCCATTAAACGCAAATCTAGGACTTACCGGTGCGAACACTCCAGATGCTGCAGATAAAAGGATAGCTTTTTATACCGTAATGGCAGGGGCAACCCCAACCTTACGTATGAATGGTTTTGCCGCAGCAACAGCAAGCCCTTTTCCGATTTACTTACCTGGAGAGATGATTTTAATAAAGGCTGAAGCACTCGCGAGACAGCCAGACTTAACCAATTCATTAATTGAGTTGAACAAGGTAGTAACCAAAACCTCAGATCTTTTCGGGGTGGCCGCAGCATTACCGCCACTAGTTGGCCCTTACACACAACAGCAATTGCTTGATCTTATTTACAAACACCGTTCGATCGAACTGTATGCTTCCGGATTGAAGATAGAGGATATGCGAAGGTTCAATCAGCCTTTAGCCGATCGTAAACGGGATTTCTTTCCTTATCCTTTCCAGGAAAGAGATAATAATACGAACACCCCTGTTGATCCTGCTTTTTAGCAGATGCTTATAAGAAAGTCCCGATGAAAATCGGGACTTTCTTATAAAATATTCAATTCCTTTTCCTTGTAGCGTGAAAGCGATTCGTGATCTAAATCCAGTTCGGTTATCAAATAACTAATACTTTCTATCGGGCAAACCCTCAACCGTAAAGCGATATCCAGTTTTTCAGAAATGCAGAGAACCCCTGTTTTCTTTGCACAGGCCAACATGGCTTTTTTAAGCTGGTTAATTTCCCAATACGTATCTGTCAGGCCTTCATCCGGATGGATGGCACTCGTTCCCATCAGGCATAAATCGGCCTTTATTTCTGATAGCTGCGTAATTACCTGTCCGCCATAAGTAACCTGCGAATTTTTAGAAAACAAGCCGCCAATCAAAATCACTTCAATATTATTGTACTTGGCCAGTTCTACTGCCACCAGCGGACTAATGGTAAAAAAAGTAGCTGATAAGCCCTTTGGAAGCAGCTTTACAAACTCTAAAATCGTTGTTCCGCCACCCGTTAAAACCACCATGCCATCTTTTATCAGCTGAACTGCTTTTTTGCCAATGGCGATTTTACTATCGCGGGCATAAACTGTACTATCATCAAAAGAACTGTGATACGATTTGGATAAAGCCCCTCCATGGACCTTGTAAAGTAAGTTTTCATCAACAAGTTCCTGTAGGTCCCTTCTGATGGTATCTTCTGAAACATTGAGTAATTGTACAAGGTCGGACGTTAATACACGGTTGTGCAAATTAATCTGGCGCATGATGAAATCGTGGCGTTCTTTTTTCAGCATAAGTAGGTGTCTGGTTTCAGACGAATGTATAAAAGATTTTTAGATTTTTTAAATATTGCATGTTTTTGCGTGTTTTTGCAATTTAATGTTGTTAGTTGCTGGTAAATAGTTTGTTAATTTGTTTTTTTATTCCAAAACATTTATGATATTAGCATTAAAATGCGTTATTATGCGTGTTTTACAAAACAGTTAATTAACTAACCGCTACAACTAACAAATCATTTTATCCCCAAAACAGGCAGTTTATGAAAAAAAAACTACTACTAATTTTTATTGGTACGTTCTTTTTGCTGGCGCATGCCATTGCGCAGCAAATAACCGTTACTGGTAAGGTTACGTCAGCCGACGGACCTATACCCGGTGTTTCCATTCGTGTGAAAGGAAGCACGGTGGTTGCACAAACCAACGCGGATGGTAATTATTCCATCAAAGCGCTGAAAACAGATATAATTACCTTTACTTATATTGGTTATGCTACAGTTGAAAGAACAGTAGGAAACAGTACTTCTGTTAATGTGGTGCTTCAGGCTAATGTTAACTCCCTCAATGAAGTCGTGGTAACGGCTTTGGGGCAACAAGTTTCCAGGAAAGCGCTGGGAACTGCTCAACAACAAGTTAAAGGTCAGGATTTGGCCGATACCCAACGTGAGAATTTTGTTAACGCACTACAAGGACGTATTGCAGGTGTTGAAGTAACAAGTTCATCTGGTGTTCCGGGTGCATCTTCTTCCATCACCATTAGGGGCGTAAGCTCTATTAGTGGCAGTAATCAGCCATTATTTGTGGTAGATGGTTTGCCTATCGACAATAAGACGCTAAATACAAGTGCATTTTATTCTGATAATAGTTCAACTACAGCATTTTCTAATAAGGGAGTTGATTTTACCAACCGGGCAGCCGATATCAATCCCGAAGATATTGAAAGCCTGGTGGTTTTAAAAGGGCCTGAGGCAGCAGCATTATACGGAATTGACGCCGCAAATGGCGCTATTGTAATTACCACCAAGCGCGGTAAATCGGGTAAAGGATCAATCAACTATAGCAATAGCTTCCGGATAGAAAAAACCAGTGTTAAACCAGAAATACAAGGTGTTTATGGCTTAGGCACTGGTGGAGTTACGTCATCAGGCACACTTCAATACTTTGGCCCTGCTTATGCTCCTGGCACTGTTTTGTACGATAATATTGATGGTTTCTTCCAGACAGCACTCACTCAAAAACATAACCTATCATTTGATGGTGGAGGGCAGGATATGAGTTACAGGATCTCTACATCTTATACGGCACAAAATGGCGTTGTACCAAATTCTAATTACGATCGGTTTACCTTAAATGGGTCTACAAATGGTAAGTTGAACGATTGGATGAAGGTTGATTTATCAATGACCTATACTTACGCCTTGAATAATCAACCTTTCAAAGGGGCTGGAGGTCCGCTAATTGGATTGCTTTTATGGCCACAGGAAGATGATGCCAGGAATTATCTTACCGCTGCCGGTACAAGAAGAAGATTTACAACCGCCACAGATTTAACGTCAGAAATTGAAAATCCTTATTTTAACGTAAATAAGAACAAAATTAATTCTATTCAAAATAGAATAACATCAAACTTTGGCTTTACCATTACGCCTGTTAAATGGCTTAATTTAAAATCGAATATTGGTTTCGACGTATACTCGAACAAAAACTTATTGTTAAGCCATCCGGAAAGTTCCAGGGGGTTCAATAAGCAGGGGATTATGGATGTTGCCAATGACAATACCAGGAATGTTAACGTTCAGAATTTACTGAATTTAACCAAACAGAAAATCACCTCCGATCTGTCTATTGATGCTACCTTAGGTAATGCCATACAAGATTTAAGATCTAATATCGATGCACAATACGGAGAAGGCTTTTTAGATCCAAACTTTATCTCTATAAATAATACGACCACAACACTCAGAAATGCAAAATCATCTATTTCTCAAAGAAGATTATTCAGTTTGTTCGGCCGTGCAACATTAAATTATAAAGATTATCTGTATATAACTGCAACAGGTAGAAATGACTGGACATCTACTATTCCTATCGGAGCTAATTCATTCTTTTACCCTTCTGTGTCTGGTAGTTTTGTGTTTACGGAAGTTCCGGCTTTTAAAGAAGCCCTTAGTACTGTATTTACCTCAGGTAAATTAAGAGCTGCATTTGCGAATGTGGGTAAAGATGCCAGGCCCTATAGTTATGTACCTTCATTGGAAAGTAAAGCAACTGTTGGTGGAGGATTTGGTTATGGTTTTACAGGACCAAATTTAGCCCTAAGACCTGAGTTTGCGAGTTCGTATGAAGTTGGGACAGAACTGGCTTTCTTTAAAGATAGATTGGGATTAGATTTTACCGTTTACCGCAAAGAAACCTCCGATCAGATTGTTAATGATATCAGAGGTAGTTATGCTACCGGATATGTGTTATTCAATTTAAATGGCGCTAAAACCAGAAGTGAAGGTATTGAGGTAACTTTACGCGGAACACCGATTAAAAATAAAGACTTTAGCTGGAATGCCCTGGTAAACTTCGAAAGTGCAAGGGCGAGGGTTTTAAGTTTGCCAAATGAACTTCCTGAATCTTATGTTTCTGATACCAATGTGTATGGAACCATTAGAAATGGTACAACACCAGGTTATTCGACAAGATCGCTAACCGGAACCTTCTATTTGAGGAATGATAGGGGAGATATCCTGATTAACCCGGCATCTGGATTGCCGGTTAGGTCATCAGTTGTTATTCAGGGGCCTGGAAAAGGATATGACAGGCAGCCAGATTTCTCCATCGGTATTACCAATACTTTTACCTATAAAAACTTTGCATTATCATTCTTATTGGATATTAGAAAAGGTGGGGATGTGCTTAACGCTACGCAAAGTTATCTTACACAAAGAGGTTTAAGTACCATGACTCTTGATAGGCTAACGCCTAGGGTTGTAAGCGGAGTTATCCAGGATGGTAAAGAAAACAGTGCAAATCCTACAATCAATAATATTGCTGTTACTCCGTTTTATCAGAATACTTACTATACCAGTTTAAGTGAAGAGCTTTTTATTGAAAAGGACATTAACTGGATCAGATTGAAGGATGTAACCTTACAATACAGGCTGCCTCAAACTGTTTTTAGCAAACAAAATTTTTTTAAAAGTGCAAGTGTTTTCGTAACCGGTACCGATTTATTCTTAATTACCAATTATTCAGGATTAGATCCGGTTGTAAATGGAAATACAGCTGCGGTTGGTGGTTCTGGTTCTTCAGGAATAGATTACGGTAATTTTCCGGTACCAATAGGATTAAACTTTGGGGTTAAAATTGGCTTATAATAAGAAGAAAAAACGAATGAAAAAATTATATATACTATTAGTATTAGGGAGTCTTATTTCCACAAGTGGGTGTAAGAAATTCTTAGATGTAAATACAAATCCAAATGCACCACAATCAGTAGAGGCTAATTTGTATTTATCACCAATGCTGCATTGGATGGCTTCAGCGCCGCAGTTTGATGGAATTTATATTGGTCGTTATACGCAGAACCTGGCTTCTACAGCTACTCAGGATCTTTGGGAAAGGCATGGCAACAATCAGGGTGGCACTGCTCCCGATCAAGGCGGCCAGATATGGAGAACCACATATTTCGATTTTGGGCAAAATTTAATCGACATGACGAGTAAAGCCGAAAGCCAGCAACGCTGGGATTTGCTGGGTGTGGCGCAAATTCTGAAAGCATGGGGATGGCTTACTGCCACAGATGCCAATGGCGAAATTATTATCAGGGAAGCGTTTGATCCGAATAAAACTTCTTTCAAATACGATTCGCAAGAATTTGCTTATCAAGAAACATTGAGGTTAATCGACGCTGCCATTGCCAATTTAAACAGAACTGATGGAGCCGTAAATGAGGGTTATTTAGGTAAGACCGATTTTATTTATAGAGGAAAACGTGCTTCATGGATTAAATTCGCGTATGGTTTCAAAGCAATTGTTTTAAATCATTACTCTAACAAAACATCACTTTATAAACCAGACGATGTTATTGCTGCAGTTGATGCCTCATTTGCCGGAAATGTTGATGATGCTTTAATCCCGTATGCAGGAACAGCTAATGACGATGCTAACTTTTTATCTGCAACAAGAAATAACATAGGTACCCTTAGGCAAACCAAATTCATCCTGTCGTTAATGGATGGTACTGTCTTTACAAGCGTTGTTGACCCAAGGATGAGCAGGATGCTGGCGCCATCTCCTGATGGTGCGTACAGAGGTTTGGAGCCAACTTCAGGCGTTGGCGCATTAACTGCAACCCAACAACCGCTAAACCTTTGGGGTTATGCTTCTCAGGCAGCAGCCAATGCTTCAGCAACTACTCCGGCAAGGTATTTATTTGCACGTAAAAATAAATTTCCGATTATTACTTATTCTCAATTGCAGTTTATCAAAGCTGAAGCGGCTTATAAAAAAGGAGATAAAGCAACGGCTTTAGCGGCGTATAAAAATGCTGTTTCAACTCATTTCGACTTTGTAAATGCACGAAATACTGATGACGGGCAAACACCAACGCAAATAAGTGCAACAGAAAAGAGCACGTACCTTGCTTCGCCGCTTATTACGCCTGTAAATCCAAACGATTTAACCCTTTCACAGATTATGTGTCAGAAATATATTGCACAATGGGCCTGGGGGCATTTGGAACAATGGACAGATTTAAGAAGATACCACTATACAGATAAGGATCCTGTAACCGCAAATCAGGTTTTTATAGGATTTACTATTCCTACAGTGCTTTTTCCGGATAACCAGACTAAAGTAGTTCAGCGAATGCGCCCGCGTTTTAATTCAGAATATGTTTGGAATAGGGAAGGGCTTAATGCCATTGGTGGTCTGGCAACCGATTATCAGACTAAAGAAATGTGGATAACAACGCCTCAATAATTAAATTATGAAAAGAAAATATATCATATTAGCAGTACTACTGCTATCAACTATAATTTATTCTTGTGAGAAAAATGCTGTTCAAGAAATCTCAGTGCCCGTAAGTGGTGCTCAATTGAAGTATTTTAATTTTGCACTTAATGCGCCCGTGGTAAACTTTTATGCCGGAGGTACAAAAGTTACAGCTGCGAGTTCTACAACAGGCGTAGAAAGCGGAACTACAGGCGTAGCATTTCCAACAGTTTATCCCTCAACAAATGCATACTCAATTCTTGCTCCGGGTACTTACGATTTTATGGCACAACGCCCCAGCACTGCTGCGGCAGATCCTAACCTGGTTATTGCAAGCCTAAACAAACAAGTAGCAGAGGGTAAAAATTATTCGATTTATTTATCGGGCCTGTATAACATCACCACTAAAAAAACAGATGTTTTTGTGGTTGATGATGTGTTGCCTGCTATCGATACATCGGGTGCCTATGTGCGTTTTGTTCATGCCTCTTACAATGCAAATCCCTTTGATCTGGTATTGAAAAATACAACAAGTTTGGTTGAAACAACTGTTGCAACCAATGTTGCTTATAAAAGTGCTTCAAATTTTGCTAAAGTTCCACAGGGTGTTTACGATTTAATATTGAGGTACACGGGTACAGCAACTAATATTGTAATTAGAACTGCCGTAAATGTTACGAAATCCAATACCTATAGTTTTAGCTTAAGAGGGGATATCACATTGCCTTACACAGGTACGGCAGTTAACCGGCCATTTATTGATAATACACCAAATAGATAAGTAAAGATACCTACGGAAAAAACAGACCCAGGTAAATCTTTTATGAAACGGATCAGAAATAGATTAAAAGACCTAAACTTAAAAGGAGCGCCAGAGCAAAAATAATCTGGCGCTTACTCATCAGCTTACAAAATCTTAAATCCTAAACTCAGTTGGAAAAGGTTAGGTTTCTGGCTGTATTTTTCACTTTTACTGATATTCGATAAACCGGCTTCATAACGTAAATCAACCGAAATGCTGCCTACATCTACACCTGCACCAAACTGTGCGCCCAATGCCTGGTTTTTGTAGTTGCTAAAATCTGTTGCCTGTTGGTAAGCTGAGCTAAAAGTCGAATTTTCATCCAGGATAAATGAAATTACCGGACCGGCCATTAGACGGAAGTTTAAGTTTTTGGCGCCGAATTTTGTTCCAAATAAAACAGGAACATCCAAAGTGGTAAATTTTACTTTTCCTTCAGCAGATACTTCGTTGCCGTTGTCCTGTTGGATGCTTATAAATTTGTTGCCTTTACTGCCAATGTAAGCTTCAGGCTGTACATAAAAGCTGGCACCGCCAATACGTGCCCAGGCACCGATTTGATAGCCTAAACGGTTTTCTTCGCTTGCAAAATCTGCATTTAATTTGGCTAAATTCACACCTGCTTTAACCCCCAGGTTAAACGTTTGTGCCTTTGATGTTGCCCAACCCAGGGTTAGGAAGACAATAGAGAAGATAATCTTTTTCATGTTGTTTAATTTGCTGTTTTAAAGGTTAGTGATTCCATAAATCGCTATGAATGTCATTTTTAGGGCGTTTTTGCAGATTCTTATTTCAGTTTTAACATTTACACAATATGGATTTTACACCTGATTAAGTTTTATAACGCAGTTTTAACACAATTATCGTGCAAAAAGAATTCACGATCCTCCACTTTTTTTATCACATCAAATAAAAAGGTATTAACCTGAACAAATATTTTTTACTTTTGCATCAAATAAAATATGCCATGGCTAATTTTCAACTGACTTCTGAAACTGCATTTAAAGTAAAAACTAAGTTTTTAAGGAAATACCGCGATCTGGCGAACGAGCCTTTAGAATTTACGCCGGGCAAAGAAGATCAATTGGTTGAAGATTTAATGCGTTTGGTGAAACGCGACCGGACCTACATCGAATTTACGATTCAAAAAGCACTTGCCGATACTAAAGGAAACAGGCTTTAGTTTAATTTATCTATCAGCTAATCCTCGTTTCTTTTTTAGCGTAACGCTTAATTTACGCATCACCCAAATAAGCAGTTTTTAATATTTACGGCTTTTTGTACATTTACGTTTGTACAGAATTACTAAATAATCTTTCAAACAGGTGATAATCTATTTATCCGGGCTATTGGAATTAAAATAAAAAGGGGAATGAAGAAACTAAAATATGGTCTTTTAGCAGCAGGTTTTGGGCTAGCTGCTTTATCTTTTTCATTTAAAGAAGATTTGTTCCTGGTATCTAAAAACCTAGATATTTTTGCCTCGCTGTATAAAGAAATCAACATCAACTACGTAGATGATACCAATGCCCCTCAATTGATGAAAACGGGTATTGATGCCATGTTAGATAGTTTAGATCCATATACCGAGTATGTTCCCGAATCGGAAATTGAAGATTACAAGTTAAAATATGTAAGTACACAGTACGGCGGTATTGGTGCCAGCACTGTTTTTATTGACGGAAAACTATTTATTAACGACATCAGTGAGGGGTATCCGGCAAATAAAAGCGACCTTAAAGCAGGAGATCAGGTGGTAAGCATAAACGGAATCGCAGTAAAGGGTAAAGATCGTCAGGAAATTAGTCAGTTGCTGCGTGGTCCTAAAGGCACACCGGTAGATTTGCTGGTCGTTAGAGATGGTAAGGAAATTACTAAAAAACTTGTGCGTGATGAAATAAAACAGCCTAACGTTTCTTATTCTGGAATGGTCGGAGATGGAATCGGTTATATCAAGCTCGATAAATTTCTGGAAAATTCCGGACAGGAGGTTAAAGATGCCCTGTTGGCTATTCAAAAAGAAAATCCAAAAGGTGTAGTTTTAGATTTGAGAAACAATGGTGGAGGTATTTTGCAGGAAGCGGTTAAAATTGTGAACCTCTTTGTGAATAAGGATCAGCTTATTGTAACCCAAAAAGGTAAAAATGTAGAGAAAACCATTGCCTATAAAACGCTTAATGCACCAATTTCTACTTCGGTTCCTTTGGTTGTATTGGTAAATGGAAATTCGGCTTCAGCTTCAGAAATTGTTGCAGGTTCTTTGCAGGATCTGGACCGTGCTATTGTGATCGGTCAGCGCAGCTACGGCAAGGGCTTGGTTCAACAGACTTTTAATTTGCCCTATAATAGTTTAGTTAAGGTAACTGTTGCTAAATATTATACGCCATCGGGCAGATGTATCCAAAAACTGGATTATGCCCATAAAAATGCAGAAGGGGTGGCCGAACGTTTTGCCGATTCTACCATGGTAATGTACCAGACTAAAGCAGGTAGAAATGTATACAGCGGTAACGGTGTTTACCCCGATATTGTGGTGGATGCAGCCAAATTAAGCCCGATTACGATTTCTATGCTCAATAAAAGCCTTTTCTTTAATTATGCAAATCAGTACAGGAAAGAAAAACCAGTATTAGCCTCAGCAAAAACCTTTCAGCTTTCAGATGCAGATTACGCCTCTTTTGCAAGCGGCCTTGCTGATAAAGATTTAACCTACCAAAGCCGTACAGAAAGATTATTATCCGATCTGCGCGTGGAGGCAGAGAAAGAAAATAAATCTGCTGAAGTAAAAACCGATCTCGAAAACCTTAAATATAAACTTACTTCTTCTAAAAAAACTGACCTGGTTAACCATAAGGCAGAAATTAAAAGAGTTTTAGAAACACAGATTGTGAGCCGTTATTTTTACGAAAAAGGAAGGATTGAACAGAGCTTTCAATACGATAAAGAACTTGCTACAGCTAAAAACCTTTTCGCCAATCAAACACAGGTTTTAGCCATTTTAAAAGGCGATGGAAACTATAAGGTAATTGGAAAACCAACCAAAGCCACTGCTTCCATAGACTAAACCTAACCAAACGACACCGCTATTCTTATGAAGAAACTAACCCTAATATGCCTTGTGCTATTAACTGCCTTACAGTTAAAGGCACAGGATTATACACCTACGGCTTCTAATTTAAAACAAAGAGCATGGTTTAGTGATGCCCGGTTTGGTTTATTTATCCACTGGGGACCTTTTAGTATACCGGGAAGCGGCGAATGGGTAATGAACGAACGAAAGCTGAATGTTCATAATTATACCAATCTTAAAGATTTTTTTAATCCGGTTGAGTTTAATGCCGAAAAATGGGTGAGCATGGCAAAGAATGCCGGAATGAAGTACATCACACTAATTACCAGGCACCATGATGGCTTCAGCATGTGGGATACTAAATATTCTGATTTCAACATCATGAATACGCCCTATAAAAAAGATATTGTAAAAATGATGGCTGATGAATGCCATAAGCAGGGCATACAGTTATACTTATATTACTCATTGCTGGATTGGCGCAGGGAAGATTATCCACATGAAACTGGCCGTACCGGGCAGAATTCAGGCAGAACCGGCAAAGGTGATTATGCCAGTTATTTGCAGTTTATGAAAAATCAATTGACCGAGCTGTTGACCAATTATGGCGAAATAGGAGGGATCTGGTTTGATGGGCATTGGGATCAAACCGAACCAGAAGGATCAAAAGACAGGACCTCGCGGATTGATTGGAAATACAACGAGATTTATGGTTTAATTCACAAAATTCAGCCACAGTGTATGATTGGTAACAACCACCATCTTAGCCCTTTTGCCGGAGAAGATTTTCAGATGTTCGAACGCGATCTTCCCGGAGAGAATAAATCGGGGCTAAGTTTTCAAAAGGCATCAGATAAATTGCCGCTAGAAACCTGCGAAACCATTTCAAATTCCTGGGGATATAATTTGAGCGATACCTATTACAAATCGAATAAAGAATTGGTTAATATGTTGGTTAAAGCAGCAAGTTTGGGTTCCAATCTTTTACTGAACATCGGTCCGATGCCGAGTGGTAAAATTCAACCGGAGTTTCAGGATCGTTTGGCGGGTTTGGGCAATTGGCTTAAAATTTACGGCGAAAGTATTTACGGGACAAAAGCAGGATTTATTAAGCCACAGGCCTGGGGAAGTATTACGCAAAGCGATAGGAAGGTTTATATTCACATTGTAGATGGGAAAACCAGTACACTTAACTTGGAAAACGTTCCGCTGAAGAAAATTAAAAAAGCGTATTTGTTAAAAGATAATAGTGCGGTAAACTATACTTTTAAAACATCGAAATTAACCATTACTACAACCTTAAATGCTTCAGAACCCGATCAGGTAATTGTTTTGGAGATTGGGTAATTGATAGGCTGCGAGGAATCGTCATTCCCAACTTGATTGGGAATCTTAATGCAATATGCTTTAAGATTCCCGCCTGCGCGAGAATGACGGACGTGCTAATGTATTCTGTCTCCGTCTATGGTAACATAGTGAAAGATTTTATTTGCTATTGTTTTCAACCATATAAGGCATCTAAGGGTGAGCAAGCTCAAATGTTCTTATATGGTAAACAAAGCCTAACGGCATACTAATGACGAAATTTTATATATTCTTCACACCTTTTATAAGAAAATAAACATAAAACGTTTTACTTTTAGATTTTTAAATCTATCACATGCAGTTCAAGAAAATCTCTTCCATTCTATTCTTAACAGCCTTTCTATTCTCTCTTAATGCAACTGCGCAGCAGAAACCCAAACTTACCCGGTATATTGATCCACTTATCGGATCAGCAAAACATGGACATGTTTTTGTAGGTGCCAATGTTCCGTTTGGAGCAGTACAACTTGGGCCAAATAATATTTTTGAGGGCTGGGACTGGTGCAGTGGTTACAATTATAGCAGCAATACCATCACCGGTTTTGCACATACCCATTTAAGCGGTACAGGTATCGGCGATTTGGGCGATATTTCTATTATGCCTGCAACCGGAAAATTGCTCCTGGAAAAAGGTAAAACAGCCGATGATCAGGGTGGTTATCTTTCTCAATTTTCCCATCAAAATGAAGTTGCAAAAGCTGGTTATTATAGTGTATTACTTGATAAATACCAAATTAAAGCTGAGCTAACAGCTACCGAAAGGGTTGGTTTTCATCAGTATACTTTTAAAAAAGGTGCTGAAAATCCTCATATCATCATCGATTTAATTGAGGGCATTGGTTGGGATGCACCTGTATCTGCCTCATTTAAGCAACTGGATGCTACAACCCTGGTAGGGCATCGTAATTCGAAAGGCTGGGCCAACGATCAGCGTTTATATTTTGTAATTAAACTTTCGCAACCAGTTAAAAACATTGCACTTTATGATAGCACCGTGGTTAAAAACGGCGCAACATTATCTGGTAAAAAACTTAAAGCGGCGGTTAGTTTTAATGCCATTAATAATGATAAACTGCAGATTAAAGTGGCCTTATCTCCGATAAGTATCGAAAATGCCATTTTAAATCTCAAAACAGAATTACCGGGCTGGGATTTTGTATCGACCGTTAAAAATGCTGAGGCAAAATGGGAGAAAGAACTGTCGAAGGTTAAAATTGAAGCGTCTACAGTTACTAAAAAGGTTTTTTATACGGCTTTATACCATACCATGATTGCGCCATCTTTATTTAACGATGTAAATAAGGATTATTTGGGAGCCGATAAAAAGATATACACCAAGGCCAGCTTCAATAATGTAACTACTTTTTCACTTTGGGATACTTATCGAGCGGCAAATCCATTGTTCACCATTCTTCATCCAGATAAGGTAAGTGATGTAGTGAATAGCATGTTGGCCATCTATAAACAACAGGGTAAATTACCGGTTTGGCATTTAATGGGTAACGAAACCAATACCATGGTGGGTTATCATGCTGTTCCGGTTATTGTAGATGCCTATTTAAAAGGATACCGTGGCTTCGACGTAAATCTGGCCTACGAAGCGATAAAACAATCGGCTATGCAGAAAACAGATGGCATTGAATACATTCAGGAGCTTAAATACATTCCTGCAGATAAAGTAAACGAATCAGTGGGTAAGGCTTTGGAGTATGCTATTGACGATTATTGCATTGCACAAATGGCGAAGGCACTGAATAAAACAGCCGACTACACTTATTTTAGCAAAAGGTCGAAACTATATAGTTTATATTTCGATCCGAGCGTTCAGTTTATGCGTGGTAAACTTGCCAATGGCAACTGGAGAAGCCCGTTCGATCCTTTTTCATCCAAACACCGTGAAGATGACTATGTAGAAGGGAATGCCTGGCAATATACCTGGCTGGTGCCACAAGATGTAGAAGGATTGATCGGTCTTTTTGGAGGGGATAAAGCTTTTATCAATAAACTCGACTCGCTATTTACCTTACCCTTAGACTTGGGAACCAACGGTTCGCCGGATATTAGTGGATTGATTGGTAATTATGCACAGGGAAATGAGCCTAACCACCATATCACTTATTTATATACTTATGCAGGTCAGCCCTGGAAAACAGCCGATCTGATCCGTAAAATCGACAAAGATTTTTATTCATCTAAGCCTGATGGTTTGTGCGGCAACGAAGATGTAGGGCAAATGAGTGCCTGGTATATTTTTACGGCCATGGGTTTTTATCCGGTAAATCCTGCAAATGGTGCCTATGTTTTCGGTACCCCATTAATTAATGGTGCTACCATTTCACTGGCAGGGAATAAAAAGTTCAGCATCAAGGTGATTGGTAATAGCGCAGCGAACAAATACATTCAGAAAATTGTACTGAACGGGAAGCCCTACAGTAAATCGTATATTCTTCATAAAGCCATTGTAGCTGGTGGAAAGATGGAGATTTATATGGGCAATACACCATCGGCAACCTGGGGTGTAAAACCTGAAGACAGGCCGATATCCGGAAAATAATTCCAGATAAAGTGTGAGGTTATATTTTAAACCTGATTTATCAAGAATTTGTCACGTTGAGCTCGTCAAGACGTCCCATACGGGTATTGTGGAAGGTCCTTCAATAGGCTCAGGATTGACAATTCTATATTTATAATACATCGTCATTAAAAATTAACCACAACAAGTATTAACTAAAATATCTCAAATAAATGAAGAAAATATTTCTACTTCTTTTGTGCTGTTCGGCCTTCATTGTAAATGCACAGCAGCGATACGAGCTAAACTCGGGCTGGGTTTGTACAAATATTATGGATGCACAAGCTAATGGTTCAGAAATTTCTAAATCCGGTTTTTCGCTTAATAGCTGGATGCCTGCAACAGTTCCAGGAACGGTTTTAACCACTTTGCTGAACAATAAAAAAGTTCCCGATCCATTTTATGGGATGAATAACGAAAAGATTCCTGATGTGTACAAAACCGGCAACGATTACTATACCTATTGGTTTGTAAAAGATTTTGAAGAACGTGCTACAGGTAACGAACAGGTTTGGCTACAGTTTAGGGGAATAAATTATAAAGCCGAAATTTATTTAAACGGGAAAAAAGTTAATTCAAAAACCCAGGTAGGGATGCATCTTAGGGCGCAATATAACATCACCAAACTGTTATCGGCTAATGGAAAAAACAGATTGGCTGTAATTGTTTATCCGCCAGATTTTCCAGGTAATCCTAACGGTGGCCAGGGTGGCGATGGAACCATTGCCAAAGGTTTAACCACCCAATATACGGCCGGTTGGGACTGGATACAACCTACCCGCGACCGTAACACTGGAATCTGGGATAAGGTAACTATCGAGAAAACCAAAAGCATCAATATCCAGAATCCACAGGTAATTACTTTGGTGCCGGGCAAACGTTTACAAGAAGGCAGACAGAATCCCGCTACCGTTAAAGTTTCAGTAGAAGTAGAAAACCCTACAGGCCAGGCGGTTTCGGGTACTTTGCAATATCAGATTGCCGGAAAGTTGATTAAACAATCAGCCACTATTACAGCCAATAAAACCACCACCGTTAAACTTCCTGATTTACAACTTGAAAACCCTAAATTATGGTGGCCAAGCGGTTATGGGGCACAAAACCTGTATGACCTCAAAATTGAATTTGTAGCTGCCAATCAGGTATTAGATCAGGAGCAGCTTAAAGTTGGTGTGCGTCAGATTGATAACGTCTGGAATGAGCATACTAAAAGTATGGGCGCTTTTGTAAACGGACAAAAAATTTTTATTAAAGGAGGTAACTGGATCATTTCTGATGCGATGTTACGCTTTAGTGATGCCCGCTATGATGCAGAAATCCGCTACCACAAAGATATGAACCTCAACCTGATCAGGATCTGGGGTGGGGCAATACTGGAAAGGCCTGAATTTTACAATGCCTGCGATAAATATGGTTTATTGGTGTTTCAGGATTTCTGGTTCAGTGGCGATTGTAACGGTCGTTGGGTAGACCCAATGAAAAAGGAAGACCAGTGGACACGCAGAAATTATCCGGATGACCACAACCTCACTTTAACTGCTATTGAAGATCAGATCAAAATGATCAGAAACCACGCTTCGCTGGCTTTTTGGTGCGGTGGAAATGAAATTACCCCACCTGAGGATATTTTAGAACCCTTAAAAAACGATATTCTGCCGCGCCTGGATGGAACGAGAAAGCTTTTTGATTTTTCTAATAGCGACGAAATGTCTTTCAACTCAATCGGTGGTAATGGTGATGGTCCGTACGGGATACAGGATATTAAAACTTTTTGGGGTACCAGAACTTTTCCTTACAATTCGGAAGTTGGATCGGTAGGGGTAGGCGATTATGTTTCCTTACTGCGTTTTATCCCGAAAGAAAACCTGGTTGCGCCACAATACAAAGCCAAGCCCGATTCGATATGGGATTATCATAAATACATTTCTTACGAGCAATACCTTAATCCTTACGGCAAGCCAAAAAGTGCCGAAGATTTTGCGATGAAGGCTCAACTGGCTAATTACGATCAATACAGGGCTTTGATGGAAGGATTCTCGAACAAAATGTGGGATTGGTACACCGGTTCCATCATCTGGAAAACCCAAAACCCCTGGACAGCCATGCGCGGACAGATGTACGATTATTACCTTGATCCCAACGCTTGTTTATATGGCTTGAGGAAAGGTAGTGAACCATTGCACGTGATGATGAATCCTTTGGATAGTATGGTTACCATTGTAAACAACGGATTTACCACCAAAAACAACCTGATGGTACAGGCTAAAGCTTACGATATGGACGGGAAAGATTATTTCTATTCTCAGGCATTCAATTCGGTTGGTCCATCTTCGGTGAGGAGACTTTTTCCTATGAATGAGTTTTTAACCAAACTGGATAAAAATGAGGGTGTATTTGTTTCGTTAAGAATTTTAGATCAGAAGCAGAATATTTTAAGTGAAAATCTTTATTGGCTGGCTGGAAAAGACGGCGAATATTCGGGGCTGAAAAACATTAAACAGATACCTTTAAAAGTTGAAGCCGTTGATCAGAAAAACGGAAAAGTGGCCGTAACCTTAAGTAACGCAGCTGGAAATCCTGTTGCGTTTTTTAACCGTGTTGCTTTAATTAACAGCAATAACAACGAGCGGATATTGCCAAGCTTTTATGATGATAATTATGTGAGTATTTTGCCTGGCGAAAGTAAAACGGTGACTGTAGAATATACCGGTAAGCAAAGTAATTTGGCGGTAGAAGTATATGGCTGGAATGTAGAGAAGCAGAAAGTAAACATTCAATAGATAAATTGTTAGTTAGATAATGTGTTAGTCGGGATTTATAATCCCGGCATTGGAACTAAGGATTTTAAATCCCTTTAAGTGGGTTTTTGAAATGTTGGGTTCTGTTTTCGTGGCGGATTGTGGCCCTGCTACCGCTGCAAGTCCTCACTCGCTCCGGGCTTTTCAGACCTCGCAGGTTTCACAAACCTGCGAGGTCTGAAAAGCAAAGTTCGCGTTAGGGATTGTAAGGGTTCAGTACCGATTTTTCATCGGTACCGGAGCGCAGCGTAGCCCTGGAAAGCCCGGACCCTTGCGCAGCTTGGGTAACTCCCAAATTAGTTTGTAGTTTTCGGTTGTCCGTTTGCAATTCACGGTCTATTAAATGAAAAAAGGCGACACTTTACGCATCGCCTTTTCATACAATATGTTTTACAACCTAGCTTACGCCATGTAATTTTACTTTTAATCCGTCCATATTGTTGTTTAACTGCAGTTGGCAGGCTAAACGCGAATTTGGTAAAAGATCAGGCAAAGTATCTAACATGGCATACTCATCGTCTGTCATTTCGTTAAGTTTTTCTTCGCCTTCTAAAACATCAACACAGCAAGTAGCACATAAAGCCATTCCGCCACAAGTAGCAAGAATATCGTACTCTGATGCCTTTAAAAACTCCATCAGGCTTAAACCCATGTCAGTTGGGGCAACGTGTTCAGTAACTGAGCCATCCGGCTCTTGCATATATATATTGATGTTATTTTCCATTTTTAGTTCTCTTGTTATTTGAATAGCAAATATAGGAGAAAGCTTAAAATTCTGAAACTCCGTTTACAGTTGTATATTTCATGGTGTATTTAACACCCGGATTCATGTATGAATACGCACTGTGACTCATTAATGCCGCCTCGTGGAAACCACAAAGAATCAATTTTAGTTTATTGGTGTAAGTGTTGATATCGCCAATAGCGTAAATTCCAGGAATGTTTGTCGAATAATCATCAACGTTAACCTCGATTGCACTTTTATTGATATTTAAGTTCCAGTCTTCGATCGGGCCTAATTTAGGACTCAAGCCAAACAAAGGAATTAAGTGATCAGCCTCTACCACTGTTTTTTCCATGGTACGGTTCTGCACAATTTCAACTTGCTCTAATTTGTCAGTTCCGTGTACGGCCTGAAGATTGCTGTTTAAAACCAGATTGATTTTTCCGCTTTCTGCCAATGCCATTACTTTAGCTACCGAATCTGGTGCACCACGGAAACTTTCGCTTCTGTGAACCAAAGTGAGTTCAGAGCAAACTTCTGCCAGGTAAATGGTCCAGTCTAATGCCGAATCACCACCACCTGCAATCACCATTTTCTGGTCGCGGTATTTCTCCGGATCAAGGATCATGTAGTTTACACCTTTACCGTTTTCAAAATTTTCCAGATTTTCTACAGCTGGTTTACGTGGCTCGAAACAGCCTAAACCGCCGGCAATAACGACAACTTTAGCTTCGATAACGGTACCCATATTGGTGGTTAAAACGAAATCGGCTTCACCGCGTTTTTCTAAACCTTCAATACGCTCACCTAAAGTAAAGGTAGGATGGAAAGGTTTGGCCTGCTCCATTAAATTATCGATAAGTTCCTGAGCCAGTACAGAAGGATAACCAGGGATATCGTATATCGGTTTCTTAGGGTAAATTTCAGACAGCTGACCACCAACCTGAGGAAGGTAATCAATTAAATGACAACGCATTTTTAATAAACCGGCTTCAAAAATGGCAAATAAACCAACCGGACCAGCGCCTATTACGGCTATATCAGTAGTGATCATTAAAGAAAAATTTGACGCAAAGTTACAAAATAAAGTCTTATCAATTCTGCTATTTAGAAATATTCTAGATAATTTTGCAATCCTATTATATTCAGTATTTTATATGCTTTGAGCTAATCGAAAACAAAAGTTAAAGGTTTTTAATGATTTAAAGCAAATTATAATTGGTCTATGGGTTTAGTGGGGAATAGAAAATTTAACTTCAAAAGCTGTTAAAGAATGGCAATAAAATTACGAGTTGTAGCTAAAATTCCAAAAAAGTAATAACTTCCCTGATATTCTAATTAACGATGCTTGATTATTTTTTTATTGCTCTGCCTCTGGTTGCAATTTGGGTATTGCTGTTTCTGTTTTGTGGACGGAGCTGGCAATTGCCAGCTGCCTTTATTCCTTTCTGCATCTGGGGCCTTTATTCAGGAAATAGCCATTGGAAATGGTTCTTAATCATCCCTTTGTTATCCCTATTAGTCGTTGATCTGCACATTACAGTAAAAGAAACCAAATTTAGTCGGGAGATCACTATTTTGAGTTATGTTTTAACCATTCCGTTTTTAGTGTTCTATCTATTTTATGGACGGGGATTTGTGAAGGATGGAACTTTGGTTTCTGTTATTTGGGGCTATATTTTTCAGATTCTTGTTTTAATATTTGTGTCTAAATTCTGGTTTTCCGACATATTGTTGTTATTTATAAATCGTTTGTCAATAAAGGATAAGCGTTATGTAGAAACACAGGTGATAAAGAAGTTGATGAAAACGGTGGGCAGATCTACAAACTATTATGTTGTGTTTTATAACCTAGGTAAAATGAAAGTTTCGGGTTTCTTTTATGTGTACTTAAAGTTTAAAGGGGTGCAGGCAGAAGATAGAATAGAAATTGTAATTAAGAGGGGCTGCTTGGGAACAGAGTTCATCACCGGCTTCCCAAAAATTCTATCTCGATAATATATTGCCACAGAAGCAAAAGACTGCATGGGGGAATTTCCATGGTTTTTTACTTCTATGGCAGAATTAGATTACCAGCTCATTCCCAAATTCTGAAATACAAAACTCCACACATCAGCCGCTTCTTCAATTAGTTTTGTGGTGGGTTTGCCCGCCCCATGACCGGCTTTGGTTTCAATCCTGATTAAAACCGGATTTTCGCCTTTATATTTTTCCTGTAAGGTTGCTGCGAATTTGAAAGAGTGCGCAGGTACCACGCGGTCATCATGATCCGCAGTAGTAATTAGGGTTGCAGGATAATTAACGCCACTTTTTACATTATGGAGCGGTGAATATTTGATCAGGTAATCAAAATCCTCCTTTTTATCGCTGGTTCCGTATTCAACAGCCCATCCCCATCCAACGGTAAATTTATGATAGCGTAGCATATCCAGCACGCCAACCGCGGGTAAAGCTACCTTGAAAAGATCAGGTCTTTGGGTCATGCAGGCACCAACCAAAAGTCCGCCATTTGAGCCACCCGAAATGGCAATTTTAGCTGGATTGGTATATTTTTCTTTCACCAGGTACTCAGCTGCGGCAATAAAATCGTCGAATACATTTTGCTTTTTGGCTAACATGCCGCCTTTATGCCAGGCCTCGCCATACTCGCTTCCTCCACGTAAGCTTGGTTGAACGTAAATTCCTCCCCGTTCTAAAAATAACATTCGCGATAGACTGAACCCAGGCGTTAAACTAATCTGGAAGCCGCCGTAAGCATAGAGATAAACCGGGTTATTGCCATCCAGTTTGATGCCTTTTTTGTGTACGATAAACATGGGTACTTTTGTGCCGTCTTTTGATGGATAAAATACCTGTTTGGTTTCATAATCGTCGGTATTGAATTTCAATTCCGACTTTTTATATAAAATTGATTCAGCCTTGCCCACATCATAACGGTAGATGGTGCCTGGAGTGGTGAAATTAGAAAAGGTATAAAAAAATTCTTTATCTTCTTTGTAACCGCCAAAACCTCCAACGGTTCCAATTGCCGGTAGTTTTACTTCGCCAATTTTCTTTCCGGTTAAATCAAACTGAATAATATTGGTGCTGGCATCTTTTAAATAAGTAGCCCAAAGAAACCCTCCGCCGGTTCCAATACCCTCTAAAGCTAATTTCGATTCAGGGATAATTTTCAGCCAGTTTTTAGGATCTGCATTTTTTGGATCAACCAAAACCACCTGTTTGTTTTCTGCTCCTAAATCAGTGTTCACCAATAATTTATCGCCTATGTTGTCAACAACGTTGTGATTATGCTCATAACCTTTAATTAGTGGCGCTATTTTGCTATCTGGGCCGTTTAAATCTTGATAATACAATGCATTGCCTGAAGTACCGGCACTGGCATAAACCACCAGAAAGCGTTCATCTTCGGTAACATTGGCACCAAAATATAGATTTGGATTGGTTTTATCTTCAAAAATTAATTGATCGTTTTGTTGCTGATCGCCCAATTTATGGAAATACACTTTTTGGTATTTATTGGCTGCAGAAAGATCGGTTCCTTTGGCAGGTTCGTCAAATTTACTGTAGTAAAAACCATTACCTTTCCAGGCTGCACCAGAGAATTTTGTCCATTTCAGCTCATCTGCTAATTTGGTTTTGCTGGCTATTTCTATTACGTAAATATTGCTCCAGTCTGATCCTGCTTGCGCAACCGAATAGGCTAGGTATTTTTTGTCGTGAGAGAATCCCAAAAGCGAAACGGCTGCTGTTCCGTCTTTTGTGAGTGTATTTGGATCGAGAAAAACCTCTTCCTTACCTTCTAATCCCTTTTTAATAAACCAGATGCTTTGGTTTTGCAGTCCATCGTTTTTGGTAAAGAAATAATATTCGCCAACCTTAAATGGAGCTGATTCTTTAGGATAGTTCCAGATTTCAGTTAAACGCTTTTTAACGTCTGCACGGTAAGGAATCTGCTCCAGATAGTTTTGGGTGACCTTATTTTCGGCAATCACCCAGGCCTTGGTTTCGGCAGAGGTGTCGTTTTCTAACCAACGGTAAGGATCGGCGATCGTGGTGCCGAAATAATTGTCTTTGGTGTCGTCTTTTTTCGTTTCTGGATATTTCATCAATGTTATTTTTTCTGCTGGTTTTTTGCCCTGGTTACAGGCAAAAAAGCTTAGCGCAAATAAGGATAATAGAATTTGTTTTTTCATAGTGAAACAGATTTATTTACTAATATATGTCTTTTTTGCCTTCGGGTTGATTACACCTGTTTATTAAGCGATTTTAGTTTTAGTGTTTATGCTTTAGCCTTTGGTCTTTCTTCTTTAGTCTTTAAGCTTTTTGAGTTACCTTTGAAAACCCATGGCAAAAAATATTTATTTCGCTTCCGATTTTCATTTAGGTACGCCTAATTATGCCGAAAGCCGTGCCCGTGAAGCGCGTATTGTAGGTTGGTTAGATTTTATAGAACCAAATTGTGGTGAATTGTTTTTAATGGGCGATATTTTCGATTTCTGGTTCGAGTATGCTAAAGTGATTCCGAAAGGATTTATCCGTTTACAGGGAAAACTGGCAGCCATGGCCGATGCCGGAATAAAAATCTACTTTTTTAAAGGCAACCACGATATGTGGGTTCGCGATTATTTTACCCGGGAAATCGGGATGGAAATTATCAGTGATGAACTGATCATCGAAAGGGGAGGTAAGAAATTTTACCTGCACCATGGCGATGGCTTAGGACCGGGAGATAATAAATACAAATTTTTAAGAAAAATTTTTAGAAGCAAAGTTTGTCAATGGCTGTTTGCACGTTTGCATCCAAATTTGGGTATTGGTATCGCCAATGGCTGGAGCCAGGGGAGTAGGGCCGCACAAACCGAAAAAGAAGTTTTTTTAGGTGAGGATAAAGAATGGCTGGCCATTTATGCCAAAGAACATCTGCAGAAGGCATATTTCGATTACTTTATTTTCGGACACAGGCACCTGCCGCTCGACATTGATTTGGGTAATGGTAGCAGGTATGTAAATATCGGCGAATGGCTCAACTATAATTCTTATGGGGTATTTGATGGGCAGGAGTTAAAACTGGAATATTATAACCCAGATGCTTAATTTTTGAGCCGTTTAGCTATTTGGGTTGCATGTCGCCTGGATGTTTAATCTACAGTTCCTAAACCCGATAAAACGAAAAGCCCGGAGCGTAGCGAAGACTTGGAGTGATAGCGGGGCTGCTGGCTGCCATAATTGAGGAACTGCCTATTTCCAAAACCTCTAAATAATGCTTTTCCAAAAGTAAATCAATTGTTCTAATTATATTAGATGTCCATTTTTTAGGAAAGCTAAACCAGAAGCATTTCTTAATGTTCGCCGGGCTTTTCGTTATAGTCCCGATTTTGAAGGAAAATCGGGAGCTGCCACTTCAATCCCGTTTAGTTAAGCGGGTCAGTGGTACTATTTTGGGGTTGCACGTCGCCTGGATGCACGGTCTACTGTTTCTAAACCCGGTAAAACGAAAAGCCCACAGCGTAGTGAGGACTTGGAGTGATAGCGGGGCTGCTGGCTGCCATAAGTGAGGAACTGCCCATTTCCAAAATCTCTAATTAATGCTTTTCTCAGCATAAAACTATTTTTCCAACTATATTGATGTCCATTTTTTAGGAAAGCAAAACCTGAAGCATTTCTTAATGTTCGCCGGGCTTTTCGTTATAGTCCCGGTTTTGAAGGAAAATCGGGAGCTGCCGCTTCAATCCCGTTTAGTTAAGCGGGTAAGTGGTGCTATTTGGGGTTGCATGGCGTCTAAATGCACGGTCTACTGTTCCTAAACCCGATAAAACGAAAAGCCCACAGCGTAGCGAGGACTTGGAGTGATAGCGGGACTATTGCCCGCCACTGGCACAAATCCCTTCATTTTCTAATTTTTAATAAAACCATTCCTTTGCTTAATACCTCTACAGTTAACCGATTAACCATTCTCACCAAACAAACTAATTCAGCTTTTTTCCTTATTTTTGCATTTCCTGAATTTTTGAGCCTATTCCAACCTTCAGGAAATTTCAACTAGAATAAATATGTTAGATAAATTAGAAGCTATAAAGCTGCGTTGGGAAGATGTAGAAGAATCGTTGAGCAATCCGGATGTCATTCAGGATATGAAACGTTTTGCGGCTTTAAATAAAGAATATAAAGATTTGGGCAAAATTGTAGATGAATATAAAATCTACAAAAATGTGATGAGTAACATCGATGCGAACAAAGAGATCTTAGCTACTGAAAAAGATGCTGAAATGCGCGAGATGGCAAAAGAAGAGCTCGATCTTTTGTTAAAACAACAGGAAGAAATGGAAAGCAATATCCGCTTGATGTTGATTCCTAAAGATCCTGAAGATGCCAAAAATGCGGTTTTTGAGATCCGTGGCGGTACCGGTGGAGATGAAGCTGCTTTATTTGCAGGCGATTTATACCGCATGTATACCCGTTATTTCGAAACTAAAGGCTGGAAGGTTGAAACTGTTGATGTAACCGAAGGTACTGCGGGAGGTTATAAAGAGGTGATTCTGAAAGTGAGTGGTGATGATGTTTATGGTCAGTTAAAGTACGAAAGTGGTGTACACCGCGTGCAACGTGTGCCAGATACCGAAACACAGGGTCGTGTGCATACCTCAGCTGCGTCTGTAGCAGTTTTACCAGAAGCAGAAGAAATTGATCTGTATATTAACCCTGCCGATATAGAGCTGCAGACTTCGCGTTCGGGCGGTGCCGGTGGACAGAACGTAAACAAGGTAGAAACTAAAGTGCAGTTAACGCATAAACCTTCGGGTATTGTGGTGGTTTGCCAGCAGGAACGTTCTCAGCTGGGTAACCGTGTAATTGCGATGGAGATGTTGCGTAGTAAGCTTTACGATATCGAATTGCAGAAAAAGAATGGTGATATTGCTGCTAAACGTAAAACAATGGTATCAACAGGAGATCGTTCGGCTAAGATCAGAACTTATAATTATCCTCAGGGCCGTGTTACCGAACACCGCATTGGCTTAACGATGTATAACCTGCCGAGCATTATGGATGGCGATATCCAGGAAATTATTGATGCACTTCAGTTTGCGGAAAATGCAGAGAAGATGCAAGAAGGTGCTGTAGGTTAGTTAATTACGATTATTTTAAAATAAAGTTTGCAAATAAGAATTTTGTCTCTATATTTGCAACCTCGAAAGGGGAAAGAGGTTTAAGCTTTTAAAAAGTAAACAAAAGGAGTGGTAGTTCAGCTGGTTAGAATGCCTGCCTGTCACGCAGGAGGTCGCGGGTTCGAGTCCCGTCCATTCCGCTCTAACACAAAAACAACCATCTAAATGCTTGATATTTAGATGGTTGTTTTTTTAAAAAATCACGTGCGTTTCAATTTCTATTCAAATGATCATTTTGTAATTTTCTTAAAATCAACTACTTACGGAATAGTCGGGTTTCGAGCCCCGTTCATTACTTTAAATTTACTTTGATAAATCTTTTTTATTTTGTTCCTCAACCTGTCTAAAGGTTATATTCACTATGATCTGGGCAATCAACTCGATTAGTTGCTCTTCTGCGCTAGTGAGGGAAGGTTCGTGGTTTTCAGTCTTATTCTTCCTTCTAGCTCTGCGTTTTTTCACTGGCGTTCTATAAAATTATTCTGGACACTCTTGAATATCTAAAAACGTATGAGCAAAGCCTTCCGCTACATATGAATGATCTTTAAAGTCTGTGCGCTGTCCGGTGACCTTCCTTTTTTAGCTTTATAAACCTTTTGCTTAACATTCAAAGATCGTCTGTCGTTTTCAGCTTCAGAAGTAGATAGATAAACTAGACTGCGAGTAAGATTTTATTGTCAGGTATTGACAAATCCAAATCCTGATCCAATAGCTTGGAGGAGTTGCCCAGCTTAATTAGCCTCGAATCATGTATTACGCATCGACAATGTTGCGGCTAAACAGATCCCATTTGTTAAGTAGGATGAGATTGAGTTTGTCGTTTGTGATCTTCGATCGATGCATCATCGCAACCCATGCTGGTCGATCAAAGGTTTTGGCAGAATGGCCGTCAAGAACAATTTCCAAACTGTTGGTGTGACTAAACAATGCTTATTCAATTGGTCATGTTGGCTTCTTTGAGAGTGCACTTTTATAGCCTGCTCAGCAGTGCTAACACGAATATAGAATATTACTTTTTGCATCCAAATCCTTTCCGACATATAGGATGACATTCAGTTTATGTTTCCATAATTATATATTGGTAGACTTGAATCATTATATTATTGTTGTAGAGAGGGTTTAATCTGATACAATAGAGAACTAGTATTACTAGTAATTGATATGTTAAACAGGTAGATAAAATTTATCTCTCAAATTTTATCTACATTTATGGCTCTTTGTAAATTATGGCAAAAATTCCTTTTTCGGTTTCAGCAAGAACTGCTAGGTTAATTGGGCAAGAAAATTTCACTAATGCAGAAGGAGCAATAGTTGAACTTGTCAAAAATTCCTATGACGCGGATGCGAAAGTGTGCTTGGTTATATATGATATATCATTTCTTGAGTTTACGAATCCCCTTAGAGAGGCGGATATAAATACTCTAAAAAAATACAGTCCTGAGTTATTTGAGGAGCTGACATTCGATGAAGGAACTTTTCACTTGACTGAACCAGCATTAAAAAAATACTACAAGAAAATCAGACAGATTCTTTGGTCACAGAATTCAATATTCATTATTGATAATGGTGACGGTATGGACGATTCAATCATTACAAAAAACTGGATGACAATAGGCACCGGGAATAAGGAATTTGAATTTGTTTCAGTTGATGGCAGAATTAAAACAGGGGCAAAAGGTATTGGACGCTTTGCGTTAGATAGACTTGGTTCATTATCGGAAATGTGGACAATACCTAAAAAAACTGTTGATGGATTCTATTGGAAAATGGATTGGCAACAATTTGAAACCCCTGGTTCCTCACTGGCAGATATTAAGGCAGATTTAGAACCTAGCAAAATAAATATCCTACGGTTTTTACAAGAAAATTTCGCTGACATTGAATTTATTAAAAGTCTTCCATCGAATTCATTTTCGCATGGAACAGTAATTAAAATTTCTAAACTTCGGGATGATTGGGAAGATTCTCATTTAGATAACTCTTTTAAAAACCTAGAGGCATTAATTCCGCCAAAAGAACTTGCTATTCCCTTTAAGGTGTTTCAAGGACATCTTCAAGAACCCAAAGCCTATGGAGAGGTTGACACTGCCTTTTTTAATGATTATGACTATAAAGTCTCGGCATCCTATAATTCTCAAGATTTAAAAGTGAAACTTCATATTACAAGGAACGAACTTGATCTTAAACTTATTAAAGGCAAGTTTAGCTTTTTGTATGAAAATACCGAGAAACCTTATGATTTGAAAACTCTTGAACAAAAGGAGTTTGATGACTCAAAAGATATTAATGAATTAATGAAATGGCCAAAAACCGAAAGTAATACTTCATTACTAAAAGATGTTGGAGATTTTACTTTCAGTTTTTATTTCCTAAAAAATACCGTTTCATCCAAAGAAGATTATCCCTTTCTTGGTATCAGCTATCAGGAAAGGCAAAAAGTGATATCACGGTTTGGTGGGATTAAGATTTATAGGGATTCCTTTAGAGTAAGGCCTTATGGTGATTCTGGTAATGACTGGTTGAAACTTGGAGAGCGGGCTCAAAGAAGTCCAGCCGGACCCGGACAGCGTATCGGCGATTGGCGAGTTGGCCCAAATCAAATTGCTGGTATTATCAATATTTCGAGAGTGGCCAACCCTAAAATAGTTGACAAATCCGACCGCGGATCACTAGTGGAAAACACATCTTTTGACCTGCTGAAAAAAATTGTAGAAAGTACAATACATTATTTTGAGTACGACCGTTCTAAAATTCTAAACCCATACTATTTATACTTTGATGCTGAGAAAAAAAAGCAACGCCAGAAAGAAATTCAAGAAGCTGCGGAGAAAATAGCTGATGAATTATATGCTAAGCGAAAGGCAGAGGAAGAAAGAAACAAGGATGAGGATGAAGATAAAGAGCCGCATGAAAACGAGGGTGGTCTTGGAGATGAAAAGGAGCAGTTTCAGCGAATTTTAGAAGAAAAGTTAACGAATTTCCAGATTGACGATGATAAGGATGCTGAACTTGCCCAAGTTCGTAGTCTAGCGAGTTTAGGTCTTATAGTTTCATCTTTTGCTCATGAGTTAAGAGAAATAAGAAATAATGTCGAAGAGATTCACGACTTAGAAACTATATACACAAGAATAGTTCATCCTGAACGTAAGGCTGAACAACTTTATTTAGATGGGTTAAATATTATTGAGTTATTAAAAAGTGGAGGAGAAAAAACCAAGCATTGGGTAGATTATTCATTAACAGCAATTAAGAAAGACAAAAGAAAGCGGTCCTCTTTTAACTTCAAAGACTATTTTAATGGACTTAAAAAGAATTGGGAAGTGCCACTTAATGATCGAGGAATATCCTTAGAGATTTATGATGAAGGAACTTCGAACTATCAATTTAGAGCCTTTGAAATAGATATGGATACGATCTTTGGGAATCTAATCACAAACTCAATAGATTCCTTTAATAATATTGATGTTATCATCCAAAGAAAAATAATGATTAGTCATAAATTATTGGATGGCAGAATTGTTATTATATATCAAGATAATGGTACTGGCTTGCCAGATGTATTTACTAATAAGAATGATATTTTTCTGCCTTTTACAACTTCAAAAAAGGATACAAAGGGAAATGATATTGGTACTGGATTGGGAATGTATCTTGTTAAGATGGTTATGCAAGATAATAGTGGAGAAATTGATATTTTAGAATCTGATAATGGTTTTTGTATTAAATTGGATTTCCCAACTAGAAACAATTAAATTATGTATAAAATAGGCTATGTAGATGAAAATCCTCAAGAGGTTATTAAATTCGAAAGAAAGCTGAGGGATAACTTTAGCTTGATTGGATATGATATGCCAAAGGGTATTGATAAAAAAGAACTATTGGATCAAATTTATGATTCCAAGGTGGATTTTTTGATGGTAGATTTTTTGATGAGAGATAAAGGACATGTTACCTTTAACGGAGACGAAATTGTTCGAGACTTTGAACATATTATGCCACGTTTTCCGATGATTATCTTTACAAATAATAAAACTGATGCATTCCCAGCTGTCGATACCCCCAATATCATATATGAAAAGGATATCATTAATTCTGACAAGCAATACCTAATTCAGATGATAGAAAAGAATATTCTGAATTATCAAAGTTATATTTTGGAGAGAAAAACAAAAGTTCTAGAATTAATCGAAAAGAGAGAGAGTGAGGGGCTTAACTCCAAAGAAAAGGAAGAACTATTTTCTTGCCAACTAGATTTAAATAATCTTGATAATAGGTCAAAACAAACTCCTGGTTTTTTAGTAAATGACTTGAAGCTTGACAATCTAAGGGATACAACTAAAGAAGCTGAAGATTTTTTGAATTCACTAATTAATAATAATGATGACTCCGGTTCGGCAGACAACTCCTAAAAGAAGAAATATCACAAAGGCAGTGAGCCATTGGACGAAGCACAAAGCAGATTTAAAACTTGATTTTAACTCTTATTGCGCCTACTGCGGATCTTACGATGGATATCGACACACATATTATGAAGTAGATCATTTTGTACCCAAATCTTTTTTTGAACCGTTAGGCAACATTAGCCTGACACAATACGACAATTTAGTTTATTCCTGTAAATTTTGCAATAATCACAAAAAACATAAGTGGCCGTCTCAAAGTGAAATAATTTATCATAACGGGACTGAAGGGTTTATTGATCCTTGTTCTGAAGAGTACGATGATCACCTTTTTAGAACTGCTGATGGAGCTATTATGTGGAGGACGACACTGGGGAAATGGATGCACAACGTAGCATTCAAGTTTGATGAAAGAGAAAGAGGTTTACAATTGTTATGGAACCTAAATAGACTTAGGTTAATTATTAAAAAGCTGACCCTTATCAAAGTAAAATTTGAAGTAGACGATCCAATCTATCTGGAAATCGACAATCGATTAAAATCATATTCGCAAACTTATGTTCAATATGACATTGAATTGATTGAATACTATAGTTAACTACTTATTTACTCTGCCTGTTTTAGCTTTTGAAAGCAGGAATTCAATTACATGACTAGTAAAATTTATTCTTTTCTAAAACAACAAAATATATCTGCTCCAGAACTGGTAGATAATTTAATAGTTTCTGCTTATGTTTCATCCAATAAATTAAAGGTTAAGAAGAACAATTTTATTATCTCCCACATTATAAGGAAAAAACAAAAGGATAATTATCAACTGTTATTAAATTTTTTAGATTTGATGCAAGTTGAAAATATAATTCTTGACTTTGAGGCATTAATAGAGCTATTTGAGTTTGTGGTATCGCCATCTGATAAGGTTGTAAATGGAGCAGTTTTTACTCCTGAGACTATTAGGCGCTATATCGTTGATAATAGCTTATCAAATTTTAATGGAGAATTTGCTAACGTAAAAATTGCTGATATATCCTGTGGTTGTGGTGGATTTTTATTAACCCTAGCGCAAGAAATTGCAAACAAGACTGGACGATCATTTTATAATATCTACAGTGAAAACCTTTATGGAATTGATATCGCTGGATATAGTATTAAGCGGACTAAAATATTACTGTCATTGTATGCTGTATTAAATGGCCAAGATGAAACAGAATTCCAATTTAATCTGTTTACAAATAACTCTCTATCATTTAAATGGTATGACGCTTGCCCAGAAATAAAAGAGAACGAGGGATTTGATATAATTGTTGGGAATCCGCCCTATGTATGTTCTCGAAACATGGATAAGGAAACAATTGAGCTACTTAAGAATTGGGAGGTATCTAAAACTGGTCATCCTGATTTATATATTCCTTTTTTCCAAATTGGTCTTGAAAATATTAATAAAAAGGGCATTCTTGGTTTTATAACTGTTAATACATTCATCAAAAGTGTTAATGGCAGAGCCATTCGCGAGTATTTTGATGTTAATAATATTGAGTTGAGTTTGATCAGCTTTGGTGGGGAACAAATTTTTCAAGACCGTAATACATACACCTGTATTTGTTTTTTGAGACATGATAATAGAAAAATTAATTTTATTAGACTTAAAAGTTCGCAATTAGATCAACTTGATCTCACTAATTTAATTGAATTTGACTATAAAGACTTAAATCATCATGATGGCTGGAACTTAGTTAACGACCTTCCAATGGTCAATTATATAAATCAGATAGAAAGAATTGGTAAACCGTTTAAGGACTTGTATAATACAAAAAATGGAATAGCTACCTTAAAGAATGACGTTTATAAATTTCGCCCATTAGACGAAGATGATCGATTTTATTACTTAATGGATGAAAATATTGTCTATTCTATAGAAGTCGATATATGCAAAAAAATCGTCAATGCAAATAAACTTAAATCCGAAGCAGACATAGACCGATTAAGGGAACAAATAATTTTTCCTTATGATAATCAGACGAAGATCATTCCTGAAAATGTAATGAGAACAACGTTTCCGAACGCATATGCCTATTTGCAAACAAAGAAAGAGGTTTTATCAAATCGAGATAAAGGAACGCGAGAATATGAAACTTGGTATGCATATGGTCGTCGTCAGTCCATGGATATACACGCCTATAAACTCTTTTTCCCTCATATCTGTGAGCGACCGACATTCGTGATTTGCGAAGACATGGATTTACTCTTCTATAACGGAATTGCAATTGTTTCGGACGATTTGGATAAATTGAGAATTATCAAAAGATTAATGGAATCTGACGTGTTCTTCAAATATATTAAAAATACAACTAAGGATTATTCCTCTGGCTATATATCTATGAGCCGTAACTACTTGAAAAATTTTGGTGTTTACCAATTTGATGAAGATCAGATAGACTTTCTTTTGACAACTGATAATGTCGAGCCTTTCCTAGAGGAAATTTATGGATTAATTGAGTTTCAAGATCATTAATTCAGAGAGATGTGTAGTTCAATAAACTCCCGCTTACTATTTTTCTGCATCACAAATTTAGATTTTGGGCAATCGCTTCTTTAATTTCTTAATAGATTTGGATGCCCCATGCTTTCCAGCTAAAGGATAGAATAGCTCATCATTTAATTCATTATCAGTTGATTGAATTTTTTCAAGGTCGTTTAAAAGAAGTAAAAGAGGCGTAAGGGGTTCGATTGTGACCCCGTTCAGCCCGCAACAAAAGCCTTAACTTGCAAAAGTTAAGGCTTTTTTGTTTAATAACTGTTTTGGTTAAAATATTTAGAATGAGGCTCAGTATGTTACGTATTTATTGATTAAAAAGTCCAATACTATGATGATAAACTGAATATAGTGCCTATATTTGCAATCCCGAAAGGGGAAAGAGGTTCGAACTTTAAAGAAGAACAAAAGGAGTGGTAGTTCAGCTGGTTAGAATGCCTGCCTGTCACGCAGGAGGTCGCGGGTTCGAGTCCCGTCCATTCCGCGAAAATAGATTTTAAACCTAACTAAAAGCCTGTAAATTAAGTGTTTACAGGCTTTTTTCGTTTTATGGAAATACCAAATATTCATTTTTTCGCAAGAAAAGGTGAGCATCTCAAAAGATGTCACCTTGAGGGTTAATTTATTGTATAAATTAATGACGGGAGAACTTTAAAGAGATGAGTCGAATAGAAGTCTCATTTTGACCATAGTGGAGAAATCTTTAAATTTGATTTCAATAACATAGTTCAAATATCTCTCCACTCCGCGGTGCTTCGGTCGAGATGACGATCTTTCCCTTGGATTCTGTCAATTATTTATAGTCGAAGAGCACTCATTTGCGATTTATCAACCTTAAACAGTCTTCAACTACATCAGGCTGCTTAACTTAATGACATTGAGGCAATACAAAAGGTAGTTGATAGTTACCTATTTGCTGATTTTTTTTTCAAAAGTTCTTCGTATGCGGGTTCCTGACCTTTTTCCACACCGTTAGCAATCTTTATTCCGGCTTTCTCAAACTCACTGATTAATCTTTTATCGAAATCTGCGATGTATGATGCAAATGATAAAGAATCTTTTTGTTCAGGAATTGTTTCAAAAGGAATACGTGGTTCTTTAAACCTGTGCAAAATGGCTTGAGTACTATCGTTACCCTCCAAAAGAATGGAATCACCGTAGTTCGTAATCTTGGCCACATAATCTTTGTTAAGGTATTTTAAGGAATCATTTTCTATTTTATAAGGAAGCTTGAACCGGCCAACTTTCTGGTTATAAAAAACGACATATTGCGAATCAATATCAAACTCGCTATATCCATTTGCAAGGGAAAACCGATGCCATTTTCCGATCAGTGATTTTTTACTTCCATCTATTTTTTTAGGGTTTGGCGAATGACAGGCAGAAAAGATAAAAATGAAACAGGCAAGGAAATAAAGTATGGATCTCATGATAACTAATTGTTATAGAATATTAAAAGCATTTTTATCCAGGTAAGTGGTCAGAATTACCTGCAGTACATACTGCCCGGCTTATTGCCGGGCAGTAATGTGGTTGTAAGCGTTTTAAAACAAATGTTTACTGTGCCCAAATGGTGCAGTTGATATTGCCATTCGTATTAGAGCCCCATGTTTCCGAAACCATAATTGCAGGAATGTTTAACTGGCCAAGCGTATATCCGTAACTTTGCCATTTGTTGTAGTGGTTGGCAAAAGTAATAACGTGATTTTGTCCGGTAGAAGTTTTTGTAACCCTGGAGCTATAAATTTGCCTGAAACCGTCACCACCGTCGATGTTTTTACCTGTCATCCATCGGGTCCATACGTTATAAGCTGCACCATCGGAGTTAAATGTGCCCAGGAAAGTACCGGTATGAGGTGAAACCGAACCCCAGGTTTCATTCACATAATACTCATAATACGGGCTTCTGCTCCATCCGTACCAGCCGAAAGTACCGCCTCCGGAGTTTGAATAAGTGCTTAGGTTATAGCCTATTTTATAGGTTTTTGATCCTACAGAATAACCTTTACCGCAGGTAAAATTACCGTTAAACCCGTTCCAGTTAATACTGTAATTTCCGGCGGCACCATTGGCGTAATTGACTGTGCCGGTTGCGCCGTCACTCTTCCAAAGCGACCAAAAGAAGCCGTTATTTGTACCCGATTGGTAGGTTTCTACCGTTGCAGCAGCTTTGTTAGCAGCAGCGGCTGGCTCGGGCGCCATTTTTCCGTCTTTTTTACAGCCTGTTAAACATGCAGCGCTTGCAAACACGAAGGTTGCAGCCACAACAAAAGTAACCTTCCTGGTTACACTTGTTAGTGAGTTTTGTTTTTTCATACAATGTATATTGGTTAGGGAAGCAAAATAACGGGATTTAAATCTGAGATGTTACTAATAATCGACAAATTAGTAATACAAATGTTCATACGCAGATTGTCTTCTTTATTTTATAGCGCTGTGGATGTTTTATCTCGCTATACTTGTCACTGATGCAAAGCAGATGTGAAAACAACATGATAAAAAAGCAAAGATCGCTATTCAAAACCGTTAGTGATGAGGAAGATTAGAATAAAGATCGGTTAGGCGTTCTTGTAAATGTATAAGTGCAAAAAAAGCCGTACCCGGTTATGGGTACAGCTTACATATAAAATTTACTCCGAGAAATAATTTTAATCCAGCAATGTCCAGGTTTTTCTGGCTTGTACCTGTTGTACAACCTGCTGTTCGGCAACCACAATATTTTCTTTGCGCTGCCCGATGTATTCTAATCCACTCAATTTATTCCAGAGTGCTACTAACACATTCATAAATTCGTTTGCCATTACCATGCTGTTGTTAATCTGTTTATGATCGTAGACCAATTCAATGGTTTTAGCTAAAAGCTCTTCAAAATTTCCTGGAGTTACATCTTTCCACTCGTAAAAATACTTAAGCAACTCTTCCCTTTCACGCGGATCAATCAGTTTTATGGCTGTAAAAAAGATATGTGCTAAACTGGAAAAATAACCTGTTAAAACAACAGGCGATTCGCGGTGTGCAATGTTTCTGTATTCGTAAAATAAACCTGCAATATAATCTACAATCTTTTCAGAGATCAGACGGATATTTTTGCCAAGAGGCGTAATATTATCGCGTCCTCCTGTTTTATCAATAATCTTAAATGCGGCCAGTTGTAAATCATTCAGTAAAACACTGAAAGATTCATAATATCTGATTAACGCGGGATGGCTTGTGATGGTTGAACTTGGCGGGATATAATTATTATTGATAGATAATCTTCCGTTCTCATAATAAACCTGTCCAATTGTTAGAAAATAGCTGTCTGCCGTTTGCGAACTCACTTCACTTTCCGGCAAAACAGCGATAGAATAGCTTTTAGTTAATTCAGGGTAGCGGATCGGGCTCTCTTCAGGATTTGGTGTGCCGGCCGGCACCCGGTTAAACGGACTCACTACCAGTAAAATAACATAATTACGCGGTTCCGACTGGCCAAAATAGTGGTTGTGTACCAGCGTATCCATGTTATCCGACTGTACGATATCAATATGGCAACCTTCGGGTGTAATGGCATTACAATACCTTACCCTTACTTCAATATGGTTAGTTGCTTTTTCAATAATTTCGATATCATGCGAACTTTTATAACCTGCAAAAGGGGGTAAGAATCCGTAATTGCTATTGTTTAAATGTAGAGAGGCGGCGTCGCGTACAAAGTCCTGCAAATAGAGATCACTCAAGGTAAAATGATCACTAGAGAGCTTCATGCCATTAATCCAGTTAATGGATTTATATTTTAGCGGCTTTATCATGGTAGATGTTTTTGATTATAGATTAGATAAAGATAGCACTTTCTCCAACTTCATTGGGTTTGTTTATGTTTTCAGATACCCGTTTAGCGTAAATCGTCATTTTTTCGGTAATGCCGTTTTCAATGATGTCAAGATCGGGATCAATAAAGATATTCCGTTTAAAGAAAGAAGTTTTAATAAAGAAGATCCATTTATAATTTTCCATATCGTCGCTCCTGAATTCCACCGGACTTTTGGCAAACTTTAAATTATAATCATCGATAAACTTGTGGAACCAGATACCGAAGTTCATGTTTTCTACCGCTTTTACCTTTACTTTCAAAGGTTCCGGATCGCTGCTTTTTTTGTAAAGTTCAAGCTCCAATACCAATAAGCGGTTAAAGTCTACATGGTCCATGTTGATCTCCAGCGGGGTATCAGGGTACCTCCAGATTTTGTAAATTTCAGATGGGATACCCAACAGGGAAACATAGGCCCACCAAAAAATAAGCGGTACAAAGAAACAGGCAATACTGCCTGCGCCAAACCACCCAAAGTTTACCGCACTTAACCAGTTAAAGGCCAGTTGGAATAAATAAACCGATAAAATGGTCGAAATTAATGTGGCAAAAAAGATAAAAACTTTACGCTCCAGCACATCTTTAGGGTAGTATTTGGTTAACAGATAAACGAAAATCGTTCCCATTAAAAGGTAAAAAATACAGCAGATAATGTAACCCCAGGGCATGAAATTAAAGTTTAGAAAGCCTAAAAATCCCGGGATGGCCAAAATAATGCCGATTAACAGAACACTTACGATGAGTCGTTTGTTATTGAGAAACTGGTTCTTCTTGTTAATGATAGAAAGCACCGCTGTTGATACCATGAAAATCAGCGGGAATAAGAGAAAACGGATAAAAAATGATTGAACGTCCATTAATTTTTTATAGATGTGATGTACTACAAATATAGTATCTTTAGTATTTGATTATGATTGTTATTTTTTTCAGTAGTTAAAATTTAACCTATAACAAAAATGAAGCCTTAAAGTTTAATGAAAAAAGAAACTTTGATTAATAACGAACTATTTACAGATTATAAGGCCGTTGCCTATGCTGCCGATCTGATTGAACGTAAGGTAATTGACGCCGATAGGATGGAAATTATCCCATTGGGGCCTGATAAACGTGCTTTTGCGAAAGATATCGAAAATATAACAGCTTATTATTCTGAAAGAAGAAGGCACGAACGCATCCGCATCAGTATCAACCGCGAAGGCTTGTATGATATGCTACCTGAAGGGCTTTTCCACCGTCCACCAACAGGTAGTGCAGGCATGGATGAGGAATCAATGATTAAAGACATCAAAGACAGGAGGGAGGAAGAAAAAGAAGCCAGGCTATTTTTTACGCCTTTTGATGCCGAGATCAATTATGTAAGGATCATGACCGAGCTATATGAGAATATGCTCGATAAAAAAACAACCTATTCCGATTTAAGTCAGATTTTTGAATTTGGCTGGGATGAATTTAATTTGCTCAATAAAGAGCAGAGTATTATCTGGATGCACCTGCTGCCCGAAATCCAGCAGAAAAGAAACAACATCGATTTTGTGTCGAAGGTGCTTACCGCATTATTCAACCTGCCGCTTACTATAGTGGATGCCACTGCGAATATTGCTCCGGTAAAAATTGCCGAAGAAATGCAGATGCAGTTGGGCGGGAGCGCATTGGGTATCGATACCATCATAGGCGACAGTTTTGCCCCCGAACACGAAGCGTATAACATTAATATCGGACCTACTTTACCACAGGAACTGATTAAATTTATGCCCGGGCAAAAAAACAGGGCCATTTTGGATATGGCTATCAGTTATTTGATGCCGGTTGATGCCGAAGTAAATGTAGAACTCCTTACCGCTCCCGATTATCAGGAAACGGTATTGAGCGAGGATGGCGAAAGTGCTTATTTAGGTTATACGGTGTATCTTTAACTAAGATGAACTAGCTGGATGCCGTCATTTTGTACAGGGTGTAACGTATTCGGGAACCGCGATTGCTCAGCGAAGCTAAATCTGTCTGGATAGATCTCTCCACTTCGCTTTGCTGCGGTCGAGATGACGACTTTTTTTATTAAAAAAGATTATAGCCACATCAAAAACTTAAAGCGCCCTGTGCATCGCAGGCTTTAACAGCAAGCGGTAATGTATATTCAGGGTACTCCTTAAATTCAATTTTGCCAATGTCAAGCTCAACAGTTCTTCCCAGTCCTGTGTACTCAGGTTCAGCTGGTCTGCGGGCTCGATTAGAATATCGGTAGTTTTAATAAAACCCGCATTCGGTTTATTGTCCATAATTAAACCCTTGGCCAGGGTAATGCCCTTTAACTTATTGCCCAGCTCGTATCGGCAGAAGTTGATCACATCGGCCTTTGTAATAATCCGGTCGGCAGTGGTTAAGCCATATTTATAGGCCTGCACCCGGTTGGTGGCATTCAGCCGCGATCTGCCGCCTTTGGTCTGACTCAATAAAAAGATACTTTCTGCATGTACCTTATTGTTATCGTATACCACTAAACGGCTGCCGGCATTGATGTGGTTGGCTTCTTCTGCCTGTGTTACCCATATATCCAGAAATAATATATCTGCATCATCAATAGGTTTCAATACAATATAGCTTGGCAACTCTTTAATATCTTTTAGCGCTGAACGGCTTTTTTGTTCAATCAGGGCAATATTTTGCTCCAGGTTTTTAAGGATGGTACTTAAAAAATCTGGTCCATAGGCTGTAAAAGCTGCTTTTTCATCGCGTAAAAGCTCAAAAAGATAATCAACCAGTTCTTTTGCATTCCTGGTATCAAAACGCTCCGTTCCTCCGTAGCGGATCGAGAAAGAACCATCGCCTTTTTCATTCTCGTTGGTGTAGGGAATTTCATTATAACTTTTCCCTTTATTGTCCTTCAGATTTTCTACCGCAAGCATCTGGTCCAGCGATTCCGTTTTAATCGGGATAATATTTTTCATCGTTTTAAGCCGGTGTTTAATCTGGCTTAACCGTTTATTGACTACCGGGAACGCGTTGATATAAATATGAAGCTCGTTCAGCATTTCCTGGTTTATAGCTGCCGGAAAAATTACTTTAAGCCATTTTACCGAATTATCGATCTGGTTTAAAACCGCTGGCTGGAACAGGTTGGAAAACGCTGGAGGTAGTTCCCCGCTTTCGTCGATATTAAAATCATTAAGGTCGCCCAGGGTAATAAACCTATTGCTGTAAAACTGTAAAATATCCGCTTTAATCAGGTTAAGTAGCTGCTTGTGCTGAAAAGGTGCCTGTACCTTACCCGTTAAAGGCTCATCCATAAAACGTTCAGTATAGGCCGCGAGTTCGTTATTTTTGTAGAACCATTTTCCCAGTGAGAGCAGGTCGTAAGTGTTTTCGGGTACCGAATAATTTTTCCAGTCGAAAAATAAATTCAGTTTATTAAAATCCATCCAGTCTTTAATGCCACTAAAGCCAATATACATTGTGTTTTTCTCTACCGAAGTGCCGGAAAGTGTATTGTGGATAGGCTGTTTACCCAATTGTTCTACATTAAAAAGGGTATTTCCGGTAACAATATGCTTAATAGCTGCATTATTTACTTTTACGGTGTGCAGCGGACTAAAAAAAATATCGGTTTTTTTTGCCTTATCGTTTTCCTGAGGGATGTTTTTCTTAAATGCAAACTGCGAATAAGGCGAAAGATAATCCTGCTGCTCAATCGGTCTGGCATGCATAATGGCATGGGCAGGTAATGAAGAAGTTAAATGATCGGGTGCTAAAATGCGGCTGATCTTGTCAAAAATCCTGTTCTCTAAATTTTTAACATCATTGGCAACGTTAAAAAGCTCATTGCTCAGGGCCTCAATAATCAGCCTGACCAGCGGATCGAAGTCGTTACTGTCTTTAACATTCCAAAAATCTTCGGCATTTTTTAAAATTCTATTGCGGATTTCATCTTTCGATGAGTAAAAAACTGGTTTCATCTGTAGAATATTTGGGGCGTTTTAGATTAGGTGGATAGCGGGCTGAGGAATAATGCGGTATTAAAAAAATATTTTTCTCCTGTGGTTTTTATTAGTGCCCGGACACTGATATCCACCTTTTTTTTGATCTCGGTTATCTTACGCAAGGGATATACATTTTCTACTTCCGTAATGCGCACTTCAACCGAAGTATTGTAGATCCTGAACTCATAATCGGTAATGGATTTAAGCAACGATTTGCGGAATTTTTCCTCCCAGATGCTTTCACTCACAATTAATTCGAAATCAAGGTCCCATATCTCACAGCCAAAATCGTTGCGGAACCGGTGCTCTCCATAACGGGTAAAAATGATCAGTTCGATATGGTGCGAAATCGATCTTCCAAGGTCAGTTGGCTGAAGCCCAGTGCCTGAGAAAAGAGACTTAAATCTGAAGGGTTTATTATAAAAATTTTCAGACATAAACGGTTTGGCTTAAAGTTTGTTAAAAGTAATAGAAATAAAAATTGTTTTTATTATCAAACAACAAATATCAAAAATTGTTATACACAATGTTAATTTGAAAGGTTTGAGTGATTTAAGGTGCGGGAGATGTCGGATTAATGTGACAAATAATGCTATGTGAAACTATTAATGCTCTATGAAACCCATCAATTCCATCGAAATCAGGACTGCTTATACGAGGTTCATTATAAACTTCGTATTCCTAACGCTTTTCTCCATTCTCTGTATCTATCTCTTTTTTGCCGCGTCCGATTATGAGTATACTTTGCTCGATAAAAAGGTAAAGGAAACCGATAAACTATCTTACCTGAGAAAAGATATCAATACAAATTTTGACCTTATTCAGGTCCGTTTTAAAGAGCTTGCCCAATATCGCGATTATAATGCAAATGAAATGAGTAAGCAAAGTATCCTGCTTAGTGATATTCAGAGCGCCAATAATAAGATAAAAGAATTAATCTCTAAAAAAACAGCACCAAGTCCAAGTTTCGATCTGTACGGAAAATTAAATAATAATGTTGGTGCAATGGCCGATTTACAAGATTCGCTTTTCCAATCAAGGAGCGATATACAGCGGTACAAAGAACGTATAAACGAGTGCCAAAAGGCAAACCAATCTGCAGCACAAAAAATTAGAAACGGTAGGTACTGAAAGTAATTAAAACATTATGATTAAAATAAGCATAAAAGAAAGGCGCGAACAATTCTTGTTTTTTACAGCGTTATTCGTTTTTACTGTTGGGCTTTTGAGTTTTGGGATTTTTTATAGCGATAAGTCGAAGTACGAAATTTCTAAAAAAGAACTGGAAGTTAAGATTAACGAAAACGAAGCATTCGAAAATATGGTGAAAGAAACCATGCCAACTATTGATACTACCTTTAAACAGATAACACGGTATAACCCAAATGTGCAGGCCGTTTTTTTAAAGAACGATATACAGCTTTCATTAGGTTCAATCAAAGCTGCGTTCGACCGTAAAGCATCAGATTCACGCTATAAAATATTTGTCCACACCGCACAGTTATACGATAGATTATTTTACGATAGACAAGAACAAAACAGAAATATTTCAGATATCGAACTGCATAAAAGACAGTTAGATGATTGCATTACCAACAGACGGCAATTACAGCAAACGATATCTGCAAGATAAAATACCAAAAACAACCTATAAAAACGCTACCTATGTCTGACACAAACACCAAGCAAGTTAATTCAAATTCGCAAGGCTATGTTATTCTCTACATCCTGCTGGCTGTACTGCTCTTAACGGGCCTGATTTTTTTATTTAAAAGTTCATTGTTCGAAAAAAGAACAATTGATGCGAGAATCCTTAAGGATGAAATTTATTTGAATGAAGATTTAGTTTTTACCGATAATACCCCAAAGGCCTCAAAATGGTTATGGGAATTTGGTAATGGCGAAAAAGCCACAACAAAAACCGGTTCTTACCACTACACCAAACCCGATACCTACATTGTACGCTTAACCGTTGATGGCGAACTGCGTCAGGAATTTCCCGTTACGGTACGCGATACCGTTCATACCGCACCTGTAGATAGTGTGCTAACCATAAGTGGCCCAACCGCTGGTTTGGTTAACGAAGAGATCAGGCTTGAAGGGGATGGAGAAGGAAAAGACTTCGAATGGTCGTTCGGCGAAACCGGCCGCGTGGATGTAAAAGGAAAAACGGCCTTGTACACCTACCGCGCGCCAGGCAAATATGTAGTCCGTCTTCGGTCGGATAAAGCCCGTAAGCCCGCTTTTTTAACCATTTTAATTACTGATCCAAATGCGGAAATCGTAGATGATCTGGTTGCTCCTGGTGATGGAGAACGTAAAACTATAGACGATATCAGGGCACGCCTGCAGGCCATTGCCAATGGAGCAGATTTTAACTCCAATTATTATTATCTCATTAACAAATACATGTGCAACAACGAAAAAGTAACGGTTAATGTGGAAATGAATGGTAAGAAAAAACAGACCGATATTTATTCGTACTGTATGGGCCTGACTTTTGGAGGAGAAATAGCAGTAGATGAAGCGCAATTGACGATTAAACCCAACTCTACCTGTGCGAGTTTATTAAATATTAAACAACACTCAGGAACAGCCCAGCCTGCAGCAACGGCAACAACTGATGCTCCCGCGAAAACAAAATAGATTAACATCTTAACCAAATTTTAAGCTCATCTACAAAGAATATGAAAAAATATTATGCCTTAACCATCCTATTTTTAGGAATATCGTTTGCCTATGCACAATCACCGGCATCCTTTGGCAAAAAAGTAAAGTACATGCCTAAATCGTATGAAAGGCCAGCTGAAACGATAAATGTTAACGATAATACCAGCAATAGCAGTTTACCGTGGATTGTTTTTTCCGATCGTGAAGATAATTATACGACAACAGCGCCAGGTGGAAGCCTGATTATGAAAAAAATCAGCTTTATGGAACCTTTTTACGTTTCAAAAGAAGAAAACGGCTATCTGAAACTGATCAAGTATAAAGCAGGAATGATCAGGGGAAGAAAAATTAACGATAAAAAAAGCGCCATCAGTTACGGATGGATTGCTAAATCCAAACTACTTTTATGGCAACGTGCATTCTCTAACCAAAAAACGGGTTATGCTGAGAAAGCCATTGGTATAGTTAATGGAAAAAATGCGTTAACCGAGCCGAAATTTTATTTCGATACTACCGACTCCATTTTAGTTTACAACACACCTGAACTTAAGGACAGACGCACCAAAGTGAGGTTGCACGAAATTGCCTATATCTATAAAAAATCGGAAGATGGCAAAAAATACCTGATTGGTTCTGACGATCAGCTGGTTGCAGATACTGCCTTAAAAAGTATTTATGGATGGGTTTCTGCCGAGGCGGTACATAGCTGGGGAGATCGTTTATACATCACCTCTGTTAAACCGGGCGATTATGATAAGGATGATTCTACTACACTGGCCATTAAAAATGGCATTGATAAAGGAACAGCTTTTGTAATGGATCCCTTATTGCCAAGTGAAAACCTGATCTTGCGTAGTGTGCCTGTTGTTTCAGATGATGAGGGCGGAAGCACGGTAGGTATTGCCGCAGATGTTTACAATAAAAAAGACAATAAGATATTAACCATTAACGGTTCTGCACTGTCTTATCAGGATTACCTGAAGCTGCGCAAAAATAAAACAAAAGTAAATGTTGTTTTTGTAATGGATGGCGGAAGCCCGATGACCAAGTATTTCTCCGGAATGACCAATACTATTGCTTCTTTCGAAAATATTATGGGCGATTTTGGTAAAGGAACCAAAGTAAACTTTGGCGGGGTAGTATACCGTGGTGAAACCGGATGCGGACAACAGGGGATTTTTGTTAGCCCGATCCAGGACGATTACAGGCAATTGATGACATTCTTATCAAACCAGGCAAAAAATACCTTGAGGTGTAATGGCGAGATTTCGGAAGAACCAGTTTTTAGTGCGTTAAAAGCCGGAATAAACTTGTTTAAAGCGAAAAAGAACGAAACCAACTTAATTATATTGGTGGGGAGTACAGGAAATTCAGGCGGAACCAACAACTACCTGATTAACGAACTAAGCGAACAGGTTGCCCTTGCCGATGCCCGCATTTTAGCTTTGCAGGTGTACAGTGATTTTAACCAGTCGTTTAATGATTTTGTTATCCAGTCACGTAAACTCGTTTCAGAGTCTGCTATCCGTTCTGCAGAATACAGAAAAAACACAATGGTAAAAGGTGAAGGCTTAAAAAGTTTCCAGCCTTACAATACAAGTTTGCAGGATTCTATTTCTTATTATTTAGATTATCCTAAAAACAGTTTGATACAGGGCGGGGTGGTTTTCCCGACTAAAGGATCAGTAAATTCAAATCAGAGCATGACGATCGCTTTGCGCCGTTTTGTAAAAGAAACCAGTTCAGACATCTATAACCAGATCAGCTCATTGGATAGTGCCTTCCGCTTAACCGGTATATCACGTAAAAACCTATCTGCTGATGTAGAAAGTTTGTTGCCAGAACCTGTTGGTCCAGAGGTGGCAGACCGTATGCCGCACAATGCCTTTAAATATTATAGTACCGCAAATTTATCTGCTGATGCTGTAAAAAATAACCGCGCTAATTTACAATATGCTATTGTGTTAAATAATATGGAGTACAAGCAAATTGTAGATGTATTTTCAATTATGCTGGGGCAAAACCTTCAGGCCGATCAATCTTCTTTTAGAAGGAAGCTGGTTAAAAACTACGTAAAAATGCCTAAGCAGTTATTGGGCATGAAAATATCATCAAGCGATATTAAAGCAATGACATTAAGTAACTACATTAAGCTGGTTACAGGTTTGCCTTTAAACAATGATTTTTTAGCCAAATACAAAGTAAGCGATTTAAAAAATACCTCTAAAATGCCGCTGGAAGAGTTTGAAACTTACATTAAATTATTAAATCAGTCCGTTCAGCAGATTAAAAGAGCTACGCAGATTGAACAACAGTTTATTTCGAACGGCAAAATATATTACTACATCACCGAAAATAATTTTAACCCGGCAGTATTGCCTACAACCAACTAAAGGCTATGGCAGTTACAAACTTAAGCGAATCGGTAAAAACAGCCCTGCACATTGCACAATCACTGGCAAAAGAATACAGAAACGAAGTGTTTTCTGCAGCTCATTTGCTCAAAGGATTAATGCATAAAGATGTTGGTTTAAGATCATTTATTACTTCCATTGGGAAGGATGAGGAATATATAAGCGAGTGGGCTGAAGTCCGGATTGATGAGCAGGCGAAATCGGCAAGCCTTAGCGATACGGTTAGTGGCGGGCCAGAAATTGCGGTGATTTTTGAAGAAGCAGATAATGTGCGCATTAAACTGGGTCTTGATTTAATTACACCTGTTTGTGTGTTAACCGCACTCGCAAAACCCGGTATCGGCTTTCAGCCTGATCAGTTAAAATCTTTTCCAATCAAGGAACGCGAAATTTTGGATCTCTATGTAAAGGATGAAGAAATTTCGAGGGTAGTCTCACCGGATAAGGCAACCGCTGGTACCGAAAATAAAAGTACAGGTAATGCGCTGCATAAATATTGTATAGATCGCTTACAGATGGTTCGGGATGGTAAAACAGATCCGATAATTGGCCGCGATAAAGAAACCCGGCAAATGATGGAAATCCTTTGCCGCAGAACTAAGCCAAATGTAATTCTTACAGGCGATGCCGGCGTAGGTAAAACAGCTTTAGTAGATGGCTTTGCTATCGATATTGTGAATCAGAACGTTCCCGAAAGTTTAAAGCCAGTTCAGCTTTTCGAATTGGATTTAGGTTCGTTAATCGCGGGTGCATCTTACAAAGGAGAAATCGAAGACCGTTTAAAAAACATCATTAAAGAAATAAAACAGTTCGAAAAAGCGGTGCTTTTTATTGATGAAATTCATACTTTGTTAGATAGCAAAGGCCCTTTGGGTGCTGGCATTGGCAATCTGTTGAAACCAGAACTTGCCCGTGGCGAAATAACAGTAATCGGCGCCACAACTATTGACGAGTATCGTAAGATTATTGAGCCGGAACAGGCTTTTAGCAGGCGTTTTGAAGTGCTTCAGGTAAATGAACCAAATGAAGAAAGCACTATTAAAATGTTGCAGAAACTGGCTGTAAAATACGAAGAACACCATACGCTAAGCATCGAACCGGATGCCTTAGGCGAATGTGTGCGACTGGCCAAACGTTACATGAAAGATAGAAGGCTCCCTGATTCTGCCTTCGATCTGCTTGATAGGACCATGGCGGCGATGAAAATGATGAATGATACATCCGATCAGGTACTTGATAGTTTGGAAACAGAACTGGAAACACTGAATGCAAACCAGGAACAATCAGACGCTGATCGATTCGTAGATTATAAATGGCTTTTTTCATTACTTCAGAATAAGTTAAGTCCGGTTTTATTGGGGCGTTTAACTGATGAGACACAGACCGATGCCTTCGAAACTGCAGATGAATACCAGGGTTATATCAATAGCAGCCTTCGGGAATTAAAAAAATATGCTGCGGAGAAAAGCGACCGCATAACCAAGCAGGATATTGCTTCTATAGTGGCCTATAAAACAGGTATACCTATGGGTAAACTGCAGGCCGGTGAAAAAGAAAAATTGCTCAATATGGAGCAATACCTTAAAAAACGTGTGGTAGGACAGGATCAGGCTTTAAAAGCTGTTTCTGATGCCATACTCGAGTCGCGTAGCGGCCTGAACAAAAAAGGACAACCCATTGGATCCTTCTTTTTACTGGGACCAACCGGAACAGGAAAAACCGAATTAGCCAAATCAATTGCCGAATTCTTGTTTAACGATGAAAAGGCGATGATCAGGTTTGACATGTCTGAATTTAAAGAAGAGCACAGTGCCGCCCTGCTTTACGGGGCTCCTCCGGGATATGTCGGCTATGAAGAAGGTGGCTTGTTGGTGAATAAAATCAGGCAGCAGCCATATTCTGTACTTTTGTTTGATGAAATTGAAAAAGCGCACCCTTCGGTTTTCGACACCTTTCTGCAAATTTTGGATGAAGGCCACATGCATGACCGTTTAGGAAAAGAAGGTGATTTTAGTAATTCGTTAATACTTTTCACTTCTAACATTGGTAGCGAATGGATTGCTGAACAGATTGGGAAAGGTGTTATTCCCGCTTCGAACCAATTAATGGAGGTAATGGCCGGACATTTCCGCCCTGAGTTTTTAGCCCGGATTTCTGAAATTGTTCCATTTGCACCGATTAACGAAAGCAATGTGGTACGCATCTTTGAAATTCAGCTGAGCAGTTTGGTGCAATCGCTTAACAAAATGGGTATCGAGTTCGAAATTGCAGAAGATGCTAAAAAAATGATTGCTTTAGATGGTTTTACACCTAAATATGGTGCAAGACAGTTATCGGCTGTTATCCGGAATCTTTTACGTCGCCCGATCTCCAAATACATCATTTCTGGCGAACTGAAAAAAGGATCGAAGGTTGTTGTGAGCAAACATTCTGAGGAGGATAAACTGGAATGGAATATTATTCAGCCTGAAACCGCAACATTGGAACAAAAATTGAGTTAACGTGTTAACTATTATATTATTAGAACAAATTAATTTTAAACCTAAATCTACATACTATGTTTAATTATGAAATTGGTGGTAACGAGCGAAAAATTGACACCTCGGAAGCCTTCGCAGAAATTGCCCACAACAAAACGCTTTTTGTGCAAAAACTTACCGATAACGATCCGATAAAACCTGAAAAAGTTGAAGGATTAAAAACGGTAAAGGATGTATTCGAACATTATAAACCAAATGTAAAGGTCGCTTTCGAAAAGCAGGATGGATCTACCGTGGGCGAAACCCTAAACTTTAAAGATCTTGGCGATTTTGGTGTGAAAAACATTATTAACCAAAGTAATTACCTCACCAACGTTAATATTGAGAAAGAAATGTCGCTTAATGTAATCAAACAATTAAAATCGAACAAAACCTTAAAGGCTACACTTGATGATGAAGAAACTAAATCGGCCTTCATCAATGCTTTAAAGAACTTTGTTGATGAATTGGAGCAGAATAAATAATCTAAACGCTGAAAAAACATGTCAAACCCTCAAGAATTAAAAGCAGACCAAAATACGTCCGAAGCAGGTTTTAAACCAGCAGAAAGCAAAACGATAGAAAAAACATCACTTAAGGATAACTTAGAAAAGCTGGCCAGGGTTGGCGGTTTCGATTTGTTAGAAGCAACAGTTGATGGCCTTCAGAATTTAAATCCTGAAAGAAAAGCACGGAAACAGATTTTTTTAACCGGCGATGAAAAGAAGAAAGAACGCGAAGAACTGAAAAAGAAAATCCAGCTTTGGATAGACGTGCTAGAGTCTTCCACCTCTGTGGCCGATATGGTTGAAAAAAGTACCGAAAAACTTAACGCTGCAGAAGAAAACCTGAATAAGAATATTGGTACCGCTTTAGAAAGTACAAGAGAACTGGAGCAGGCGTACCGTTCGGTGCATTTGTTCTATAAGAATACCGAATCTGATAAACTCAAAAATGTAGTACTCTTAAATGCATCAATGGATCAGATCAAAGATCTTGATAATCCACGTTTTATTGAATATGTAGATGATGAGTTAAAACAGAATTACGATCGTTTGGATCTTCGTAATAACTACTCGTTAATGGTGGTGCCAGGTTACATGGGCTCTAATAAAGTGTTGGAAAGATGGGGTAAAATTGCACATAACAACAAAGCCATGTTGGTAACCGATTTTGCAGATCTTGATCAGCCGGATGACGTACTTGATTTATTTACCGCAGCTAATTTCACTGGAGGTGATGCTTTTAGATCGAACGTTATCATGACCTGTAACTGGCTTGTTGGCCGCGGTAAGGTTGCCGAAGTGGGCGAGGAAGATGATTTAACTGTACCCGGATCAGCTGCACTTGCAGGCAAAATGTACTATACTTTAATGTCGCAGGTTACTGCAGGTAAAAAACATGGTGCCATAAATGAGGTAGATGGCGTAAAATTTGATTTAAAGAAAAGCGAAATCTCTCATCTGGAGAGAGTAGGCTTGGTACCAATGGTTAACGAATATGGTAAAGTAATGGCTTTTTCTGCTAAAACGTTATTTAATGGTGATAACATCGGTTTACAGACTTATTCGGTTGTACGTGTATTCGATTACATTACCAAAGTATTATTCGATTTCCTGAACAGAAGGGCATTCGAAAACTGGACTTCTAAAACAGAACAGGATTTACGTGGTCAGATTGTGAAATTTTTAGATGGTATTCAGGGCGCTGACCGTTTGATCGAAAGATTTAAGATCATGCGTTTCGAAAGAGATGAACAACAAAAAGATAGAATCCACCTGGATATCCACATTACGCCATATTTTCCAGCCAAAAGTTTTGTAGTAAAACTGGATGGACATAAAGGTGAAGATGAAAGTACCACATGGAGTTCAGAGTATAATCAGCAGTAGTTTTTGATACCTGAAAATAAAAACCCAACCTTAGCGTTGGGTTTTTTTATGGGTTATGCATAACACTTAACAAATTCTTTATAATTTTGTAATGCATCGGCCTGATCAGATTAATCAAAAAAAATGAAGCAAGTACTTATCCTGAATGGGGATATTGAAAAAAACGCATCTACAAACTTCCTGATTAACGCCTATAAGCAAGGGGCAGAAAGTGTTGGCGCTACTGTAAGGGAGTTGGCCATTATCGATCTGATATTTAATTCTAACAAGCTGTTTAATAACCGACAGATTGCCGAGTTAGAACCCGATTTGCAGAAAGCATTAACGGCGATCAGGCAAAGTAATCATATTGTGCTTTTTTGCCCGGTGTACGTAGATCATATTCCCGCAAAAATTAAAGGCTTTTTCGATCGCTTATTTATGCCCGATCAGATTTTTACTACTCAGCAGCAAAATGTAAACAATAACTTTAGCGGCCGTTCGGGAAGAATTGTATCTATTTTAGATGAGGCAACCTTTAAAGAATGGAAAGCCAATAAGAAAACAACTTACCTTTCCATCAAAAAAGTTGTTTTTGAGAAATGCAGAATGAGTCCTGTACTCACCAATACGATTGGCGAATTGCATTCCCTAGAAAATCATTACAGTCAAAAATGGCTGGCCAAGATGGAAAAGTTTGGATCACAATTGATTTGAAGTCGCCACGGTCTATGTCGCACAGACCATCTTAATGATGTACCCAGCTTGTCCTAAAACGCTACACTTTGTGTATAAACGCTACAGTTTTATAGTGTAACTGCGCTTACAACGTATTTGTAACATTAAAGATAGATTCGGATTTTCCACATCTTTTCCACAAAGATGCAACGTATACCAGCGTTTTTAGGCGATAAACACAAATTTCCTGTTTTTTAAAAACTTGTTTACCGCTTATCAATGAGTGGTATACCGCACGTTTGGCCTGATATTTGGTTAAATGAATGCAGTAGCAGGGGCTACAAAAAATTCAATTTTTTTAACCTTTAAATTTTAAAACTATGGCTTTCAAAGCTAGATTAAATTTTTCGGGCAAGGAGTACGATGTGCTTCACTGTGCCTATGCGTTAAACCGAGATGTAGATGCTAAAGGAAGACCTTCTTCCGGAGTTTACGGCGGTACCATCGATATTGAGATCGAATCAACCGAAGACACTTCAATTATCGAAGCGATGGTAAATAACCAGTACAAACCTATTACAGGAACCCTTCTGATCAAGAAAACAGAGGAAGATGCCAAAATGAAAGAAGTTAACTTCGAGGATGGCTACATTGTTAAATATTCCGAAGGAATAAACATTGTGGGCGATCACCCGATGACGCTCAAGTTCCAGATTTCAGCCCGCAAGCTTAAATTAGGTAACGCAGAGCACCTTAATGATTGGCCAAAAGCTTAGTTAGGTTTAAGGCGTAAGGTTTAGGGCAAATATATACTCCATGCTCTTCGCTAACCGCTTTCCGCAATTCATTCATCTTTCACATTAAAATTTTACTACAATGGCATTCAAAACCCGTTTAAACTTAGGATCAAAAGAATTTGATGTACTACAGTGCAGCTTTTCATTAAATAGAGATGTTGACGCAAAAGGCCGTCCATCCTCAGGTGTTTATGGTGGTACCATCCACATCGAAATCGAATCAACTGAAGATACTTCAGTGATCGAATCAATGGTTAACAACCAGTATAAGCCGCTTTCCGGAACATTGGTTTTCAAAAAGGGCGAAGAAGATTCCAAAATGAAAGAACTGTCTTTCGAAGATGGTTATATCATCCAGTATAACGAGGGTATTGCGGTAAACGACAATACACCTATGACTTTAAGTTTCGTAGTATCTGCCCGTAAGCTAAAACTGGGTAACGCGGAACATGAAAATGATTGGCCAAAAGCTTAGTTATTTTTAGCATATCAATTTAATTGAAGCGCCCCGATTTATCGGGGCGTATTTAGTTCACTAGCACTTTTCTCATTGTAGATATATCATCTAAATTATCCATTGCAAGGTTGAGCGGTTTTCACCGTGAGGCTATATCTTACATTAAAGCTCAATTATGTCTAACCAATGCAAATATATTGTAGTAAAAAACGGTTACCACCCTGGTAAAATGTTTGGTTTGGCACCTACACACAAAATTTATCTGAACTTGCCTTATATAAAAATAGAATTACTTCTATTAGATAAGTATGCACTAAAAAATTCGTCAACTGGATTTAGCTTAGGGTAATTTTTGTGATCAATATTAATTAATATGGAAAAGAAACTCATTTCAGAAATCAATATAGAGGATAAGGAAATTACCCACTTTGCTTCCTTTAGCCTCACACAGGCTTTTAATGAACACCATTATTTCGAGCTGCGTTTTAACCATGATCAAATGGGCGCACCGGGCTTGATCAGTTTGGATGATAGCCGCGATTTTGTGGGTAAAACCTTAACTGCATCATTTGGCCATTCACCGGAAAACATGCAGAATTTTGTGGGGCTGGTTTCTAAGGTGGAGTTGTCACAAAGTCATGGTTATCATGGTGTCGTAATCGTAAGTGGTTATAGTCCAACCATTTTAATCGACCGTGGTCCTGATTTAGGTTCTTACCTGGACAAGGACCTTAATGAAATCGTAAAATTGGCAACTAAAGATACACCGGCCAACGATTTAAAAGTAGTGGCCAATGCCGCCCGAAGTTCATCTATTGATTATATTATTCAATACAAAGAAAGTGACTTTGCATTTCTGAACCGCCTTTCGGCAGAGTATCATGAGTGGTTTTTCTACGATGGTAAGCAGCTTAATTTTGGCAAGCCCAATTCGCAAAAAGAGATATCGTTATTTTACGGAAGAGATGTTCAGGAAATGCAGTATGCCATGGAAATAGCGCCAATCAAGAATAAGCGCTTTTCTTACAATCCTAAACAAAATGAGATGTTGCTGAGCGAGAGCACAGGCAAAGTAGATGGTACTCCTGATTTATCACATGCCATTAAAGCTTCCAACCTCACTTTCAGTAAAACCTTCAACCAGCCCTCCTTAATACGTGTAGATAATAGCGGCGATATTAAAAGTCTCGTCGAAAATGAAGAAAAGGCCAATACCAGCGAGCTATTAAAAGTAACGGCAAGAGGAGACAATGCCGGTTTAAGCATAGGGAGCATTGCCGAAATTACCATGAGTTTAAGGAAAGAACTTGCTTTTTCCACAGAAAGTCTGGGTAAATTCCTCATTACAAGCATTAAACATCATATTGATGAGAATGGTAAATACCACAACACTTTCGAAGGAAAGGTTTCTACTACGGAACGTTTACTGGTAAAAAACTTTGAAAAACCACAGCCTGATATGCAATTGGCAGATGTGATCGATAACAACGATCCACAGGGACAGGGGCGAATTAAAGTGAAATTTAAATGGGAATGTTTAACAAACGACGTGACAGAGTGGCTGCGTGTAGTTACGCCAAGTGCCGGTATTGGCGATAGGGGTAACAACAGGGGATACTTTGCCATTCCTGAAATCGATGATCAGGTGATAATTGCCTTTGAAGAGGGAAATATTGCCCGGCCAGTGGTGATGGGCAGTGTTTACCACAGTTCGAGTGTAAACAGTAGCCCATTGGTTAAAAATCACCTAAAAAGTATTATTACCAGAAGCGGACATTTGCTGGAATTTGATGATAGTGATGGCACACAAGGTATAACACTTACCGATATCCATCAAAACATTATCCATATTGATACCAAAGGCAATAATATTACGATTACCGCTTTGGAGAACATGACGCTAAATTGTAAGAATATGCAGATTAATGTGGCCGAGAATATGGCAACTAGTGTTGGTCAAAATATGGCTAATACAATCGGTATGAATAGATCGGAAACTGTAGGAATGAGTGCTACAGAATCGGTTGGCGCAATTAAAAGTACAACTGTAGCGGGAAATATGAACCTTATGGTAATTGGTCAGCTAATGGAAATGATTGAAGGAGATGTACACAGTGAAACCAAAAAAGAACGAAATGAAATAAGTGCTGGTATTATGAATATTAGCTCAGATGAGTATATTAATAAACATGCTCAAAAACAAGTACAGAATAATAGTGGTGAGAGTGGAACTGGGTATTAACTAACTAATCGACTTATGAGCAGATCAAGAATTGTTGGTGGTAGCTATACTAAAGTTTCGAAAGGCAATCACCAGATGTTTTCAGAAGAAAGTATCGTTTCCTCTGCTGGAAAAAAAGTGCAGCAAAAAGGGGCTAATGAGGGAGTAAGCCATGGCACACCACAAACAGCTCCAAAACCGGTAAATGCTGTTAACGTATATGTAGGGATGTTTTTTGATGGAACGGGTAACAACAGATTTAATTCTGAAGCGGAATATTACAGCAAGATCAATTCAAATAATGTTAAATATATTGCCAATACCATCCCTGCCCATGCCGTTAAAACAATTACAGATGTTAATGGCAAAGTAACAAAGGTTAAAATATCAGATCGGGATAGTTACTGGAACCCGTACTCTAATGTGGTTAAACTGTATGATTTATATAAAGAAGAAAAAAATCCAGAACATACAGATGAATTACATAAAGAATACGGTAAACATGTTATTTTAAAACAATATGTAGAAGGGATAGGTACCAAACGTAACTTGGAGGATGATGTAGCAGGTTCAGCTCTGGCCAGAGGACCACGAGGAATTATTGGACGGGTAGAGGAAGGAATAAAAGATCTGGTAAAAAATCAATTAGGCGTTGTTAAAGCAAAAAAAATAAATAAAATTGTTTTCGATGTTTTTGGTTTTAGCAGGGGTGCAGCTGCGGCGAGGCATTTTTGTAATGAAGTGAAGAAAAAAGCATCCTATACACACGAAATGATAAGAGATCCCTACGATTCTAAAGGACGGATCATGACTGGTAAACAAATCGTATCGTCACAGGCAGGAGGATTATTAGGAAGATTACTACAGCAAAATGGTTTTAAATCAGTTGGTGAAACTTTTTCAATTGAAATTAGGTTTCTAGGCGTGTTTGAAACGGTAATTTCTGATGGTATCGTTAAAGAAAATTTAGGTTATAAGGCCATACCACTTACATTAATGGCCCCACTCATACAAGAAAGTTTAAAGGATATTAAAACTGCAGTTGGCGGTTTAGGGATAAAAAATATTTTTCACATTAAGGCCGATTCGGAATGGAGACAGAATTTTGCTTTTACTCCAACCAATGCAGGCCATACCATCAGTATGCTTGGTGCACACTCTGATATAGGCGGTGGCTATGCAAATCTAGATAAATATACCACCGTTCTCGATTATTTTGATCTGAAACCAAACGACACCAAAACCTGGAAAGAAAAACAGGCGGTAAGGCAATTTTATATTAATCAGGGATTTTGTAATGAAGATCAAATAAAATTTATAAATACTTACGATCACGTAAGGGAAACAAGTAGTACCATAAGTCCTTATGGTGCTGTATATTCAAGTCGCAATATAGATGGGCCAGCAGATTTTCCGGATGGAGGTAAAACACTATCCAGCAGTCCTTATTATCAAGCCAGTCAGTCTAAAGTATCCGACCATTACATGCTGGTTGATGAACGGTATATTTCCAACAATTATGCACTCGTGCCGATGAATATCATGTTAAAAAAAGCACTGAATTGCCAGGTTCCTTTTTATGATGATTATAAGAAGGCTCCTGATGTAAAAAAATACTTTGAATATGAAATTACAGATGCTGTGCTTAATGACTACTTGTCGCTGATGTTGAATGTGATGGAAGGAAAGGGTATCGAAAACGGCAGCTACAACATTCCGGCAGAAATGCGAAAACACATTTGTAATAAATATTTACACCTATCGGCAAATTACGGTGGATTCGATACCATTCGTGTAAAAACCGGAGATCACTACCTATTAGGTAATTTGGGTTTTGTTAACCGACCAGTGCCTTATCATTTTGCAAACGAAACTGTTACCTATGAAAGAGAAATTTATCAGCCTAAATAGCTTTTTGATTTTATTTGCAATGTTGGCAAGTTGCCAATCCAAAGAAAAATTTGATTGGGATGCTGGGTTTTCTGCACCTAAAAACTATATAGCCGGCGATCCGTCTGTAAGCTATTTCTATAAGGGCGTAAAACTTGCGGGTGCATCTTCAACAGTAGGTATAAATCCGGGCTGGGGCGAAACAAGTGGTGGTTTTACTAGTGGCGATGACTTTAAGCCAGTACCAGATAGTGTTTTTGTAAAATGGGATTGCGGTTTTGACCTGATTGAATATGAAGGAGGTTTTAAATTACCGAAGGAGAAAATGCTATCGCTGTTTAAAAGTAAAGTAAGAGATCCCTTAGGGAATATGGAAAACTATAGCTTAATCGTAACCGGAATGGCTCCCGGTGGCAATGTAACCTTATGGATGAAAGCCGGCCTTATAAAAACTGAAATAGCCAAATTTAAGGCCAAAGCAATAGATACTATGAGCAAAGACGATCCTAACAGGGGTATTACCATATGGACATCTACAGGCGATGAAGCAAAATACATACTAAGTTACATTAAACTACACGGCATTCCCTATCATGTTTGGGAAGTGGGTGAGAAAGAATATAATTATAATATTGGATTTAGTAGCGAAGAAGATAAAAACTACAGTTTTGGGATTACAGGTTATTCTGAGGATGGAACAACAATTGGCTATGATCAAGAAGAAAATACCCTAGTAATGTTAAAACACAATACAAATTATACGCCATCAATTGGTAAAATAAAAAATAAGTTGCCGGTTCATTTTTCCATCCAATGGATTTCAGAAGATAATGAGCAGTGGTATAAGGCAGAAATTGTGTTGCCTAATAATTTTAGTGAAAAATTCACATCTGGCGAGGCTGTTAAAAATTATGGTTATGATAGGATTTTAATAAAGATGGATAAAGAAATTCCTGGGCAGGCTTATGTTTTTGGAAAGATTATGATCCAGGGAAAGGATAAAGAAGATATGATTATGAAATTCAGGGCTCCGAAGTTGAATAATGAAACCAAAAAATATGACTTTTCTAAATATTCGCTTCCAAAAGGTTACGTTTTTCCTAAATGGCAAGGCCGAAATAATTTGACATTTCCAAAGATTGATTTTTGGCAGGAACAATAGCCCAATGATCTAAAGATAATTCTACCCGAATGAAAGTTACATATTTATTATTACTTAATTTAATACTTCTTTTTTCGAACTGCACCGCGCAACATAGCGAACCGAAGGGCTATTCATTAAAGAAAGAATACGGTCTTCAGGGAGCAGTAAAGGAAGTATCTACTTACCTGTGTAAAGTAAGTAAAAAAGTTATTCCTACAGATACCAGTAACTTTTTTGGAAAGTACAAATTGACATTTGATAGGCAGGGAAATGGCGTGGTAAATTATAGAAAACGTAAAAATGATAATGGTATGGTAATCATATATGAAATGATTTATACTGGACAGGGAAAAAATATAACCTATAAGGAACATATCAGCATTGACGGTAAAGAAACGGAAGTAACGGAATATAAGTATGTATGGTTAGATGATTTGAACTATAATATTGTAAATCAAAGTGATACATCTCAGGCCCAGATGGTTACCACCGATCAAAATTACAGAATAGTTAAAAGTCAATCTAAACAGGGCGACATTGTGGGAACGAACAATTACAAGTATTTTATTAAGAATAATAGGATAGAGAAGACCGTTACCCTAAACGAACGTAAGGAAAATGAAGTTGTAAAAAGTGTCGAGGTTATGGTGATGAAAGATTTTGATGCGCACAATAATCCAACTAAAATTTATTTTTATAACAATTTAGCCGAAAAAAATCCTGAAACCGTAATTTTTAAACAATACAAGTATTATTAAAATATAGCTTATTGTGCATTTGCCCTAATCTTCAGTTTACCGTCACAACAGTAAGATCCAGAATGAATATAAATTTTGAAAATATAAGTTCCAAATCATCAGAATACGCTTATTTAAAAGAGCGGCAATATGGTGTTTCTGTAAAATATTATGCCGGAAATGATGAATTACCTCATAAACGAATAGACTACGAAGTTGATGTGAAAATTGATGCACATCATAACGGCTGGCAAATAGATATCGATAAACAAAATGTATTTTTCAACCAGCATGAACCAGATCTGATTAGCGAAATTTTATCGCAGGCAATAACGAGATCAATCTATCCTGTGCAGTGTGTAATTAACAATAAAGGTTTGCCGGTAAGGGGAATTACCAATCATGATCAAATTTTAAGCCGTTGGAATCACAATAAAAAACGGATTGCAGACAAATATGAGGGGGAGACGGTTGATAAGTTGATAGGTGTTGCGGATATAAAGTTTGGAAGCAAAGCATTGATTGAAAAATCAATGAAATATGATATGTTCTGGAATTTATTTTTTCATCCCAAATTCATTGGATATAATGGTACAGCCGGTGTAAGAACAGATCTACATCTTGCTGTTGTACCCTATAAATTTCCTGTTAGGTTTACGGGTTTACAATATTTTAACAGGCAGGTTACTTCATATCATACCTTAGAAGTAAATTTTAATTCGGACGAAATGGAGGCCCCTCAGTTTCTAAGTGGGGCAAAAGATGAAAATCAGAAGTACTATATGAAATTGGATGTAGTATTTGATCTCGATGCCAGGCATTTATTTATGACCAATACTACGGCCTATTTTAGTTTTTATTATAAAGATCATGAACAGAATATCTGTTTAGAAAAAAGAATATATTTTACGATGTATGAAATCAATGCTGTTTCAAAAACAGATGAGCATAACATCATCGTAGATGATGAACCAAAGAACAAGAAAAGCAAACTGATGAAGTTTATAGATGCTTTGGTAGGAGATTAATTTTAAAAGAGATATAAATATGGCACTAAAAGAAAAGGTAGTTCAGGGCGCAATCTGCAAATGTCAGTTTGGTACAACTCCGGATCAGCTCGTGGTACTTAGCCATAAAAAGTGGTATGCCAATGATCATGAAGCAAAAGAGAAACTTATTGTTACCAATAAGGATATTGGAGTGCCCTTTAAAAAAAAGACATTTGGATCTTGCGCCAAAATGAATAATAGTCCTTGTGTGCCAAATATCACTAAATGGGATGGTTTTTATGAGAAAGAAAAATACGATCCGCCTGGTGGCTACATTATTTTAGAAGATAGCAAGGCAACCTGTGCAGTAGCTGGTAGCCCATGTGTAGAGATTGTTAAAAGCGGTCAGATTGGTGTTCCAAGCAGTAAAAATTTAAAAAATGCTGATAAAGAGCTTCAGGCAAATGTAAATCCTTTAATCAATATGACGGATTTGGATAAGCAGGATCCATATGAGTTTTTAAATGCCGAATAATTATGGGAAAAGTAATAGCATGTAAAATTGAAGTAACAGGCCAGTTAAGTACTTTTATGAAAGAACAATTGGTCTATCCTGGGCAAACCATTACGGTAGAAGCCAGCTCCAATATAAATTTCTTTTTAGATGAAACCTGCTTTAGCGACCACATTTTATCGCCTGATGTGAAATGGGCATTTATTTATGAAAATTACTATGCGAGTATAAAAGACAGTCAAGGGCAGCAAAATGATCTTTGGGCTGATATTGGAAATGGACAAAATCAGTTTATTGTTGAAAAAGGTATTGGTAAACAATATAAAAAAGCAAGTAAATTCAGTATTAGTCCGGAGGGGACCAGTTACTATTACGGCTTCAAGCAGAGGGTTGTTGTTTTTAATGATAATGCCGATCAGGAATTTCATTTCTTCATTATACCTTACATTAGTACCCCAAGCGTCAGTTATGCCTATTTTAATGAGAGTGAAAAAGTTAGAAGGTACGGTGATGCTATGCATCTTCAAATATTGTTGCATCAATATCCTGATAATATCAATAAAAAAGGAAATTATGAGGCAAAAATATATTTGTTAAAAAAGGAAGATGCATTAAAGGCTGTAGATACAGGCGATTTCGAAAAACATAATGTTATGGAAAAACCTTTTACCAAAAAACTGGGGTTTATAGACTACAATAAGGCAGATAATATCAATACGATTATCAACATCGATTTTATAATTGATGTTGCCTGGCGCAAAAATGAAAATGAGGAAAAAATATTTGTACCTATTATCGAACTGTATGAAACTAAAGAAAAGGAGATTGCAGGAGTAATATCTTATAATAGCGTACAGGATCCAATTATTAAAAACTTTGCACTCGAACCTTCTAAAAGTTTATCAAAATATAACGCTAAGTTGTTGGGAATGGAAGCCTTACAAAAGGAGAAAGATCCGATATACAGCGAATTTAAGGTTTCCGCAGAATTTATGTCTGATTTTCTCGACAGGAAAGAGATCGAGAAGAATAATATGATCCAATACATTGGGGATATTAATTACACAAAAAAAGAAAATAATCCCTGTGCCTATTCTACGATAACTATAAAAGAAGGAGAAAGAAGTGTTGTAATATTCGATGAAAATCAGTTGGCAAGTAAAGTAAAAGATAGCACCCTTAATACTTTTGAGATTGTAGCCGGCGATAAAGAAAAAACAAAAGTAACCGTTACAGCTAAATTTAAGAAGGATGCTAAAAGCCCTGAAGAGTCTATGCACATTGGAAGTGCTTACAAATGTGAAGGTATACTTAATGATGGACATAAGCATGAAAAGCCTGAAGATGTTTTTAAGATGCAATATATTGTTGGGCAGTGGAGACCTTCATCAGGTTTTACTGGCCGATTAATGGATCAATTGTTGAATTTTAGTTCAGTGAGTAGTTTTAGGTTTTACCATCCTGATAATGGAAAAAAAGCGCCTGAGCTTAAAACAGATGACCCTTATAAAAAGCAATATTCAGATGATCAGCAAGCAAAAGGTTTACCAAACCCAGCTGGCAGTATGGACAGATTTAAACTTATTTCAGTAGCAGAAGTACAGGGGCTCACAGATGAAGATTATAAGATTGAAAAGGATACAGTTTCTTTGGAGCTGGGTTATGTTTATAACAAGGTTTATGAAAGTAAGATCGCCGATTATTTAGGAACACAAGAAGCTTTTGAGGGGGGAGCGCTTTCTAAAAATGTAAAAAACATCTGGGTAATCAGGTATCTCTTAAAGCTAATTAATAAGGAAAAGATTTATCAAACCTATTTTGTACCGGTAACAACATGTCGTTATCCCAATCAAATTGCCAGGATAAATATATACCCAGATATGAAATGGGTATTCAATTTCAACTATAACATAAAAACGCCTATCTACTATAAGCCAACAGCTTCGTTAGTTGAGCACTATGCTGATTCTTATGAAGGAAGGAATATAACTACAAGTAATAGTGCCACTCGAGTGGATATTAGAGAGCGGATAATAAATAATGCTGGTCAGGTAGAGGAGGGGCGAAAAACTTCCTTTACTTTGGGGGTAGAGTGTGAGGTTAGTGGTGAAGATGATATAATTAGTCTCTCAAAGGAAATGGGAGAAAAATATAGAAAAATGCTTTCTCCGCTATTATGGATTGTGAATAAATTGGATGGAGATTTGGGAGTAAGTGAGGCTAGAAATGAAAATAATCGTATTAGAACTTCTGGAAATACGGGCCTTTTAAGTAGATTGAAAAAATTACCAATGAGCTTCGAACTGGAAGCTCCAAATATTGGTGTTGGGTTAGGAATTGGCTTCGCCGGCTCAAAATCAGGCAAAATTAGTTATGAACTAGAGGGAAGATTAGTTGCTGATCCTCTTATTGGAGCAAATGTTAAGCTAGATATACTTGCATTAGGCAGTAAATTAAAGCCTTGGGGCCTAATATTGGATGCTTTAGATCTTGCTTCTTGGGCAGCTAATGTTTTTAGCGGAGGAAGAGTAGAATTTGATTATAAAATAGAGGTTCGTTTTAAAGCTCAAATTAAGTTAGTGGGTAAAAAAACGGGAACTGATCTGAAAACTAAAGAGCCTATTTATGAGGGACATGCAAATGCAAAGTACAATTTTGTCGATAGAAAACTAGATTTTAGTGGTGGTATTGAAGGTAAGATTTTAGGAGAAATTGAGATCAGTGCCTCGGTAAAAATATTAGCGAAGGTTAAAGATGCTAATGCTAGAGTTTTAGATGAAAAGAAAAAGATTGCGGAAGTAGGAGTTGGTGCAAAAGCAAGTTCTTATGTCAAACTTACCTGTCCATTTGAAATTAAGGATGGGGGAGTGGATATAGATTTTTATTTTTCAGGAGTAAAACTAGAAGTTTGGTTTAAGGCCAGTTTAAATCCAAACGATAATGATGGAGAACCGGACATTGTTAAAAGTCTAGTCCCTAAAATAGACTTAACTAAAAAAATTCAATTTTGATGAAACAAATATTATATATCCCATTGTTCGCGTTACTTTTCGTAGTTAGCTGTACAGAGGCTAAGCAAGAAAAAATAGCAGGTAACTATAAATATAAAGAAAAAATGAAAAAGACTTATTTTGCAAATTATGATTTTAGTGGTCGCTTCGATATCATTTTTAATGGCGTAAGCATGGTCAGAAACAGGAAGAATGGAGTGGTTAGCGGAATTGAATATTTGAATCCATATATATCGAAATCAGGCGTTCAAAATATAATGCTCGTGGTAAAACCTTTAAGCCCTAATTCAAAAATATTGCCTAAAGATGTAAAAGATTATTTTATTGACATTGTTTATACAGAAAATGGTGCAGCTGCCCCGGTTAAAAATGTGAAAAGATGTTCCTTTCCCGCTATCGATAAGCCAGCAGATTCATTGGTTTATACCTGGACATTTGATGCTGATGTGCCTTATGAACTAGAAGGTTTTACAAATTCGTTAAGTTTAACTAAAGAAGATCCTGCTCAACTATTATCTGAAGTGTTAGCATATTATCAAAATGTTCATAATATAATTAATGAGGGAAATCATAAAGACTATCTTCAATTGTATAAAAAATCGCGCGAGAGGGAAATGGTTTCAGTATATATGGATGAGAAAAAGCAAAAGGAATATTTAGAATCCTTAGAGAAACGCATCTCCTCATCGAAAGGTTACATGCAACCCTTAACTGATTACAAATTGTTTATCCACCCTAATGGAAAATTAGTTGGTTTAATTACATCAAATGGGGTCACTCCCTTATACTCCAAGGATCAGGAAGGAAAAAGAAAACAATATGGATTGGAATTGCATAGGGTTAAAGGAAGCAATAAGTTAGAGGTGTATTAAAAGCTAGATAAAGTTACGTGGTTGAGGATTATTCTCAAAATGGCTCACCCATTATTACCATTTCATTTTTTTTTATGTATGGAATTTTAACATTTAAATCCGGATTTAAAAGGAACTTAAAATAAGTTCGGCAATTAATTGTAAATAACATCAGCTAACATGATCATAACGAAATGCTAAACACGTTGCAAATAATAAGATCCAGGTATTGGTTAAATTTTTAATCGTTTTTTTATTATCAACCCTTATTGTTACGCTACTTTTCATTCTTATTTTCGGTAATCTCGCTCAGTCAATTACGTTAAAGGCCGTATTAAAATAGTCACACAATTTGGCATTGTGATCAGTATTCCTACAGCTATTTTGTTCCTTCTCGCAGATATCTTGATAAAAAAGATCAAAATTAGATGGGTTTTGCACTTGGTTAGGGTATAGTGTTTTTTGGTTTACTCTGGCTGGTCAGTATATTTTTTTCAATTTATCTCATCGCCAATGCCTTATTTGATAATCCCTTCATGGAAAACCTGTATCATTCAAACACGACCTGGCTAACACTGATTTGATTTAGTTATGATTGAAATATTTACTAACTACAGCTGCAATATAGGGCATAAAGCAGCCCCCCGATTTTTATTCTTGCAAAAAAAATCTGATAGTCAGTCTTCAGGTTTAGCCCTAATCACCTCTTTTCATGTTAAAAAGGTATGATTGCCAAAAAAATCACGTATACTATTTTTTTACTTTTTTTTAGGTGTATGCCGTATCTCATTATTTTATTCCTGTATGATTCAAAGCGCCTATGAAAAATTGATTGGGAACACGAATGATGGTTATCAACTGACCATTTTCCAGCTTGAATTTTATTTTTTCCTTATCGTTTTATACAGTTTCAGGCCATCACGCTTTAACAAAACCATAGTTAAGAGTTACAAAGAAGGTGGGACTGAAAAGTTCTCGAAAAAAACTTTTTTGGATCGTTTATATAGGTGTGCTATTTGCCGTTTTCGGGATACCGTTATTGATTTTCAAAAATGCATTAGGAACTGTACTTGATGTAATTACAAAAGCCAACTATTACATAATTGAAAATACAAGCTTATTGATATTAGCAATTATGTTTTTAGGCCTTAATATGTTGGGCTTTTACTACAACTTTATCAATGCTTTTGATCATGCCAAAACCCAGTTTTTCCGATTTTATTCGCATTTATGTTAACGGTTCCAGTTTCAGCATTTCTATATTTAATTTCTGTTGTACTTCAGATAAAAGCTGATGCCTTGATAATCATATGTTTGGCATTTAATCTTTCTTTTCTTTATTTGGCACTTGTAGCTTTCTGGAAGTAAGGAAATCAAAAAAATTAACCCATAACATTAAAAATTAAGACAGTAATCAATTCAATTGCCCCAAAAAGCAACAACCTGCCCTAAAATGCTACAATGCTTTGAACTCTTGTATGTAGTAGAAATAAGACGGAAATTAATTTCAAAAAAAATACATTTTTTTTCTTGGTAATAATCTGCGTTTTATATAGCGTGAGCCAAGATTTTCAAATTTTATCGAGCCGGTTACTCGTTATATATGAGTGAGATACACAATAATTGGCTTAATATTTGGTTTATAATTAATGTAGCGGAGGCTACGAAAAATCCAATTATTTAACCTTTAAATTTTAAAACTATGGCTTTCAAAGCTAGATTAAACTTTTCAGGCAAGGAGTACGATGTGCTTCACTGTGCCTATGCGTTAAACCGAGATGTAGATGCTAAAGGAAGACCTTCTTCCGGAGTTTACGGCGGTACCATCGATATTGAGATCGAATCAACCGAAGACACCTCAATTATCGAAGCGATGGTAAATAACCAGTACAAACCCATTACAGGAACCCTGCTGATCAAAAAATCAGAGGAAGATGCCAAAATGAAAGAAGTTAACTTCGAGGATGGCTACATTGTTAAATATTCCGAAGGAATAAACATTGTTGGCGATCACCCGATGACGCTCAAGTTCCAGATTTCAGCCCGCAAGCTTAAATTAGGCAGTGCTGAACACGTCAACGATTGGCCAAAAGCCTAAAGAGAGGTTGAGGGTAGGAAGGTTGAAGGTTTAAGGCAAATAAAACGCCTGACGCCATGCGCTTAACGCCAAACCCTTTGCTAAAAAAACTATTTCATTTAAAAACATTAAAAATTTACTACAATGGCATTCAAAACCCGTTTAAACTTAGGATCAAAAGAATTTGATGTACTACAGTGCAGCTTTTCATTAAATAGAGATGTTGACGCGAAAGGCCGTCCATCCTCAGGTGTTTATGGTGGTACCATCCACATCGAAATTGAATCAACTGAAGATACTTCAGTAATCGAATCAATGGTTAATAACCAGTACAAACCACAGGCTGGTAGCATTACCTTCAAAAAAGGCGAAGAAGATGCAAAGATGAAGGAACTTACTTTTGAAGATGCCTACATCATTCAATATAATGAGGGTATCGCAGTAAACGACAATACCCCGATGACTTTAAATTTTGTGGTATCTGCCCGTAAACTAAAACTGGGCAATGCAGAACACGAAAACGATTGGCCAAAAGCTTAATCCGATTTAAATCGTTATTAGTTTCCGGCTAAGCTGGCACTAATAACGATTTTTTTGTTTTTGGGGCATGATAAAAGAGCTACCTATGGCTACCGATTTAGAATATATAAAGCTGTTTAATTCCTGTACAATTTCTCCGTTAAAATCTGCAGAGATCAACCGGATTATTGATGATAAAATCTTAAACAATAAATCAAGATATCAGTCGGTAAGAAATGAACTGCTTAATTTAACCGAATATACTTATCGCAGTACCTGCTTTGTAACCGAACCTGACGATCTTTTCCTCAAAAGAAATCCAAAAATTGGAAACAGTTTTTTTAGCAGAACATTTGTAGATAATAGTGTTTTCTCTGAAAGTACGGGCATACCATGGTATTTTATTGCCTGCATACATTACAGGGAAAGCAATTCTGATTTTACCAAACACCTGCACAATGGCGATCCACTAAGTGGCTTTACCAGGCAGCACCCTGCAAACCGGCCAAAAATTAGTCATGGTCCACCATTTACGTTTGAGGAAAGTGCTGTTGACGCTTTAAAATTACGCGGTTTAGATAAGGAAACAGTATGGTCTTTGCCCAAGGTTTTGCTGCGTTTAGAGCAATATAATGGCATAGCAAAGGCTTATCAAAATAATAACATCAATTCGCCATATCTGTGGGGTGGCTCTAACCTATATACTAAAGGAGGCTTCCCCAGAGATCATGTTTTTAGCCTCGATTATATAAATAAACAAATTGGAACAGCCGTCATTTTAAAGGCTATGGAAAACAGGGGATTAATTAATATACCAAGGCAATAGTATGAAAATAGCAGGCATTTTATTTTTCTCTCTGGTATTTCTATTCTTTTCATGCGGTGCAAAACATGAAGATAAAAGGCAAAGTACAGCATATAATGCCGATTCTGTCATTCAAGGCAATAAAGGTGCTGGGTCTACTGAAACAGACTCGCTTGAAAAATTGGCGGCTAAAATGCTTGCTTCAAGAGAGCGTTACCTCAGTGATGGGAATACTGAAGCTGAAGAAACTTTTATTAAAGCACTCATCAGTGCGCTCGAGAAGCCAAATGCATTTGAAAATGATTTTGGCTCGTTAAAAGCGTACGAAATTAAAGTATTAATTGCTGATGACAAAAAGCTTAAGGTGTTTTACTGGCTTTCTCCCTATTCGGGCTCTATGTGGCATGTACAGAACATTGTTCAGTATAAAAACGAAAATAATGCACCTACCGCAATCTCATTTAACAACCTTTACAAAGATAAAGATGACGAAGGGAGTCCAACTCCATTTTTTGAACATATATACAGTTTAGAAACTGCTCCTCAAAAAACATATCTTTTTACAGGCTATGGCCAAATGAGCGGAACGGAACCCTATAGTGTAAGCCATGTACTAACCATCAATCATTCAGAATTTAGTATTGAAAAGCCTTTATTCAAACTCGAGAAGACAGTTAAAAACCAGTTGTTTGCTTCTGCCGACGTCAAAGAAGGTGAGGATAAAGAAAAACTTATGGCCCAATTGGCCATGAAATATAACCCTAAAGATAAAACCATCGGCTATCCCGAGGTTAACGAAACAAAAAACGGGGCTGTTTTTAATGGAAAAAGAAACGTTTTAACCTTTCGCGATGGAATGTTCAGGTAGTCATAAACTATTATTGAGTTGATATGGAAAAGAAATTAATCACCGAAATAAATATAGAAGATAAGGCAATTACCCATTTTGCCTCCTTCAGTTTAAAGCAGGCATTTAATGCCCATCATTATTTTGAGCTGCGGTTTAACCACGATCAGATGGGGTTGCCTGGAATGATCAGCTTAAATGATAGTCGCGATTTTGTAGGGAAAACCCTTACTGCTTCTTTCGGTTATGATGCTGGCGCTTTACAAGAGTTTACTGGTTTGGTAACCAAAGTAGAACTGGCGCAGAGCCATGGTTATCATGGTGTACTAATCGTGAGTGGATATAGCCCAACCATTTTGATTGATCGCGGGCCTGATTTAGGCTCTTATCTTGATAAAGATTTAAATAGCATTGTAAATCTTGCCACTTCAGATGTGCCTTCGAATGATATTAAAATCGTAGCCAACGCGGTCAGAAAAGAACCGATTGATTACCTGATTCAATATCGCGAAAGTGATTTTGATTTCCTGAACAGACTCTCGGGCGAATACCACGAATGGTTTTATTATGATGGCAAACAACTGAATTTCGGTAAGCCTGACGATCAGAAAGAAGTTGCCCTTGTTTATGGCCGCGATGTGCAAAACCTGCAGTATGCCATGGAAATTGCGCCGATTAAAAACAAACGTTTTGCCTATAACCCTAAACAGGATGAAATGTTGCAGAGCGAAAGTAGTGGCGTTAGTGATGGATCACCAGACCTGTCACATGCCATACAGGTATCAAACACCATGTACAGCAAAACATTTAATCAACCTGCACTTATCCGTGTTGATAATAGCAATGATATTAAAAGCCATGTACAAAACGAAGAAAAAGCACATATCAGCAACCTTTTAAAGGTAAATGCCAGTGGCGATAATGCTGCTTTGGGTATTGGCAGTATTGCCGAAATTACGATGAGCATCAGAAAGGAACTTTCATTTTCTACGGAGAGTCTGGGTAAATTCTTAATCACTACTATTAATCACGATATTGATGGTACTGGAAAATATTACAATACTTTCGAAGGAGTGGTAGCCACAACAGAACGGCTTTCGGTGAAAAATTACACTAAACCAAATCCCGATATGCAACTCGCAGATGTGATTGATAACGCCGACCCACAAGGGCAAGGCCGCATTAAGGTGAAATTTAAATGGGAATGTAAAACCAACGATGTAACCGAGTGGCTGCGGGTAATTACCCCTGATGCAGGAAGCAGCGATAAAGTAAGTAAAAACAGGGGTTTTGTGTTTATTCCTGAAATCGGCGATCAGGTAGCGCTAACTTTTGAGGAGGGAAATATTGCTCGTCCGATTGTTTTGGGTTCGGTATTTCATGGCAAAAGCGGAAGTGGTGGCAGTGCCAGCAATAACAGCAAAAGTTTAACTTCTAAAAGCGGCCATACGTTAACCATGGATGATGGGGCAGGTATGGTTATGAAAGATAAAGACAGCAATTTTATCGAGCTCGACGGAGCAGGTAAAGCCGTTTTCGAAACCAAAGAATCGATCCTGATTAAATGTGGCGAGAGCAGCATTTTTATGGATAAAAACGGCAAGATTATCATCAAAGGGAAAGACATTTTAACCCTTGGTGAGAACATCGGGAATTCTGCCAAAACCAGTATCGGCATTGGTGTAGGACCAGAAGATGGGACACCAACCTCTGGTATTGGTATAGAAGCACAAACCTTGGATATCGGCACCAAAACGCTTTCCATGAGCGGGGAAACTGAAGCGAACCTTGCATCGAAAAAAATCAATGTAGGCGGCGAAAGTGAAACGAATATCAGCAGTGGAACGATCAATCTAAACTAATTTTCGACATTAAGGCTCAATGAATCCGGTACAACTCGAATTATTTAAAATAGATAAACAATGGCAACAAGTAGTAAGGAAGTATCCATTAGAAACACTTTTCCTTTGCCTGGGTGAGCGGCATGAGGTAAATTTATTTGAGGCTTATTTTAAATACCAGTTAACCGAAGAAAGCAGAACAGATGATATGTTTCTGCTCCATTACCAGGTTTTTCAAAGTAAAAATGATTACGGAGAAAGTTTGGTTAAAGAATGGAAAGAGATCTTTGATTTATGGCAGAAAGATACCGGAAAAGGGATTATTTGGGATGTTGATTCAGATGAAAATACACTAGAATATAGAACAGACGCTTATGTGCCTGTTATTGCATTGGAACGGCTCTGTAACCTTTATCCTGATTTAAAGTTGAAAAAAATATACGTTCAGCTTGCGCCTACAACAATTATTGATATAGCAGGCCTTTCTGAATGGATTAACGAATGGTGCAGTTGTGTAAAAGCCTTAAATAACGAAAATATTAAGCTGGTATATACCGAGCACCATACACACCGCACATTAAAAAAATTAAAACAGGGAACCGAATTCAGGGTCAATATTGATGTAAGCCAGTTGATGCAAAATGCTGCCGCGCATACCAACCGCGAAAAGAACGATCCTGAAGCCGATTACCAGCAACAAATATTAACGGCCAGTAATTATTTAAGTAAAGGTAAACACGAACAGGCAAATGCAGTTTTGGAACGTGCAATTGTAATTGCTCAAAAACAAGGTTTACATGAGGCCGTGGTTGCCGCAAGGATCATGCTGGCGCAGAGCTTAGCCGTAAAAAGCAAAAAGGCAGAAGCACGGCAACAATACGAACTGGCTTTGGCCCGCGTTGGAGAAAGTTCGCTGTTAAGTGCACATATCCACATGAGTTATGGTAGTTTCCTTTTGGCACATTCGGGTAAGAAAGAAGCCAAAAGGTATTTTGAAAAGGCGATTAAAATTGCAGAATTTATTGAGAACGATTTTATTGCCATGGAATGTACCCGCTTGTTGGGCCAGCTTTCTGAAAGTAAAATAACTGGTTCTGCCAAAGCAATGGCTTATTATCTGAAATGCATTGAAATTGCAAAGAAAATGCCGATTGAAAAAAGGCGACAAAGTTCGATGGCTTATACCGCATCGATCATGTTAAAAAAATATGGTGAAGAAAGTCCCGAAGGGAAAAAATTAGATCTGGAGATGCAGCAGGATTATGGAGAAGATTGGAAATCAATGGCAGAAGTGCCTGCTAACCATGCCAATCCATTATCGTAAGGATGATTGGTGATGCATCACCCTAAATAAAATGCAGATGAAAAAGATTAAAGCGAGTAAACCGAATATGTCTACCGATAGGTCAGTAAGCCTATCTGCAAGCTTAACCAAAGCCGAACCCAAAGCGGTAGGCGGTGGCGGTGGTGTTGCACCAGGAAGTAATCCACCTGCATCCAAAAGCCCTTTAAAGCTTTTAAAAGCCAAAAAACCTGCAATGGCCAATACGGCGGTGCAGCATGTAAGCAAGCATTTCGATGTGGTGCTAGCTATCGATTTTCACTGGACAACCATTCCGATTCCACCTTCATTCGGTTTTATTCCACTGCCTTTACCACATCCTTTTATCGGGATGGTTTTCGATCCGATGGATTACCTGCATTTCAGCATTCCTATCCCGAAATTTGCACAGGGGTTAATTGGTACGGCCAGTATCCCAATGGGTGGGTCGATCTATGTGCATGGCAGGCATAAAGCAACCACAACTACCAGTGTAATGGGGGTTTTGCTTCCTTTCAGGCACATTAGTTCTATACCGGTTTATTTTATTGTAAACATACCCGGTTCACCACACGAAGGTGAAGTATATTGGGGATCAACCACGGTAAAAGGGCAGGGATCAGAAATGAGCGGATCTAATCCGGGCCAGGTTCTTACCTGCTGGTGCCCACCCATGGGTTTAAAACCGCTACCAACTGTACCAGGTAAATTAAAGAAAAATCCATTGGCTTATTTTGCTTTTTACAGCGATTTATTAAGCATGTACGTGCAGATTAATACCGGCAAACCCGTATTGGTTGGAGGTACATTTGCACCACATAATTATACACTGAAAGAGTATTTAATGCGTTTTGCAGCCATTGGCATCATGAGGGGGCTAACCAAATTGGGGGGAGCTTTAGCTAAAGGGGCACTTAAAGGGGTTAATAAGGTATTACGTGGACTTTTTAAAAACAACCCGATATCTAAAAAGCTTTGTCATTGGGGCTTGGAACCTGTTAATTTTGTTACCGGAGCCATGTTCTTCGAGTGGACCGATTTCGAATTGCCCGGTGGCCAAACACTGGCCTGGAACAATGTATGGCGTAGTGATAAACCTTATGCGGGCATGCTGGGCAACCAGGTATACAGTAATTATGATCTTTATATTTATCCGGATTATGAAGCTGGCATTGTAGGTTTTAGTCACCCTACCGAAAATATGGTGATGCCCTTGCCTTATATTGAGCCATATTCAGGCAAACAATATGATCGTGCACAAAAGGTCTGGATGGAAAGACCTGATGAAAATACCTGGGTACTTACCATTCATCAGGATATTTATACGTATACACTTTTTAGTGGCGGGCAAGATGGTGATATCTACCGCATCAATCATATCGAATACACCAATGGCAGTCAGCTTACCTTTTATTATCAACAACAGCTTTTAACCCGGATTGTCGAAAACTCAGGCCGTGTACTCGAAATGCAGCATAATGAAGCCGGTACGGCAATTACTGCTGTTTATTATCATTATAAAAATACCAGCGATCTGTTGGTGAGTTACGATTACGATCAGCGTGGCAACATGGTCAAAGTATACGATCAGGCAGGCAAAGTCATCAGTTTTGAGTACGATGACCATAATAGAGTAGTTAAAAGAACCAACCGAAACGGCATGGCGTATTTCTGGACTTATGACGCAGAGGGCCGCGTAATCCACACTGAGGGCAGAGACGGTTTTATGAGCGGATCGATAAGCTATTTCCCTGAAGAAGGTTATAACGAAGTGTACTACCACGACGGTAAAATAGAACGTTATTATTATGATGAAAACGATCTGGTGTACAAAAAAGTAGATGCTTTGGGTGGCGAAACCTGGTATGAGCACGATCGCTATAATCAAGAAAAAATGGTTTCGAGCCCTGAAGGAAGGGTAATCGGTTACGAATATGATGATCGGGGCAATATTACCACTTACCACACCGCAGATGGCGAGCAATATCAATATGCCTACGATGAAAACAATAACCTCATTCTGCGCAGTGATCCGGCCGGTTCAAACGAAACCTGGTTGTATAATGGGCAGAACCAATTGCTTAAACATGTTCAAAAAGACAGTCGGGTAGTCGATTTTTATTATAACGAAGAGCAAAAATTACCGGTATTTTGTCGCGATAATGACGGTCACGAAATCCATTGGACTTATAACAATTTAAACCAGCTGATCGAATCGGTTTCCAGCGAAGGCAACAGCCGCCGTTGGACTTATGATGATTATGGGCGGTTGATCCGTTTTAGTCCTGATGGTGATCAAACTACAATTTGGGAGCGGGATGAAATGGGCCGTGTTACCCTGATAAAAGATTTTGGAGAAGAAGCCTTACATTTCAAATACGATGCCTACGATCTTCCGGTTTACGCCACTGATGGGCGTGAAGAATGGTACATGGCTTATACGCCTATGGGTAGCCTAAAAACACAAAAAAGAAGCAGTCAATCCTCCAGCCAGAACATCCAGACCCTACATTTTACCTACGATCAATGGGAAAACTTAAAGGCCATTACCAACGAAAAAGGCGAAGAATATCTCTTTTTAAGAGATGCCAACGATGATGTGGTAAAAGAAATTGGCTTTGATGGACAGGAACAACAATATATCCGCAATCAGGATGGGCAGGTTATTAAAACCATACAGGCCGATGGTAAGGCCATTTACCACAATTACGATCTGAGCGGCCGGCTCGTGTACAGCAGCTATGAAGATGGTACCTACGAAGCTTTCCAATACAATAAACTCGGTTTGCTTATTGCTGCAGAGAACGACTTTTCTTTAGTTAATTTCAAGCGGAATCCACTGGGTATGGTTACCCAGGAAATACAGGATGGTTACCAGATCAATTACCAATATGATGTTTTTGGCAACCTAACCAGTTTAAAAAGCTCATTAGGCGCAGATATTCAATACGATTATGATGAAATAGGTTACCTGAATGGCATTGCCGCAAAAAGTGGTGGATCAGCAGAATGGACTGCAAGTATTGGCCGCAATAAAAACGGACAGGAAACCAGCCGCAGTTTAAGCGGCGGGATAAAAGCTACTTTCGATTATGATCACGAAGGCCATCCAATCAGTCAGAAGGTTGAAGCTAGTCGTTCCATTACCACGTTTAAACAATATGTCTGGGGGCCGAATGATAAACTCAACAGCTGCTTAAATAGCATTACGGGCGGCAGCATCAATTACAGATATGATACTTTTGGCAGCCTGTCTTCCGCAAGTTATAGCGATGACGGCAAAGTCATATATAAAAATCCTGATGAAACCGGGAACTTATATAAAACTGCTGATCGCAGTGACCGGCGTTATGATAAAGGAGGTAAACTGTTGAAAGATGACCAATGGTACTACCGTTACGATGCCAAAGGCAACCTGGTGCAAAAAAGCAAGCGTAACATTAACGGTCTGGCCAAAGAAGAAGTTGCCCAACCAGAAGATAATGGCTTATTTGGCAAAAAATTAAACTGGGGAATGGCCAATCCCGATATCCCAAAAGCGGAAGCGCTGGATATCCTGGCAGATGCTGAACCGGATTTACCAGAATGGAAAGAAGGTGACTGGTCTTATGCCTGGGCCGCCAATGGCATGATGAAAGCGGTTAAAAATCCACATGGCGAGATCATTCATTTCGAATACGATGCTTTAGGCAGAAGAAAAGCCAAAATTGTTTATGGTTCCTCCCCAAGAGGGGAAGGCCGGGAGGGGGTGATCTACCGCTATTTATGGGATGGTAATTTACTGCTCCACGAATGGAATTACCCTTTAAAAGAGCGGCCTAACCTGGTGATTAATAAAGATGGATTGCTCAGCTACGATAAAACCGAACCGCTTGGCAACGATTTAATTACATGGGTGTACGATCAGAACAAATTTACCCCAAGTGCCAAAATTGTTAATGGCCAGTACTATTCTATTATAAGCGATTATTTGGGAACACCTGTACAAGCTTATGATGATGCCGGTAAAAAAGTGTGGGATGCTGAACTTGATATTTATGGAAAAATACATAACCTTAGCGGTGAGAGAAACTTTGTGCCATTTAGGTACCAGGGGCAGTATGAGGATATAGAAACGGGCTTGTATTATAATAGGTTTAGGTATTATGATCCAGAGATTGGGGGATATGTAAGCAAAGATCCAATAGGGTTGGAAGGGGGAAATAGGCTATATGCTTATGTTGGAGATAGCAATTATTGGTTAGATGTCTTTGGATTGATGCCGTGGGGCGAGTTTATGAATGGAGCGAGCGCAACTATTACAGCAGGGAATAATACAGGAACTTATAGTAGTTCTACAGCAGGACACGCAGAGATAAATGGGCTCAATGACTTCACTAACAAGGGTTGGTTAAATGGACAAGATGTGGTTATTTCAGATGTTACGGGTAATTTTAATAATGGAGTCAAACCTGTAGGTGTATGTTCAAAATGTAGATCAAATGTTTTTGGAGTATTGGCAGAAGGTGGAGCAAAAAGTGTGACTATTCCTGTAACTAAAGGAAATGTAACAGTTGATAGTTATAAAATTAAGAGCGATGATTTTGGTAGGGTTCAAGCTGAAATTGATAAAATAAATAAAGGCTCAGGGAATCCTAGATCTAAATCAGATGCGGCATGGGACGTACTTAAAAAATATAAATATAATTAAATGAAGAAGATAGAAGCAAAAGACACGTTATTTTTTTATAGCCCAAATATGGAAGAGTTAACCCTATATGCAGGTGTAAAATTTAGTTACAATTTTAAAAAAAGACAATTTCAATTAGACATGAATCCAGATGGAGAATCCCGTTTAACAGATGTTGAAAATTTTAAAATAAATGAAGCATTCACGCAAATTGAATTCGATATTAATTATAAAAACAAAGCAATTGCTTATACCGTAAGTAGTAATTTTGATACATGTAAATATGCTTTCGAAATCATCAATAATTTAAATGAATCAATTATCCCAGATAATGATTTGGATAAAGTAGATCTATACTTTGAACAGGATGTACTCACGCATTTATATGTAAGTAAGACAAAAGATTATCAATTGATCGATTCATTGAGACTTATATCCGAAAATAATACTTGCTATTTAATAAGAAATAAACCCGAATACAGTAAAAAAAAAGTTGATAATATATTAGTTCAGGATGGTAAGGTTTCGATAACTGCAGAAGGAAAAGATGTCTTTTTTGAATTTAATCTGAGTCCGGTGGTATATAAGATTATTGAAGATATGCTTAGGCTAAAAAAATAATCCTTATTAGAAAAAATAGCTGTAAAAAAGTAGTGATTACATTAAAATTAATAGAAACAAGAAAGCATCTTCAAATTGGAACGCCAACATGTGATTGAAAGTTTAATTTTTGAAGCAATTTCTGGTTTTGATCTTGGGACTATTGAATTGGATAAGTTTCAACTCTTCTTTGAATCCTTCAACAACATTTTAATCACATTTTTTAATGCCGGGTTCCGGTTAGATTCTTTCCAGATCATATAAAGCTCTGTTCTTTGCGGAATGTGCGTGAGTTCTACAAACTTCACGTTTTCCTGATAGCCATATTGCAGTCCCGTGGGCACAATGGCTATGCCCAAACCTTCTTCTACCAGTTTGTAAATCGTGAGCGCATTAACTGATTTGTGGTAGGTTTTGGGTTTAAAGCCATGGTCTTCACATATACTCATCATCAGGTCGTAATAGAATGGACTGTCATCGCTTGAGAAAAAAATGAAAGGCTCATCTCCGAGTTTTTTTACCGCTTCAAAACTTGCCATTTTTATCGGATGACTTTTAGGCAACACCAGCGAGAAAGTATCCTGATGGATCATGTGTTTAGAAATGCCCGGTTTAAACTGCTGCATCCGCACAAAACCCATATCAAGCATGTCTTTTTCCAGTAATTCGATCTGTAGTTTATTAGGCATTTCATCCAGATTGGTTCTGATCTCTGGAAAATCTTTGTTTAGCTTAAAAATAACTTCCGGTACAATTTTTTGTGCTGCAGAGCCTAAAAATCCAATCCGTAGTTCACCTTGTTTGCCTTCTGTAATATTGGTTAACTGTTTTTTGATGTTCTCGATATGGCTGAATAGAAAATCTACTTCATCTTTAAGGTAAAGGCCAGCTTCGGTAAGTGTTACTTTTTTCTTATCCCGATCAAAGAGTGGAGCGTTAAAAATTTCTTCCATTTGTTTAATCTGCCGGCTTAATCCCGGTTGGGAAATAAACAGGCGGTCGGCAGCTTTTCTAAATTTCAGTTCCTCCGCCAAAACCTGAAAATATTTTAAGTGCCTTAGTTCTATCTGATAACTCATGGTTATTACATGATGATGTAATTGGTATTTATAGGTATCAAATATAGCGCTTATTTTTGTTTAAAACCTTTACAATATGAGTGGGCAACAGATTTTTAATTACGGTACAGATCATTTAACGGCTAACCTGGCTTTGGCCATCAGCAATGGTGAAGTGAAAGGCACATTAAGCGAAAGCACCCGGGCAAAAGTGCTCGAAAGCAGTAGGGTGGTGGAGCGGATTGCGGTTTCAGGTAAAGCAGTTTATGGTATCAATACTGGTTTCGGTCCCTTATGTACTTCCATGATTTCGGCCGTTGATACCCGTAAATTACAGGAGAATATTTTAAAGAGTCATGCTGTTGGCGTAGGCGAACCGATAGATAGCGAAATATCAAAACTGATGCTCGTTTTAAAACTGCAGGCATTAGCACAGGGCTATTCAGGCATCAAAATCGAAACGCTAGACCGGATGATCTTGTTTTTAGAAACCGGCGCTACACCAGTAGTGCCAAAACAAGGTTCTGTTGGTGCTTCCGGCGACTTAGCTCCATTATCACATCTATTTTTGCCCTTAATCGGTTTAGGTAAGGTGCATTATAAAGGCGAAATTATTGCCACAGCTCAACTTTTAAAAGAACATGAGATACAGCCTTTACAATTAGGTCCCAAAGAAGGTCTGGCTTTAATTAACGGGACGCAGTTTATTGCAGCGCATGCCGTTAAAGTAGTACAGCGTTTGGAAAATGTGCTCAATTCTGCTGATATTATTGCCGCATTAATGATTGAAGGCTTACAGGGATCAGAAAAACCTTTTCATCCAAAGCTCCATCAGTTAAGGCCTTACCCGGCAAATATTGCCGTGGCAGAACAGGTTCGAAAACTTTTGCAAGGTTCTGAAATCATGGAATCGCATGCCAATTGCGCTAAAGTACAGGATCCCTATTCATTAAGATGCATCCCTCAGGTGCATGGGGCTTCCAGAGCGGCATGGATGCATTTAAAAGAAGCTTTAGAAATCGAACTCAATTCGGTAACCGATAATCCGGTCATATTTACTGATGATTTAACCATCAGCGGAGGTAATTTCCATGGTCAGCCATTGGCTTTACCACTTGATTATGCCTGTTTAGCCGCTTCAGAAATCGGAAACATCAGCGATAGAAGGATTTACCTCTCTTTAGAAGGAAATACGCCTGGTGTGCCGAAATTGCTGATGAAAGAAACCGGATTAAATTCGGGTTTTATGATTGTTCAATATACCTCGGCAGCTCTGGCAAGCGAGAATAAAGGACTTTGTTTCCCGGCCAGTGCCGACAGTATTCCAACCTCGCTTGGTCAGGAAGATCATGTAAGCATGGGCTCCATCAGTGGGCGTAAAGCCTTACAGGTAATCGAAAATGTAGAAAAAATCCTTGGTATCGAGTTGTTCTGTGCTGCACAGGCTGTTGATTACCACTATCCATTGAAACCAGGAAAAATATTGGCTGCAGTGCACGATTTTGTCCGCACCGAAATTGATCATTTTGAAGAAGACCAGATCATGTACGATAGGATGGAAAATGCCATCCAAATGGTTCAGCAGGGGAAAATTGTTGCCGCTGCAATCAAAGCAGAACAGGATTTAATTAAGAGTTAAAATTACAGGAAATGGATTTTAAAGCACAGCTATTGGCAGGTATTCCTTCGGTTTTACCCGCAAAAAAAATAAGAAATGCGCAATTAAGCCATGCTCCGGTAAGGAGAGCGGTGTTAAATGCTGCGGAAAAAAAACTGAGCATTAAAAATGCACTGCGTTATTTCCCCGAAGCATGGCACCAGGAGCTTGCGCAAGAGTTTTTAAGTGAACTGGAAAACTACGGACACATTTACATGTACCGTTTTATGCCGGATTATGCCATTTATGCACGGCCAATAAGCGAGTATCCTTGTCGTACGCCACATGCTGCCGCCATTATGCTCATGATCCAGAATAATTTGGATCAGGCCATAGCACAGCACCCTGAAGAACTGATTACCTATGGTGGTAATGGCAGTGTGTTCCAAAATTGGGCGCAATATTTACTCACCATGCAATACCTTGCCACAATGACTGATCAGCAAACGCTGAATATTTACAGTGGACATCCTCAGGGATTATTTCCTTCCAGTACGGCTGCGCCAAGGGTAGTGGTTGCCAATGGCATGATGGTGCCGAATTATTCTTCGCCTGAAGATCTTGAAAAATTTAATGCCTTAGGAGTAACCCAATATGGACAGATGACCGCTGGATCGTACATGTATATCGGCCCCCAGGGCATTGTTCATGGCACGGCGATTACCTTAATGAATGCTTTCCGTAAAAAAGGTTTTTATGGAAAAGATACTGCCGGTAAAATTTTCCTTACGGCCGGTTTGGGTGGTATGAGTGGCGCTCAAACCAAAGCTGGTAATCTTGTGGGCTGTATTACGGTATGTGCCGAAGTGAATCCGAAAGCGGCCAGCAAAAGGCATCAGCAAGGTTGGGTAGATGAGCTGATTGATAATTTAGATGAACTGGTAAAAAGGGTTTTATTGGCCCAACGTGAAAAACAAACAGTCTCATTAGCATACATTGGTAATGTGGTCGATGTTTGGGAACGTTTTGATCAGGTAAATATTGAGGTTGCGATTGGTTCTGACCAAACTTCGCTTCATAATCCTTACTCCGGGGGCTATTATCCTGCAGGTTTAAATTTTGAAGAAGCCAATGAAATGATAGCCAATGCGGCTGAACAATTTAAACTTGACGTACAGGCTTCATTAAAAAGACATGCCGCCAGCGTTAATCAACATACTGCTAAAGGCACCTACTTTTTCGATTATGGAAATGCCTTTTTACTGGAATGCAGTAGGGCAGGTGCCGATGTGATGTCGGAAAATGGTATCGATTTTAGGTATCCGTCTTATGTAGAAGATATTTTGGGCCCCTTGTGTTTCGATTATGGTTTTGGTCCCTTTAGGTGGGTTTGTGCCTCTGGCGATGAAAAGGATCTCGATTTAACAGATCGCGTGGCGAAAGAAGTAATGGAAGAAATTAAACTTACTGCGCCCTCAGAAATACAGCAGCAATTACAGGATAATATTAACTGGATTACAGCAGCTAAAGAAAACAGGTTGGTGGTGGGCTCAAAGGCCCGCATTTTATATGCTGATGCCGAAGGTCGTGCAAAAATTGCACTGCGATTTAATGACGCCATTAAAACCGGCGAATTATCAGCCCCCGTAATTTTAGGCAGGGATCATCACGATGTAAGTGGAACAGATTCGCCTTTCAGGGAAACGAGCAATATCTACGACGGAAGCAGGTTTACCGCCGATATGGCCATCCATAATGTGATTGGCGATAGTTTTAGGGGTGCAACCTGGGTTTCGATCCACAACGGAGGTGGCGTAGGTTGGGGCGAAGTGATAAACGGTGGTTTCGGAATGGTGCTTGATGGAACCGAACAAGCTGCTGAAAAACTGCAGAATATGCTTTTTTATGATGTAAACAATGGTATTGCCCGAAGAAGCTGGGCTCGTAATCAGGAAGCCCGTTTTGCCATTGAACGCGAAATGGAACGCACGGGTACTTTGAAAGTTACATTGCCTAACTTGGTTAATGAAGAGGTTTTGGATGGTTTGGGGATATGATAATTATAATCGTCACAATTACGCTTCGCTAATATCGTCATCTCGACTGGAGCAAAGCGAAATGGAGAGATCTATCTCGAGACAAATTTTGCTGCGCAGAGCCTTCGGGTTCTCGACTAAGTTGCAATTCGCTCGAATGACGTTACTAGGGAGCGGTTAAAATACCGCAGATACTTACCTTAAATTAGCGCTAACAAGAAAGATTCTTCGTTGCACTCAGAATGACAGATCTCTCTTTGTTTAGCCACGGCAATATATAAAACACGGAATACCCTCCACGTATTGTCACCCTGAGCGTAGTCGAAGGGTTGGCTCATTAGCCTCGAAATTAATCGCTTTTCTTGAAAAACCTCTGCGCCCCCTTGCGAAAACCTTAGTGATCTTTGCGGTAAAAAACCGTGATAAATTACCTTAAAGGCAAAGTAAAATGAAACACAGAGCCTTTACCTTCTTCACTTTCAGCCCATATCCTGCCACCATGCCGCTCAATAATTTCGGCACTTAAATAAAGTCCGATGCCAAAACCTGAGATCGTATGGTTACCCTTTACCCGGTAATAACGTTCAAAAAGTCTATCGATATCTTCAGGTTTTATGCCTATTCCCTCATCTTTAATCTGAATTTCAACCTCAGCATCACGTAGTTTACAGGTTATTTCGATGCGCGTTCCATTATCGGAGTATTTTATTCCGTTACTGATCAGGTTAGAAATCACATTCCCGATTTTATCCCGATCGGCATTAATGTTGACTTCGCAGGTCGGATTTAATATAATTTGATGCGAAGATTGTGAGATATAAGTTTCTTCGACGGTTTCTTTCAGCAACTCATCTAAGTTAAAGTTAATTTTTTCGATAAGCAGCTTACCCGATTCCAAACGTGATACATTTAAGAAACCATTGATCATGGTGGTCATCTTTCTGATCTGGCTATGTGTTTTTTCCAGAGCAATCATTGCATAATTGTCCTGATCTTTTTTAGCCTTACGCTGCAAAACCTGAACAAAGCCATTAATGGCTGTTAATGGCGTTTTTAATTCATGACTCACCATTCCGATAAAATCATTTTTTCGAAGCTCATCTAGTTTTTGCTCCGTGATATCAATAAAAAGACCTGAATATTCTGTCGCATTACCATGCTGGTCTGCAAATACCCTCCCGGTTGCTCTAACCCATTTTTCTTCGCCAGTAATTAAATTATTTATTGGATATTCATTATCACTTGATGCATGATTCTTTAGGGCGTTTGCTAAAACCGCATTCAATATATCATGATAATCGGGATTGACTGCGCTCATGATGACATCCATTTTAGCAGGCTCATCTGGTGGCAATCCGAGTAAATTTTTAACAAATCCCGACACGGTAATTTCCAGTGTTTTTGGGTCGATACTCCAGGTACCCATTCTGCCGGTATCAATGGCCTGAAGTAGCCTTTCTTCACTATCGGCTAATTTTTTGGTATATTGGATCAGGTCTTCATGTGTTTGAGCGAGTTCTTCGTTTGTAGTGGCCAGTTCCTCATTTGCGGCCGCCATTTCGATATTGATATCCTGAAGCTCTTCCTGATAAAGTTTTCGTTCCGTAATATCCGGACTTACCGTAGCAATCGCGGTTATTTTATCTGTTTCCTGATCTTTTATAGCGAATCCATTCCATTCGATCCAAAAGGGATTTCCTGTTTTTTCATTCCAGAAGCGGATTTCCTGTTTAAAATTGATGCCCTGCAAAACTCCGGGTAAAAGCTTTTGGGCGGCCGGTCTGTCTGCAGGGAAAACACATTCTACTATATTTCTGTTCGTAATGTTAACCCAGCCTAATTTTCTTAATGCTGCAGGGTTCAAATATTGGATAGACATATCTAAACCGACTAAAGCGATAAACTCTGAACTGGCTTCGATGAGCTTATTTAAATTTAACCGCTCCAATTCGATTAATTTTCTTTCGGTAATATCAATACATGAGCTGATATAGCCGGCAAAAGATCCATCGGCATGGAAACGCGGTGGACCATTGGCAAGCAACCATCGGTAATCACCTTTTTTGGTCTGGATTCTAAATTCGCCTGTAAATGGTTTTTTCTCTGCCAGGGCTGAAAGGTAAATATTTAAATACCTATCGCGGTCTTCAGGGTGGATCAGATCAGCCCAGCCAAAAGCAAGCAGATCCTTCATTGATCTGCCAGTTAAGGTAGCCCAGGGTTTATTAAAATAAATCGCATTTCCATGCTCATCACCAACGGCAATAAAAATGTCAGTTCCCTCGGCCATGGTTTTAAAGCGTTTTTCGCTTTCCGAAAGCTGGTTAAACCGTTCTACAACCCTTAATTCGAGTTCATTATTTAAAACATGTAAGGTTTCTTGCGTTTCCTGTAATTCTTCATTCGTGGCCACCAGTTCTTCATTGGTAGCCGCAAGTTCTTCTACTGTGGCCGCAAGCTCCTCGTTCAGTACCTGTTCGCGCTGTAATGCTTCATCCTTCTCTTGCTCCCTTTCTATCGCTTCTTTCCTCAGTACCCGCTCGCTTACATCAACGGCAGTATGTAGAATACAGATGGTCTTGCCTTCGTCGTTTTTTATGGCCCGATATTCAAAATCAAAATAAAAGGTCTTCAGCTCACCGTCAATAAGAATGTCGGCAGCAGTATCCCTTCCCGAAATCACAAGGCCTTCTAACCAAACTTTTCTGAACATCTCAATAAAAGGTTGGCCTTTTAATTCAGGCAGGGCATCTTCAAGTGATTTTCCGATCACACGCCTGTCTTTACCCCAAATACGGAGCATTGCATCATTTGCAGCCTGTATAATGGCCGTTTCTCCAACGTGAACAGCCGTTGCGGTATGGGTGTGATTAAAAACTTCTATTAGTTGATCATTACTTAAAAGCGGACTGGACTGACTCATTCTGGAATTTTAGGACGTGATCTAAAATAATTATTTTACTTAAGTTTCAAAATAGACCTAATCAGGATTATTTTCAATAAAAACTATATACTAACCATAACCTCTTTAAAAAGGTTTTTGATTATGTGAATTTCTGATGCATACTGCGTATTTTTTCTACAACCAAAGTATAAAGTATTGGTGAGCTTTGAGGTACCTTCCCAAATAACCTTTATTTTTCTCTCTTCAACTTCTTTTTTGCAAAGAAAATCGGGGATAATTGCCAGGCCTTTTCCACCAGATAAGCAACGGACAATTGAATTGAGATTAGGTACAATGTAGTTTGGGCGAAAATCGGCATGCTTGCCAAAGTTAAGCTGCCAGAAACGTAACAGGTGTTCCATATCGCCCGCCGTACCATACCATTTTTGCTTTTTTAACCAGGCTTCCATTCCTGCCAGATCTTTCTTTTTAACTAACGAATCAAAAGTGCTTCCGTCAGTTTCTATTCCACCTACTAAAACGATGTTTTCGGAAGAAAATGCTTCATGTTCCACATTTGGCGAGTTCCCTTTTTGTGGGGTAATAATGAGGTCTAAAATGCCTTTGTCCAGTTGATCGAGCATTTCGGGATATTCGCCAAAACGGATAATTACATTAAACGGAAGGGTAGAAATATATTGCTCGAGCGTAATCTGAAAAGTTTCGAAACACATGCCTACACTAATTGTTGGCGTATGTTTTTCCGTACTTTTCTGGAAATGTTTTTCTGCATCCTCCAGTTTAGTCAAAGGTTCTACGATAAAATTATACAATACTTTTCCTTTTTCGGTAGGGATCATTTTTCTGCCGGTTCGCTCGAACAGCTTGTAGCCAACATAACTTTCTAAAGAACTTAAATGCAAACTCACCCCAGGTTGCGATATAAACAGATTTTCTGCTGCACCAGTTAAAGTTCCTGTTTTATAAATCGCCTTAAAACTTCTATACCATTCTAAATTAACCATAACTGATGTATTATAATTCTGATACAAAGCTATGAATTAACTTGTTTTAATAATAGATAAAAGCGCTGTAATTTTGTGCTATCAAATAGAAAAAAAGGAAATGACAAAAATATTCATTATTAACGGAGGACAAAAATTTGGTCATTCTGGTGGCAGGTTTAACGAGACAATAGCTAATGCAACTGTCGATTTTTTTACTTCAATGAAAGAATATCAAGTAAAAACAACCAATATCAACCACGATTATAATCCCAAGGAAGAGGTGGAGAAATATGTTTGGGCGGATATTGTAATTTACCATACCCCAATCTGGTGGTTCCAGTTGCCACATGGATTTAAAAAATATATCGATGTGGTATTTACCGAAGGTCATAAAAAAGGAATTTACGTTAGTGACGGACGTAAGGCGGATCATCCAACCATAAATTATGGTACAGGCGGCATGCTGCACGGACGGAAATATATGGTCACATCATCATGGAATGCACCAAAAGAGGCTTTTACGCTGCCTGGAGAATTTTTTATGGAAACCAGTGTGGATGAAGGCGTCTTGTTCGGTTTCCACAGAATGAATGCCTTTACCGGAATGGAACGAATAGATGGTATCCATTTTCATGATGTGGAAAAGAATGCGGATATTAGGAGTGCACTTCAATTATACCAGGAACATTTAACCCAAATTTTTTTAAATACAGCAATATATGAGCATTTATTTAACAGCAATAGTTAAGAGTAAACCGGAAACGGTAAATCCGTTAAGAGAGGTTTTACTGGATATGGTAACCAATTCGAGAAAAGAAGAAGCCTGTATCCAATACGACCTGCACGAAGCTGCCGATGATTTAACCTTTGTTTTTCAGGAAGAATGGAAAGATCAGGCAGGTTTAGATCTGCACAATCAGCAGCCATATATTTTAGCCTTTGTAGCAAAAGCTGATCGGTTGACCGCTGATATCGTCATCTATAAAACAGAAAAACTGGCCTAATTACTTTTGGTGTGCCTTAGCTGTTAGCGAGGAGCCTACTGAAGCAATTACAACAAAAGCCACGGCAAAACACTCTTTTAATGTGAGGTATTCTTGTAAAAAAACGAGTGCGGCCAATGAGGCCATAGCGGGCTCTAAACTCATTAAAATACTGAAAGTCCGGGCAGGAAGCTGCTTAAGGACTCTCATTTCCAGGGTGAAGGGAATAGCGCTTGATAGCAGCGCAAGTGCTGCTCCTAAACCCAATAATTTCGGGTTCAGCGTGCTTAAACCGCCACCATAAATACCAAAGGGTAAAATGACTATTGCAGCAAATAACATCCCGATAGCAACGGCATCGCCACCCTTCATTATTTTTGAAATTCTACCTCCCAAAATAATATAGCCTGCCCAGAAAACGCCGGCCAATAGTGCCAGCAATACACCAGCTAAATTAAGTCCTGTGCCTGTCCATGGTGTAATCAATACAATACCGGTAGCAGCAAGTACCACCCACAGAAAATCAACAGGTTTCTTCGATCCGAAAATGGCTAGTCCTAAAGGTCCAACGAATTCTAACGTTACTCCTAAACCGATTGGAATTCTTGCGATGGCCATATAAAAAACCATATTCATTACTCCTAAACACACACCGTACAGGATCACGTATTTCCATTGTTTAGTATTAAATTTAAATAGGTTTGGTCTAAAGGCAATTAGTAAGATTACCGCAGATAAGCCGATCCGTAAAGATGCTGTTGCAGCAGCCCCAATTTGTGGAAAAAGCCCTTTTGCAATTGCCGCCCCACATTGCACACTAATAATGGATAGTAAAACAGCAGGTATTGGTGGAATATTGATTTTGCTTTTCATCTGGGGCTCGTAAATGAGGCGCAAAATTAGGGAATTATAATCCGCTAATATTTTAAAATAAAAAAAGGGAGAATCAGATTACGCTGCTTCTCCCTATATCATCTTAGGTTATTAACTGAATAATTCCTGCTCGTCTCTGTTTTCAGTTGGGATCTTTTTTAAAAAATCGTCAAAAGATGGCCCGTCGTTATCCGAATAGATGCCATAAGCATCTAGTATATATCCAATATTTTTATCCTGATCTTCTAGAAGATACAATACAGAGTTATCAGCAGGGTCTGAATCTCCTTCAAAGCGGTAGGTTTTAACAATAGTTAAATCCTCAGGTTTGTAAATTTTACCCAACGATTTACTTTGCATTTTACCGTGATCAGACATTTTTAGTTCGTTATCTTTTCCTTTCAGCCTCAATTTCTCTAAAATTTGACTCAAAGTGTTCATTGCAGTTGGCTGTTCCATAGTTATACGATTTTATACTGATTAAACAAGTGGCATTCGAAATGGTTTTGCTATCATTCTTTTTAAGACAAACTAAATGATTGTCAATGTGTTTAGTATGTAAACTAAATTTTAATAAAATGAAAAAATATTTTTTAAGCGCAGCCATTGCAGGCCTTGCATTTGTAAGTGCCTGTACCAAAACCGACAAAGAAATTGCCCAGGCAACATTAACCGAAACGGCTGATAATACCAAAACCATTGGAACAGCAAAATTTTACGAATTGAGCGATGGGAAAATTAAGATGGATATCGAGATGAATTTTGCTGCACGTGCTGATAGCAATGTTGCCGTCCACTTTCACGAGCATGGCGATTGCGGCAATATGGGCGAAAATACACATGGCCACTGGAATCCAACAAAAGAAGCACATGGAAAATGGGGATCTGCAGCTTACCACAGTGGCGATATTGGCAATATCATGTTAGATAGTAAAGGACATGCCACCCTTTCGGTTACTACCGATAGATGGAGCATAAAAGATGGCGATATTAAAAATATTATCGGTCGTGGAATTATTGTACATGGCGGTACAGATGATTATACCACACAACCTACCGGCAACTCCGGACCAAGAGTGGGTTGTGGTGTTATTGAAGCAGTAAAATAATTTGTATTAGAATAATCGTCATTGCTGAGAAGGCTTTTTTCAGCCAGGAGCCTGTCCCGACATTTCGGGGAAGCAATCTTAATGCGGTAGCTATAAACCCGTAGTTGTAAGATTGCTTCGTCGTTCCTCTTCGCAAAGACCTTTCTTAGGCGGTTAAATTTTTAGCCGCTTTTTTATGCAATTTGATCAAGGTTGTCATCATCATTAAAAAACCTCATCATTATGGCAACTCTAAACGAATCTCAAAGCCGCAAGGCTGTAAAGGGAAGATCCAAAAAAGCAACACCAAAGGTAGATCTTACTGCAATGGTAGACCTGATGTTCTTATTAACCACATTTTTTATGCTCACCACAACGTTGAGCCAATTAAATGCTGCAGATATTGCTAAGCCAGATAAAACGGATATTAATATAACAGCAAATTATCCCGAATCGCGCACCATGACCATTGTACTGGGTAAAGATAACAAGGCCGTTTCTTATATGGGGACTATTGAAAAAGCCAACATGAAAGTGATCCCTATGGCAAGTCTCCAAAAGGAAATTGCTTCGAATAAGCTATTGGTGGCAGCTACCCATCAGAACAATCCATCAAAGTATATGATCGTGATCATCAAACCGGGTAAAACAGCTAAATTCCAGAATTTTGTAGATGCAGTTGATGAAATGAAAATTGCAGATATTAAATCTTACAGCATAGACGATGATCATTTCGCCGGGAAAGAGTTGTCGTTTATGAAAAATAACAACCTTTAATGCTACTTATTTTAACCTTATAAGTTGTGGTTCCGTCGCCCTGATTAGATAGCTATCGGATTTATTTACAGGTAGAAATTAGTATTTTCAATTGTCTTGTAGCTATCGGAAGATAAGCGGGTAATTATTTGTATTGTTTTTGGAAAGCAGGTTCATTAGCTTTTTTTAATGTCAGTCCTGCTTTTTGTTTGTAGTCCCGATTAGAAAAAAATCGGGCGCTACCCGCGTCAATCAGGTTTAGATAGGTTAGGTTTTTGCAACTATGTTAGGTTGAGCAGGTGAGCCAGAAAAACTTACGGAAGTTGGGCCGGGCTTGAGCTAAACGAACTTCTTCAGTTTGGCCTGTCAGCACCGAACCCAGGTAAAATAAACCTGACAGGAGCGGACACCGAACGCAGAGAGGTAAAGCGGATGGCAGGGCTTTCGGTGCCGATGGATGCAGAACCCTGCTTTTCAAAAAAATATCAATGATTTTTCTACTGTTTGGTGAACCGCCAAACGTAGGATAGGGCACATGTAAACTTCGTAGGTTTAGCGAAATAAAAAAGGCGTTCTGCAATACTGCAAAACGCCTTTTCTAAAAATTTATTTGATTGATTAAATGCCGAAAGCAGCTTTAACCTGATCTACATAATCTAATTTCTCCCAGGTAAACAAATCAACGGTAACCGTTTTTTCTTCACCATTTGGTGTTCTGAAAGTTTTGGTAACCGTTTCAGGTGTACGGCCCATGTGTCCGTAAGCAGCAGTTTCGCTATAAATTGGGTTTCTTAATTTTAAACGTTGCTCAATAAAGTAAGGACGCATATCGAAAATCGATTCTACAATTTTAGCAATCTCGCCATCAGTTTTACCTACTTTACCCGTTCCGTAAGTATTGATGTAAATACCCATTGGCTTTGCAACACCGATAGCGTATGATACCTGAACCAAAATTTCGTCAGCAATACCGGCAGCCACTAAGTTTTTAGCGATGTGACGGGTAGCATACGCTGCACTTCTATCTACTTTACTTGGATCTTTACCAGAGAAAGCTCCACCACCATGGGCACCTTTACCACCGTAAGTATCAACAATGATTTTTCTGCCGGTCAAGCCCGTATCACCATGCGGACCGCCAATTACAAATTTACCGGTTGGATTAATGTGGTACTCAATTTTATCGTTAAATAAATGTGCGTAAGCCGGATTGTTTTTGATGATTCTTGGAATCAGGATGTTTACCAGATCAGTTTTGATTTTAGCCAACATTGCAGCTTCTTCATCAAAATCGTCGTGCTGTGTAGAAATCACAATGGCATCGATGCGAACCGGTTTGTTGTTATCATCATACTCTAAAGTTACCTGGCTTTTTGCATCCGGGCGTAAATAAGTAATTTCGTTATTTTCACGACGTAAAACAGCCAGTTCCTGTAATAATTTATGAGAAAGGTTTAATGCCAATGGCATGTAATCTTCAGTTTCGTTGGTTGCATAACCAAACATCATACCTTGATCGCCTGCACCTTGTTCTTCTTTACTACTTCTATCTACACCTTGATTAATATCCTGCGACTGCTCGTGTATGGCTGATAAAATACCGCAAGAGTTGGCCTCAAACATGTATTCGCTTTTGGTGTAACCAATTTTCTTGATTACATCACGTGCAATCTGTTGTACATCTAAATATGTTTTAGATTTTACCTCACCCGCTAAAATAACCTGACCCGTTGTAACCAAAGTTTCGCAAGCTACTTTTGATTCTGGATCGAAAGCCAAAAAATTATCAATTAACGCATCCGAAATTTGATCGGCGATTTTATCTGGGTGACCTTCAGAAACAGATTCTGATGTAAATAAATATGACATTTATTAAATAATTAATGATAAATAAACAAATTTACAATTGCCAAACCCCTTGGAAACAGGTGTTGAAATGATTGAAAGGAGGCATTAGCAATTTTTTTAAGTGGTTGCAATCCGGTCCCGTGGTATCGGGATAGCAAATCAATCCACTTTTTTACTGCCGCAAAATTAGCATATTTTCTTTATTTCAAAAATTATAGATTATTTTGTGCACTCAATCTTACACTTTGCACACAAAGATCAATATCCTCTTTATCATAAACCCTATCTCTGGTGGGAGGGGAAAACTGCGTATTCCAGATTTTATCGACAAATACCTGGATAAGGAAAAGTTTAGTCCCAATTTCGTTTTTAGCGAATATGTTGGTCATGCCGGCGAACTGGCTGATGAAGCCGCTACCAAAAACTTTGATGTAATTATAGCTGCAGGTGGCGATGGTACCATAAATGAAGTAGCTACAAAAGTGTTAAAGCACAATAAAATTTTAGGGATTTTGCCCTTGGGATCGGGCAATGGACTTGCCCGCTTTTTAAGTATTTCCAAAAACTTAAGATATGCGCTATCTATTATCAATAATTTTAAGATTGATGAAATTGATACGGCTGAGTTTAACAAAAAGTGTTTTTTCAATTTGGCTGGAATGGGATTTGATGCCCACCTGAGTTCTGTTTTTTCGAAAGACAAAAAACGCGGATTATCAGGTTATGTAAAACTGGGTTTTAAAGAGGTTTTTAACTATAAGGCGCAAACGTATAATTTGAATATCGACGGGACTGAATATACCAGAAAAGCCTTCGCCATCAGCATTGCCAATTCATCGCAGTATGGAAACGATGTTTACATCGCACCAAATGCTTCGGTAAAGGACGGATTGCTGGATGTTTGCATTATTAAACCCTTCCCGATAATAAAATTGCCTGTTTTAGGTTATGTGATGTTAAGGGGCAAAGCAGAAAGCTCTGATATGATTGAAATTATTAAAGGAAAAAATATTAAAATTATAAGGGAAACGGCAGGAGCGGTGCACGTAGATGGAGAGCCTTTGCAAATGGGCGTTGAGATTGAAGCAGTTATTAATCCACTCTCGTTAAAAGTGATTGTTCCATAGTTTAGTTTGGAGTTGAGGGTTTGGAGTTTGGAGCCGATCTGACTATTAACCATGAGCCATAAAACTATCAACCATTGACCAATTTAGAGTTGAGCGTTTGGTGTTTGGAGTCGGGCGTCAATTAAACAATTAACCCAACAAACTAACCCTCATCCATTTTACATCTCCCATATTACATTATAAGCATGAAACCAAAGAAAAACAGTTTAAGCGATCTTGGTGGAATTATGTATTCTACCAATCCTGAATTCGAATACGAAGAAGAAGTTGATGATACCGTTACCTCGCCGAACAACCAGCAGGATTTAAGGGTAATGCTTGACAAAAAGAACCGTGGCGGTAAAGCAGTAACGTTGATTACAGGTTTCAGGGGCCGCTCAGAAGATTTAGAAGTATTGGGTAAAATGCTGAAGACCAAATGTGGGGTTGGTGGTTCAGTTAAAGATGGCGAAATCATGATCCAGGGTGACGTTCGTGATAAAGTGATGGGCATTTTGCAAAAAGATGGTTATAAAGTGAAAAAAGCAGGGGGATAATTAAAAAGTTGTCATCCTAAGTGCAACGAAGGATCTTTTTTTTCGTGTGAAACTCGTCGCAATAGTCTTTGACTCCGCTCAGACTGACAAACGTTAGTTAACACCCATAAACTAAATCACTATTGTTTGGTTTTACTTATTCAGCTAATTAACTACTCCCAAATATAAATCCTGTCCCAATCCCATCTTTTACTAGTTTATCTAATCCATATCCTGTTTTAATGTTTCCTGAGCAGATTTTTTACGGGATGTTTATGGAAAATTAAACGCATGAAAAGAATAATTTACTTCCTTCTCCTTTGTTCATCGCTATACTCATTTGGACAGAAAAAAAAAGATGCTTTCTTAAGTGAAGCCAATGGTAATCCAACGTATTATGGAATTTCCAGACCGCATTCAAACTGTTCTGTATTGCTTCGGGTTGATGAAAGAACCAAATGGATTTCTTTTAGTAATCCTGAGTCGAGTGATTCACTAAAAAATAATGTTTTTCTTGGAGAGGCAAAAAAGATACATCTGGAAATGAGGATCCACAAAGACAGCCTAAGATATTATAGGTATTCTGTTATAGAGAACGATAGTGTTTACCTTGTGGATGATGCCATTCTAAGTAATATAAATTTTAAATGGCCCAAAGAGAGTGATTTTCCAAATTATTTTACAATGAGTTTGGGCGATTATAATGTTGTTGGTAAAAAGATTATTGTTAAAGTATACAAACTGCCTCAGAAATTTAAAGTAAACACAATTGTAATTTATAATCAGCCCCTTTTACCTCCTAAAGTATTGATTAAGAATCTGTTTTCAGAATCAATAAATACAAAGGGATTATCTGTTAGTGAAATGACCAGACTAATGATAAAAAGAGGGCGGAAATCATTTTTTCTCAAACGGCAGCCTTTTAATAATGGCGAAACTATTATTGTGAGTGATAGTATAAAGCTAATGTCAATTGGTATAGAGAATACAGGTGTTAATTTTATTTACAAAGTAAAAATAACCCGATATGGTAGTGATTACCCTGAAGAAACTGTTCTAACAACCAGCGATTGGGATAATTCGTATGTCTCGGTTGATGCTGAATATTTTAAGAAACCAGGAACATATAAGGTCTCAATTGCACCTGAAATATGTCGGTCGCTTGATTTGCCTCGCGGTATAAGCTGGACATTACCCCAAACATCTTTTGAGTTTACAGTGATTGAAAAGAAAGAAAAGCTTTTTACCTCTCGAGAGTTATTACTAGTTAGTGTTATCATAGGGGCCCTTTGTGGTATCATATCGGTTTTGATCCTCAATAACCGTAAAAAAAAAGCTGCAAAGGTAATTGCGCAAAAATCTCAGGAAAAAGAAATCGCTAAACTGAAGTTAGATTCCGTCCGTTCTCAATTAAACCCGCATTTTTTATTTAATGCGCTCGCAGGTATCCAAACGCTGATGAACAAAAATGAAATCGATAATGCCAATCGCTACCTTACCAAATTTGCTCGATTAACGCGTAATGTTTTAGACCATAAAGACCTTATCAGCTTAACATCAGAAAAAACGGTATTAGATGATTACCTGCAGATGGAGCAGTTACGTTTTGGTTTTCAGTACCAGATTACAGCTTCAGCTGATTTAGATGTAGAGAATATAGAAATACCAGCCATGCTTTTACAACCCTTTGTAGAAAATGCGGTGAAACATGGCATTGCTGGAAAAGGGAATGATGGAAAGATTGAAATCAGTTTTACAAAGCAGCAAACGGATTTGATATTAAGTGTAAAAGATAACGGCAATGGTTTCGATGTAGAAAAAGATTATGCTGGCTTGGGTTTGGCATTGACCAAAAACAGAATATCTTTACTGAATTCGATTTATAAAGAAACACCGTTTTTATTGGATATGAAAGCAGATGCAAATGGAACTTTAATCCGGATCACAATTAATCAATGGTTATAAAATGCGGGCAATTTTAGTAGATGATGAGGTAGCTAATTTAGAAAATCTAAAGATCTTATTGGATAAACACTGTCCTGATATTAAAGTGGTAGCTAGTGCATCCAATATTGACGAGGCTTTTGCACAGGTTATCCTGCATCATCCAGATCTGCTTTTCCTGGATATCCAGATGGGTAAAACAACAGGTTTTGATCTGTTGAACCTCCTTGCCGAAAAAACCTTTGAAGTGGTGTTTGTAACTGCTTATGATCATTATGGCATCCAGGCAGTAAAGTTTGCCGCATTAGATTATCTGCTCAAGCCGGTTGATCCCGAAGAGTTGAAAGTTGCAGTAGAAAAGGCTGAAATTAGGTTCAGGAATAAAATAAATGGTGAGCAGCTTAATTTTTTGTTGAGCCAGATTAAAAAGAGTGAGCCAAGCAGTCCGAAAATTGCCTTGCCCCAACAGCATGAAATCCGTTATGTTCCTGTTGACGATATTATCCGTTGTGTAGCCGATAATACCTATACTTTTTTCTTTTTGAGCAACGGTGATAAAATCCTGATTTCGAAACCGCTGAAAGAATATGCAGATCTGCTCAAACCTCAGGGTTTTGTGCGGGCGCACCAAAGTCACCTGGTAAATCCGAAATTTGTAAAAAGCTGGTTAAAAGAAGATGGCGGAACGCTGTTGATGAATAATGGTGATAAAATCCCGGTATCTAAACCAAACAGGGAAATGGTTAAAGAGGTGCTGGGGAAATAGTTTTTAAAATAATTACGTCATTACAAGTAACCATCAGATCTGTGGTCTGAAAAAAATAGGAATGATGTCCTATATGCGCTTTCTAACGTATTAGATTTAAGATTTTGCAGCCTGTAAAACTCATTGAGCTAAGATGTCTAAGTTGGTCGTAAAAATTCAAAGACTACGCTGTTTAATTAACCACCTTAGACACCTAAGAACATCTAATTTCATTAAATAATTCTTTAGGCTTTCACGCCATATAAGAACATGTAAGCTTATATGGTCCTTAAATGTCTTATATGGTCAAAAAATAACACTAAATATCAGTTGTTTACATAAACTTTATTATAGCGCACGAAACAATCTTAATGCACACGCATGTAACTGTCGTTGTAAGATTGCTTCATCGTTCCTCCTCACAATGACGAATCTTTGTTTTTAAACCTTACATTTTTGTACTTTTGCCGCTATGTCAGTTATTAAACCCTCATTAGCAAAAGGTACCCGCGATTTTACTCCTGTTGAAATGGTAAAACGCAACTTTATTTACGATACCATTAAAACGGTTTTCAGGAAATATGGTTATGCTGAAATCCAGACGCCAAGTTTTGAAAATCTTTCTACCCTTACCGGAAAATATGGTGATGAAGGCGACAAACTGATTTTTAAAATTTTAAATAGCGGCGAGTTTCTTAAAGATTCAAAAAAGAAATCGTTCGATTTTGCTGAGGAGGATAATAGTAATAAACTAATCCCTTTAATTTCTGAAAAAGCTTTACGTTACGATTTAACAGTGCCATTTGCACGTTATGTAGTAATGCACCAGCACGAAATTACCTTGCCTTTTAAACGTTTCCAGGTTCAACCCGTTTGGCGTGCCGATCGTCCGCAAAAAGGCAGGTACCGCGAATTTTACCAGTGCGATGTCGATGTAGTCGGCTCTAAGAGTTTGCTGAACGAAGCTGAATTTATTTTGATCTACAATGAAGCCTTAAGCAAATTGGGATTAAAAGATTTCAGCATAAAAATTAATAACCGGAAAATTTTATCGGGTATTGCCGAGATTATTGGTAAACCTGATTTGATTATCGACATGACTGTGGCCATTGATAAACTGGATAAAATTGGTTTAGATGGCGTAAGTAAAGAATTGTTGGAACGAGGTTTTACCGAAACTGATTTGGAAAAACTGCGTCCGGTAATTTTATTGGAAGGTACCAACGAAGAAAAACTGGCCAGCCTGAAAGAAGTTTTAGCTGAATCCGAAACCGGTTTAAAAGGTGTTGCTGAAATTGAACAGGTTTTTGAATATGTAGAAAGTTTGATTTCCTATGGCTTACCGTTGGTTGCCAAATTAGAACTCGATATTACTTTGGCCCGTGGCTTAAATTACTATACTGGCTGCATTTTCGAGGTTAAAACCAATGAAGTGGCGATGGGCAGTATCGGTGGTGGTGGTCGTTATGATGATTTAACAGGTATGTTCGGTTTAAAAGATTTAACAGGTGTAGGTGTTTCTTTTGGTGCCGACCGTATTTATGATGTATTGGAAGAACTTAACCTTTTCCCTGCTTCAGCTGAGGTTGGAACAAAAGTGTTGATCAGTAATTTTGATGCGGAGGCTGAAAAATATGCTTTACCAATTGTTCAGCAGTTTAGAAATGCGGGTATTTCAGCTGAATTATACCCAAGTTCGGCAAAACTGAAAAAACAAATGGCCTATGCAGATGCCAAGAATATCCCTTATGTAATATTAATCGGTGGCGATGAAATTGCCAGCGGAGAACTTACATTAAAAGATATGCAAAGCGGTGAGCAGAAAAAGCTAACTGTTTTAGGTATACTGGAGTTGTTGAAATAACGCTAGTTTTTTACCGCAAAGCTCACAAAGGTTTTCGCAAAGAAACGCAGAGAATCGGTCATGTACCCCGCTTTGTGCACTTTGCGCTTGCCTTCTTTTCCTTTGCGGTTAAGTTAGTCTCCCAATCCGCAATAAAACCGGGAAATGAACATCCTTCTCTGCATCATCACCCCAGGCTTCTTTTAGTTCGGTAAACAGGTACTCTAAGGGATTGCGATCGTTAGCTTTTTTGTAATGCTGCAAGGAAGACCAGGTATTTAAATAGCCAATTAACTGGTTAAAATTCCAGGTGATTTTGATCTGAAAATGTGGTGCAATTATTTCTTCAAAAGGAAAAGGAATGGTCTTATAGCCTTCTTCAATATAGCGGCGTTCACTGTCCCAGTATTTGCCTAATATATCTTCATAAAGTTTATGGATAACTTTGTCTATTTTTTTATCGATCGACATAATCCCATAACCAATTACAGCAAAAAGTCCATCTGGTTTTAGTGTTCTCTTTACTTCGGCGTAAAATGCTTCAAAATTAAACCAATGGATAGCCTGCGCTACCGTAATCAGATCTAAACTATCATTACCAACCGATGTTTGTTCTGCTGATTCCACTTTGTATGTGATATTTGGTAACTGTAAAGCATTTTTTAATTGATTCTCGCTAATGTCTGTTGCATAAACCGCACCGAAGTGCTGTGCCAACACACGGGCAACCTGGCCATTCCCCGTGGCACAATCCCATGCCGTTTCCTTATTTTTTACCAGGGCGAACAGATAATCATATAGTTCCTGTGGATATGTTGGCCGGTATATGGCGTAATCGGCAGATTGGGTAGAAAAGTTATCTTTCATTGTTGTAATGATTGAATGATGGAAGGGTGAATGGGTAAGGGTGAATATAACTGCGCGCTTTCTTTATAAAATTATTATATTTTTGATAAACAACTGGTATTAATTTAAGTTTCATATTCGGCATTCAATCACTCATTCAATAATTCTACACTATGGAAAAAACAGTACAAAAAGGCGAAGTTAAGGATGTAGAATACCGGTTGAAATCTATTTTTGGTGGTTCGGTTGGCAATCTTGTTGAGTGGTACGACTGGTATACCTATTCTGCCTTTGCGTTATACTTTTCTCCAGCTTTTTTTCCGAATAGCAATCCAACAGCACAGTTATTGGATACCGCTGGCATTTTTGCCGTAGGGTTTTTAATGCGCCCCATTGGTGGCTGGTTATTTGGGAGTATCGCCGATAAATTAGGGAGAAAACGTGCAATGACGCTCTCTGTATTGATTATGGCGATAGGTTCGTTGATTATCGGTTTAACCCCAGGTTACAAACGAATCGGTATAGCGGCGCCGTTATTGCTCATTTTTGCAAGGTTGATCCAGGGCTTAAGTACCGGTGGTGAATATGGAACCTCTGCTACTTACCTCAGCGAAATGGCCACCAAAAAACACCGTGGCTTTTATTCGAGTTTTCAATATGTAACCCTAATCGGTGGACAATTATTAGCTTTAGGGATCCAGTTGATTTTGCAGAACTGGTTGCTTACTCCTGCCCAGTTACACAATTGGGGCTGGCGTATTCCCTTTTTTATTGGTGCTGTCCTCTCTTTTATTGCTTTGTATCTGCGTAGACATATTGATGAAACCGCGGCCTTTAAAAGTAAAAATGTGAAAGACAAAAAAGGAGGCATTGCCGTACTATTGAAATATCCTAAAGAGGTTTTTACGGTTGTGGGTTTAACATTGGGCGGAACCATTGCCTTTTACACGTTTAGTACCTATATGCAAAAATTCCTGGTCAATACGGTTCACCTGAGTAAAGAAACCTCTACAACATTATCATTTATCTCGCTGTTGGTTTTTGCCATTATGCAGCCTTTATTTGGTCTGTTATCTGATAAAATTGGTAGAAAGCCTTTGTTAATCGGTTTTGGGGTACTGGGCACTTTATGTACCTATCCAATTTTAACAGGCTTGGCAGGCGAAACCAATACCACAATTATTTTTTTATTGATGATAGCTGCTTTGATTATTGTAAGTGGCTATACGAGTATTAATGCTGTGGTTAAAGCCGAGCTATTCCCTGCCGAAATCAGGGCTTTGGGGGTAGGGTTACCTTATGCTTTAACCGTTGCCATTTTCGGCGGAACGGCAGAATATTTTGCGCTTTGGTTTAAAAATATCGGTCACGAAAGTTATTTCTACTGGTATGTAACCGCATGTATTTTGATTTCGCTGATTTTGTATACGACCATGAAAGATACGAAGCACCACTCGAAGATAGAGGATTAGATTTCTTGTGCTATCTGTCGTCGAGCGGGGTTGCAACGTAGCCGAGAACCTGAAGGCTCTGCGAAGCAAAATCTAACTGGATATATCTCTCCGTTTCGCTGCGCTTCAGTCGAGATGACGACTTTTTCTATAGTATATGATGAGTAAATAACTTCTCCGTTTCAACCAGTTCTTCCGTGCCAAAAAACGCTTTCAAATAGTCTACAAATAATTACTCACCTCAATTAAATTCATATCCGGATCGCGGAGATAAACCGAAATAATCTTACCATTTGCTCCCGTCCGTTCTACAGGGCCCTCTTCAATCTCTATACATTTTTCTTTCAGTTCCTGCATCACCTCACGAAGTGGAAGATCTGTGATAAAACATAAATCGGCTGTACCAGGCATCGGTTTAAATGCTTTTGGTTCAAATTCTGCCCCATATTGGTGAAGATTGATTTTTTGATTGCCAAACTTCAGTGCCTTTCGGTTTTCGCCAAACTCAATAACTTCCATTCCCAGGGCAAGACTGTAAAACCTGCAGGTACTTTCTAAGTTCGCAACCGTTAATACAAAGTGATCTAAATTTTTAATGTCCATAATAATAAATTAGAACTAAAGCATTCGTCCTTTTGTTTTAACTAAAGGATTTTGTAATCCTGACATTTGGTTAGCAGATTATCGGACAACAAAATAATCAATTTTTATATATTTACCATTATGCAAAACCTGCCTCCTTTAGCCGAACGTATGCGCCCTCAAAACCTTGATGAATATGTTGGTCAGCAGCATTTGGTAGGAGAGGGAGCGGTATTGCGCAAAGCGATTGAAAGCAGTCAGCTGCCATCTATGATTTTCTGGGGTCCTCCGGGAGTAGGAAAAACCACTTTGGCTTATATTATTTCGCAGGCATTAGACCGCCCGTTTTTTAACCTGAGTGCCATTAACAGCGGTGTGAAAGATATCCGGGAGGTAATTGACCGTGCTGCACAGCTAAAAGACAGCTTTCTGGGTTTGCCTATTTTGTTTATTGATGAGATCCACCGTTTTAGTAAATCGCAACAGGATAGTTTGTTAGGTGCTGTTGAACGTGGTTTGGTTACTTTAATAGGTGCCACAACCGAAAATCCATCGTTCGAGGTCATTTCCGCGTTGCTTTCCCGTTGTCAGGTTTATATTTTAAAATCACTCACAGAAGAAGAATTAGTCGGTTTGTTGCAAATAGCCATTAAAAAAGATGCTGTTCTAATTGAGAAAAAAATTACGATAAAAGAGCATGAGGCCTTAATCCGTTTATCTGGTGGCGATGCGCGGAAACTGTTAAACGTACTCGAAATTGCCATCAATGGCATTGGTGGCAGTAAAATTATACTGACGAATGAAAATGTACTGGCACATGCACAACAGAACCTTGCGCTTTATGATAAAGCCGGAGAACAACATTATGATATCATTTCGGCATTTATTAAATCAATCCGTGGGAGCGATCCTAATGCTGCGGTTTATTGGTTAGCCAGGATGATTGAAGGAGGAGAAGATCCCTTATTTATCGCCCGCAGGTTATTAATTTTATCTTCAGAAGACATCGGAAATGCCAATCCGAATGCACTGTTGCTGGCCAATAACTGTTTTACGGCAGTAAATGTTATCGGTTATCCGGAGGCACGGATTATATTGTCACAATGTGTAACCTATCTGGCCAGTTCGCCAAAAAGCAACGCCTCTTATGAGGCCATTAACAAAGCGCAGGCTTTGGTTAAACAGACCGGAAATCTGCCGGTGCCCTTACATATCCGCAATGCACCCACCAAACTGATGAAGAATATAGGTTATGGTAAAGATTATCAATATTCTCATGGATATGAAGGTAATTTCTCTCCACAGGAATATTTTCCAGAAGAATTAAGCGGTACGAAACTCTACGATCCAGGCAAAAATGCAGCAGAGGAGAAACTGCGCGAAAAGCTAAGGCAAAACTGGAAAGACAAATACAAATATTAGTGTAACATTTTCTTCGAAATGCATACTAATAGGTATATTGACTAAAAATCAAACACCTAAACTAAATATGCTGAGTACTTTTTTAAGCCATCAAAGAAAATCTTTCTGGCGTTCGCGGAACAGGGGCAGTAGTATTGCTGGCCAGATTGTTTTGGGTTTCTTTATGCTTTACTTTTTTGCCATTGCCGTTGGCGTAGGTTTTGGAATGTCGCATTTCCTGCCAAAAATTTTCCCAAACAAAGAAGTAATTTCCAGTTTTAACGGTATTATCCTTTATTATTTTGCATTCGATTTTATCATGCGTTTGCAGTTTCAGGAGTTGCCAACCTTAAGTATTATCCCTTATCTGCACTTAAGGATTTCGAGGAGTAAAATCATCAGGTTTTTAAATGTTAAAGCCCTTTTTTCAGCATTTAACCTTTGGCCATTTTTTATTTTTCTTCCTTTCTGTTTTATTAAGATTTTGCCTGAATATGGAGCACTGGTTATGCTGATGTATATCGTTTCGATATTCTCGGTGATGGTTTTCAATAATTATCTGGTGCTGTACATTAAGCGGAAATCGATCACCAATACCCTTTATACCTTTTTCGGGCTGGTTGTAATTGCAGCATTTGCCGCATTGGAATATTATAAGGTAATTTCTATCATGGCAGGTTCCGATTTTGTGTTTCGTGCCATTGCTGCGCATCCTTATTATGCCTTTGCATTTACCCTGGCAGCTGTAGCTATATTTTACCTTAACTCTACTTTCCTCCGTAAAAACTTATATGTAGAAGAGTTGAGCAGCAAACAAGAGAAAAAGGGCAGTACCGACTATGCTTTCCTTAACCGATTTGGCAAGGTTGGCGAACTGGCCGCTTTAGAGTTGAAATTAATCTTGCGTCATAAACGCCCTCGCTCAGCGGTGATTCTGGGTTTCTTTTTCCTTTTTTATGGATTTATTTTTTACAAGGAAAAAGCAATCAATACCGATGCTTTTGGTCAGATGATGTTCGGTGCCATTTTTATGACGGGTATTTCCATTATTATTTATGGTCAGTTTATGTTTGCCTGGCAAAGTGCCCATTTTGATGGTATATTGGCAAACAAAATCAATTTTAAAGATTACATCAAGGCTAAGTTTTTGCTTTTTACCATTGGTTGTACCATTATTACCGTATTGGCCAGTTTTTATGGGTTTTTAAGTCCGAAATTACTGCTCCTGCATTTAGCTGCTTATTTCTATAACATTGGTTTTGGAACTGTTGTAGTGCTTTACCTTGCTACCTTAAACTATAAACGCCTTGATATCACCAAAGCCGCAAGCTTTAATTACCAGGGAACTGGTGCTACCCAATGGCTTTTAATGTTCCCTTATGCACTTACACCCATTTTAATGTATGTGCCATTTGGCATATTAAATAAACCTTACTGGGGATTGGCCGTAGTGGGCATATTCGGTTTAGCCATGCTGCTGTTAAGGGGCTTCTGGGTAGACTATATTGCGAAACGACTTGAAAAACAACGATATAAAATAGCCGAAGGCTTTAGAGAATAATTATGATTTTAGAAGTTAAGAAATTACAAAAAGTTTATGGCGATAAAACCGTTGTAAACATCGAAGATCTACAGATTGCTGCCGGAGAAACCGTAGGTTTAGTAGGAAATAACGGTGCAGGTAAAACTACTTTCTTCAGGATGCTTTTAGACCTGATCCGCCCAACCACGGGCGAGGTTTTATCGAAAGGCCGGAATGTAATGCAGAACGATACCTGGAAAGATTATACCGCATCATTTTTAGATGAAGGTTTCCTGATCGATTATTTAACGCCTGAAGAGTATTTTATTTTTATTGGCGGTTTACATAACCTTAGTGTTGCCGATGTTTCTGCATACCTTAACCAATACGGCGAGTTTTTTAATAGCGAAATCCTCAATAGTGGTAAATACATCCGCGATTTTAGCAAGGGAAACCAGGTTAAAGTGGGCATTGCTGCCGCTTTGATGCAAAAGCCAGAGATCTTAATTTTGGATGAACCTTTTGCCAACCTCGATCCCACTACCCAGATCCGTTTAAAGAATTTGTTAAAAGCGCAGGCAGGCAATATGACTACTTTTATTTCCAGTCACGATTTAAACCACGTTACCGATGTTTGCAGCAGGATTGTGCTGGTAGAAAAAGGGCAAGTAATCAAAGATTTTAAAACAGATGAAAATACTTTGAAAGAGCTGGAGAGTTACTTCTCTGCTTAGTTTTTGTACTAAGAATGATACAATATATAAAAAGGGTCTTGATTTATCAGGACTCTTTTTTGTTAATAAGAATACTGTTTGTAGCATAAACTATGGAAATGGGCCGAAAATACGGTTATATCAGTTTTTGGCATTGTGTTTGAATATGTCGGGTAGAAATTATAAATCTAGCATATCATGAGTATTTCAAAAGTAAGAATAGCGACATTAAGTATAGGATTAGCCATAGGATCAATGGCATTCCAAAGTTGTGATAGTTTAACTAAAACACAAAAAGGTGCCGGTATTGGTGCAGCAGCAGGTGGTGTAATTGGGGCATTAATCGGTAAAAAAGCCGGTAATACAGCAGTCGGTGCTTTAATTGGTGGTGCTATAGGTGGTACAGCAGGAGCTTTTATCGGACGTAGAATGGACAGGCAGGCAGCTGAAATTCAAAAAGCTATTCCTAATGCAGAAGTTATTCGTGAAGGAGAAGGTATTATTGTCAAATTCGACAGTGGTATCTTATTTGATTTCGATAAAACTGCTTTAAAAGATGCAGCTAAAACCAATATTCAGAGCTTAGCGTCTTCACTAAACCAATATCCTGATACAGATATCAAAATTATCGGCCATACCGATAGCCGCGGTACTGAACAATATAACATGGGGCTTTCAGAAAGAAGAGCAGCAGCAGTTAAAGCTTATGCCGTTTCTCAAGGTGTTCCATCTTCAAGATTAGTTACCATTGGTAAAGGTTTTGCCGAACCAATTGCAGATAACGATACTGATGCTGGCCGTGCAGCTAACCGTCGTGTAGAAATTGTAATCGTTGCTAACGATGCATTAAAAGCTTCAGCGCAAAAACAAGGATAATATTGCAATTTCCCTCTACCTATGAGGTCATTATATATGCAACCCTGGTGTACATCCACCGGGGTTTTTTGTTTCTATGCGTTCAATTGTGGTGTCTGATGTTTCTATCTGACACTGCTGGTCCGTATTCTTTAGTTTTATGAAAGCAGGTTCCTGTGTTTATCGGTTCTGAAAGCCCCGCCATTCGCTTTACCTCACTACATTCGGTGCCCGCTACTGTCGGGTTTAGTTAACCTGGGTTTGGTGCTGACCAAGCCAAACTTACGAAGTTTCGATTAGCACAAGCCCGGACTACTTCGTAAGTTTTTGATGTGGAGTCTGATGTTTCCGTCTGACACTGCTGGTATATTCTTTAGTTTTAGGAAAAGCAGGTGCCTGTGTTTATCGGTTCCGAAAGCCCCGCCATTCGCTTTACCTCACTACGTTCGGTGCCCGCTACTGTCGGGTTTAGTTAACCTGGGTTTGGTGCTGACCAAGCCAAACTTACGAAGTTTCGATTAGCACAAGCCGGGACTACTTCGTAAGTTTTTGATGTGGTGTCTGATGTTTCCGTCTGACACTGCTGGTATATTCTTTAGTTTTAGGAAAAGCAGGTTCCTGTGTTTATCGGTTCTGAGAGCCCTGCCATCCGCTTTACCTCACTACGTTCGGTGCACGCTACTGTCGGGTTTAGTTAACCTGGGTTTGGTGCTGACCAAGCCAAACTTACGAAGTTTCGATTAGCCCAAGCCGGGGCCACTTCGTAAGTTTTTCCAGCACACCTGCAACCCCAAATAGTTGCAGTGGCCGAATTTCTTAAACGGGATTGAAGCGGCATCCTCCCGATCCCGATTCTTCATCGGATTGGGAGATACAGCGAAAAGCCCGGCTAAATCTGAATAGTTGTAATTGCCTTGCTTTTCAAAAAAGAAAGAATATGAAGACCTGTCAGATGGTAACATCTGGTAGCACAATAAGATTAGTCTGCAGAATAAATATCTTCGAAATAACTCACCACAAGCGATTTCATCAGCATTTCCTGCTCCAGCATGGTATAAGGCGGAATGGCTTTAATTAATTTCCAGTGCGGCCAACCATCCTGATCCAAACCCTCCAGTTCATAAAAACCCATTTCGCTCAATAAACGGCAGGTAGCAATGTGCATCAGTTCTTCTTTCTGACGTTTACTGTATTTCTTCGGACCTTTGCCCAGTTCCTGAACACCGATGAGAAAAAGCATCACCTTTAAATCAGGAAAATCGGAATCAAATTCAGTTGAAATCCTTTCCTGTAAAACTTTCCATTTGGCATTAATCTCCGACGGCTTCATATCTGCAAAGATAGTGTAAAAACGTGTAAGCCTTAAGTAAAACGTTTAGGCTTTTTAACACTTAAGCTTGAATGGTAATGGTATTTTTGGTTACATTTATAACCTATGGATAAGAATATCAATAAAACAATTCATGCAGGTTTATTAGCTTACGGCATGTCTGGAAAGGTTTTTCACGCGCCATTCCTAAATGCACATGATGGTTTCAATTTAAAGGCCGTAGTAGAGCGAAGCCATAAAAATGCATTTAACGATTACCCCAGTATTATTAGTTACAACAGTGTTGAAGAGTTGCTGAATGATGAAGAAATTGATTTAGTAGTGATTAATACTCCAAATAATCTTCATTACGAACATTCGAAAGCCGCATTAAATGCGCATAAACATATTCTGGTTGAAAAACCTTTTACCGCTACCACTGCGCAGGCCAAAGAACTTTTCGAACTGGCCGATAGCGTTGGCAAACAGATTTTCTTTTACCAGAACCGCCGCTGGGACAGCGATTTTACTTCGGTAAAAAAAGTGCTTGAAAGTGGCAAGCTAGGTAAGCTGGTCGAAGTTCATTTACGTTACGATCGTTACCGCAATGTTATCGGGCCAAAGGCATTTAAAGAAAAGCCGGTAGAGGCAAGCGGACTACTTTACGATTTAGGTCCGCACCTTTTAGATCAGGTGATCGGTTTATTTGGCAAACCGTTGAGTTTTCATAAAATTTTGGGTAAAAACAGGGCTGGTACTTTGGTTGATGACTATTTTTCGATCCAATTGAGCTATCCTGATAGCGTAAATGTTTTTGTAACCTCGAGCATGTTGGTGGTAAACCCACAGCCAGGCTTTGTTTTACATGGCGTAAACGGTAGCTTTATTAAACAAAGAACCGATATCCAGGAAGAACAATTACTGGCGGGTATGAAATTAACTGATCCAGGTTATGGCGTTGAACCTGCAAATAAGGATGGTTTATTAACCACTATAGATGCTGATGGCAAGAAAACTGAACAGGTCATTAAGTCGGAAATAGGGAATTATCTGCCGCTTTTTGAAGCCGTTTACCAGTCAATTACCAATAATCAGCCATATCCGGTTACCAGAGAAGATGTTCTGGTTCAATTAGAAATCATCGAAAGCTAACCTTATTTGTGCAATCCTTTAAATCCACTTAATCTGTGTAATCTTTATTATGAACTCACTGCCATTTGCTTATTTAATCCCTATTTTTTTGATTGCTCTTTACCTCATCCTTAAAAAAAAGAAGGTTGCTATTGAGCCTTTAACGGATGTAGACAAAAAAATACTCGATGATTATGTAGGCTATTACCATAATCTCGATTCGACTGATAAGCTTAAGTTTGAGCAGAAAGTAGCTGCATTTTTTAGTTCGGTTAAAATTGAAGCGGTAGGCTTGGAAATAACTACTCTGGATGAACTGCTGATTGCCTCAAGTGCGGTTATTCCTATTTTTGGTTTTGACGATTGGCAATACAAAAACTTAACCAGCGTTTTATTGTATCCAGATACTTTTAACAAAGATTTTCAGTTTGATGGTGGAGAAAGGAATATTATGGGCATGGTTGGTACGGGGTATATGAACGGGCAGATGATTTTATCACGTTCAGCGCTGCGTCATGGTTTTTCTAAAAGTGCAGGTAAAGAAAATACGGCCATACACGAATTTGTTCACCTTTTAGATAAATCGGATGGAGCAACGGATGGCGTTCCGGAAAATTTGATGGCACATGAGTACACTTTACCATGGATTAAAATGATGCATGAAGAAATGGAAAAAATTGAGGATAATAAGTCGGATATTAACCCTTATGCCATCACCAATCAGGCCGAATTTTTTGCCGTGGTTTCTGAATATTTCTTTGAAAAACCTGAGCTGTTAAAAGATAAACACCCCGAATTGTATTTTCAGTTAAGCCGTATTTTTGCTCAACAGCCCGCGGGTTAAAAATGAATTATTGAATGAGAGTATTGGCAACCATTATCTGTAGTCTGATTTCGATCAGCAGTTTTGCACAGAAAACTTATGTGTTAAGGCAAAATTATCCAACAGGTTATCGTTATGATTTTACAATCAATTCTGATCAGATCATTAACCAGAAAATTGGCGGTCAGGATGTGCATTTAACGCAAAATATAGGAACGGATTATACTTTCGATATTACCGAAGGACATAATGGAGAAAAAGATGTGAAAGTAACCTACAACAGGATTTTTATGAAATCAGTTGCGATGGGTACTACAATGACCTATAATTCGGATGAGCAGGACATCACCAAAAAAAATCCATTCAGTGGTTTAAAGGGTGCTTCTTTTTTTATGACGGTAACGCCAAACGGAGGGATTAAAACCGTTGCGGGCATTGATAAAATGCTCGATAATATTGCGGCAAGGATGACTACCGATACCAGCCAGGTAAAACAGATCAAAAATGCCTTAAGCAAACAGTTCAGCGAAGAGGTGGTGAAACAGACCATGGAATCATCGTTTAAGATATACCCGGAAAGAGCAGTTAAAATTGGCGACAGCTGGACGGTTGATACAAAACTGCAGATGAGTATGCCTATCGAAACCATTACCGCATATACTTTGAAAGAAGTGAAAGATGGAATTGCTATCCTGAGCGTAAAAGGTTCATTGATATCAAAAGGAAGTTTTGAGACCATGGGCAATAAAATGGAAACCGATTTAAAAGGGACCAACTCAGGAGAAACATCAATTGATATTAAAACCGGGATCGTACTGAACAGTCACTTACGTATAGAGCTGTACGGGAAAATGAAGTCGATGGGACAAGACATTGATTTCGAAATGCAGGGCATTAACAAAATTGTAGGTAAAGAGGTTAACTAAATTATTTAGACCTTATAGGTTTTTTAAACCTATAAGGCCTTTTAAAAAACTACAAACTACCCGTTAACGCCACCAAAAACTCCGTTGGAATTTCGATATGGGGAATATGGCCACAGGCATCAAATTCGATAATTTTGGCCCCTATAATTTTAGCTGCTGTCTGTTTGCCTAGAAATTTGTACTGGCCGTGTAAAGCCTGCTGATCGGATGTAAGCAAGCCTTTTCCCACAATAGTTTTATCTTCTTTACCGATAAATAACACGGTAGGCACCTTTAAATTCTGAAATTCGTAAACCACTGGTTGTTCGTAAATCATGGTATAGGTGAGTGCAGCTACTTTTGCCCAGCGCGGATAATCGGCACTGTTTGTTACACCACCTGCAATATCAACAAAGTATTCGTATTCTGGTTTCCAATAGGTAAAATAAGAGCCCTGATAGTATTTCCTTACACTTTCTGCGGTAGTTTTTAGTTCTGTTTGGTATTGCTGTGCAGTAGTGATGTAAGGAACAAAAGTTTTATAGTCTTCTAAACCGATCGGATTTTCGAGCAGCAGTTTTTCAGTTGTTCCGGGGTACATTAAAGCAAATCGGGTGGCCAGCATACCGCCCATACTGTGGCCTAAAACCACGGTTTTTTGAATGCCTAAGGTATCGAGGAGTTTTTTGTTCCAGGCGGCCATCTGGTGAAAGCTGTAATGGATAAATGCTTTCGATGATTTGCCAAAACCGATCTGATCAGGAACAATAACCCGATAACCAATCTTGGTTAATGCTTTGATGACGTTGCCCCAGTAATAACCTCCAAAATTTTTTCCATGGAAAAGAATTGCTGTTTTGCCGTTTGCATTTGCAGTTGGGGCAACATCCATGTAGGCCATTTTGATATCCTTTCCCTCAGTATTAATCGGGAAATATTTAACCGGGTAGGGGTATTTAACGTTCTCTAAGTTAATAGAAAGGGTATCTGTTTTTGCCTGTACTTTGCTAAAAATAAACAGGCTAAGTGCTAATAACAGGAAGTATCTCTTCATTGATGGCTAATAATGTAAAAAACTAATTGGCTCAAGTTAAACTTTTGCCAATTAGTTAGCTTAAAAATCATGCCCTTTTTACATAGGCTGCTTAAAAGATGTATTGTGTATAAAGTAAAGTGTAAAAAGAACGGCTATATCATCAATACAATTATGTCTGCCTTAGTGATAATTTATTACAAAAGTCAATATGAATGACGGCAATTGATCTACGCGTAAAAATTCTCTCAAGTTACCGTCATTTCGAGCGGAGTGTAACGCAGTCGAGAACCCGAAGGCTCTGCGAAGCAAAATCTGTCTAGATAGATCTCTCCACTTCGCGTTGCTCCGGTCGATATGACGACCATTCTATTGGAGGTTGTCAATGGTAGAGATAATTTATTGTGTAAACCTATCATTCTCATCAAAATTATTATTTAAATAGCTGCTTAAGTAAAGGTGTTGGGATCTGTAATGTTGTAGCGTCTGAAAAATCGCCGACAAATGATTTTACATTAACATTTTGCAGTTGTACTCTAGACGTATCTGTTGTCTTAATATTCAGATTATCAAATGGGAATGGTTTTTTGTTATTTTCATCCATATTTCCGATTTCAATTTCTGAATTATTTGCAATAATGTACAGATCTTTAAAAGCATTGGTATAGCCACTAAACTTAGTCTTATTCAGGTTAAGATATAGTTTGCCGATTTTAGTTGGGTTAATTACACTGGTTTTTCCATTTGCATCGTTGTTCGTAATATCCCCGCTTAAAAATAGATCTTCAACATTATCCAGGTTTAATGTTACAGCATCTGAATGAGCACTAAATTCTAAAATGTTAGCATTCGCAACTGAAACCTTGCTGATCTTTGGACAATAAATCACAACAACAATTTTTTCAATGCCATTATCCTCACTAAAATTTTTAATTGATAATTGAAGTACACCGTTTGCATCTACTTCATATTTTAAATCGTTTTTAAACTTTTCTTGAATCTTAAGTCCATACTTGTTATCTTCTTTTACAAAAAGTTGTACACTAAAACCCTTTGCATTTTTAATCTGAACTGCATTGAAAGGCGATTGCAATGAAACGTTAATCCTTTCTTTCGATTTTTGTTCAAAAGTTTCATTATTGATTTCTTGTGTTCCAAGATAAGAGTCTTCAATTCCTCTTTCCTTGTAATTTACCTTTGCGTTTATGGCCACAACTATAATCGGTATAGCGATTAGTAGTATTGCGAGGCTGATTAATAATTTATTACTTGTTTTCATCTTCTTAAGCGTTAAAATTTTCTTTTACAAATGTTTTGTATTTGCTCTCTAATTCATCAAAGCCGATATTCAATAAATAAATATTCCGGAATACCACCGGAAGTTCATCTTCCATAAATAGTACTTTTCTATAACTTTTTACATGCTCTATCGCATCGTCGGTAATAAAAAAACCGATCCCTCTTTTATTGTTGATGATATTTTTATTCTGCAAGAGTTCGTAGGTACGCATTACAGTATTGGGATTTACCTCAAGCTCAACAGCTAATTCCCTAACCGAGGGTACTTTTTCTTCGGCTTTCCATTTTCCGAGCAAAATATGTTCACATACATATTCTGCAATCTGAAGATATATTGCCTTATTATCTCTAAATTCCATATCTATACCTTTTAAAATTAAACTTCTTTTTCTTTAAGGCGGATGTAGGTAATCGCCCAGATGATGATGGTGATGATGCTTGTTATCAGTAAAAGTGCCAGCAAAATCCAATCTTTATCATCTTTCCTATAATTGTGATAGTAGGGAACCTTGCCTTCCATTATCCACATCGAAAATTTAACTACCAGGTAAGATGCCAGTCCGATAAAAATCATTAGAGATAATGCTGTTTTAATATAATGGAAACGGTTAAAATAAATCGAACCTAAAAGGAATATACTGGTAACAAGAAATGGAAAAGCAAAAAAGTAACTGCAATATTTTCTGTAGCCCTCATCATTAAATACTTCTTTGGTGATGGATTCGGCTTGCCTGATACCCGGATGATTAAATGCATTAAGATTACTGTTGAGATATTTTACAAAAGCCAGATCTGTTAGATAAAAAATCAATAAATAGCTGAAGAGACTTATTATAGCAGTGTAGGTTACGCCTGCAACGAATTTTTCGAAAGTCGAAGCAGGCGTCATCAATTCTAAAATAGCTCTTGATTTCTGTCCAAGGATATTAAAATAGCTACTGGCTACGATACTGATAAAAACAAATCCTAAAATCAAGAAAAGAGGGTAGCGGAAACGCATATCAAGGTTGCCGTCGTAGTCAAAATTATTGTCTTTAAGAGGCGAGGGTATGCTGTAGCTGTAAAATCCCACCGCAATTCCCAATAAAACCACAAGGCTGATCAGGTAAATTTTTCCAAAATCAAGCCATTGTCTTTTAAGCAATAAGCCAAATCGATTAATATTAAATGTGTTGTTCATCGCTTAACTGAATAGAGGTTTAAATTTGATTTTTTCTGCGAGTATGGCATTAAAAAGTAGCTCCATATCTAATTTGCTTTCTTCCTGGTGATAGTTCGGCATTACAGCGTTATAACCAGAAAGGGATGGCTCAGCATAAATAATGCTGTCATCAATTTCCTTTACTTTTTTAAAGGTTAATTTTGCGGTAATTTCTTCTACTGTTGCTTTAAGGGCAATATCGTTCTCATCAAGCATAATCACCGTGTCGATCAGGTTATCCAGATCCCTAACCTGGTGGGTAGAAATGATAATGCAGCGCTCATCCGTCATGGCCGAAGCCATAATTTTCCTGAACTGTGCTTTTGATGGAATGTCTAAACCATTGGTAGGTTCATCCATAATCACCAGTTTCGCCTGGGTGGCCAGACCGAAAGCGATAATTACTTTTTTCTTCTGCCCGTAACTCATATTAATGAGTTTCTGTTCAACCGGAATATCAAATTCTTTGATCAGATTAGTGAAATAATTGTGGTCGAAGTTTTTATAGAAAGGGGCGTTTGCTTTTATATACGCATCAATTTTTACAGATGGCAAATAAAATTCTTCCGGGATAAAACAGATCTGCTCTAAAAGCGCGGGCTGTCTTTTTGCAGGGTCATAACCCATTACCTCCAATGTACCGCTTTGTGCATACACCAAACCGGCGAGATTTTTTAATAATGTCGATTTACCGGCACCGTTTTTACCCAGCAAACCATAAATATGGCCATTGCTTAACCGCATGCTCATATTTTTAAATAATGGCTTATGTTTACTATAGCCAAAATTAAGATTGTTAATGTTGATCATATCTACTGTATTAGTTAAATAATACACTAAAGTATTATCTTATTTTGTTATCTCCAAATTTTTGGAGAAAAAAGTTTGGCGCCAGACGAATAGCGTTGTGGGTTTCCAGTTATATGTCCAACACCTAACGCTCCACACTCGCTCTCCGCCATTGAAAGGTAAAATATCCGTCTAATCATTGTTGCATTAAAACATCCTTAATATGGAGATTGTATGTTTGTAATACATCGATATAATATGGATATTAAATGGGCATATCTACTAAGCCGCTTAGCAATTGGTTTAAGTTTTTTCGGACATGGTTTGGTTCGTTTACCAAAACTTGCAGGTTTTAGCCATTGGATGGTCGTGCAATTTTCGAAATCGTATTTGCCTGATGTATGGGTTATTCCCTTCAGTTATATTTTGCCATTTGCCGAATTTATTGTAGGCTTAATGATTATCCTGGGGTTATTTACCAGGCAAGGCTTATTATTTGCAGGAGTGGTTTCGTTAGCGCTGATCTTCGGAACAACAATAATAGAGAATTGGGAGGCACTGCCTTCTCAACTCATCCATGTGGCATTTTTATCGGTGTTACTCGCATACTTACCGCATAACAGTTATGCGGTTGATAAAATCATTAAAAAATAATTTATGGAATACAGAAAAATTGGAAATTCAGATTTAGAGCTTTCAGTAATCACATTTGGCGCATGGGCTGCTGGTGGCTGGATGTGGGGAAGTACAGATAGAAACGATGCAATTAACGCCATTAAAGCCGGTTACGATTTAGGGGTTACTTCAATTGATACCGCACCAATTTACGGTCAGGGGGATAGTGAAGAAATTGTAGGCGATGCCATAAAAGGTATTTCACGCGATAAATTACAAGTGGTAACCAAATTCGGGATGCGCTGGGATCTTGCCAAAGGTGATTTCGGCTTTAAGAGTAAAAACAATGATGGAAAGGAGATCGATATTTATAAATACGCCGGAAAAGAAAGTGTGATTTACGAATGTGAGCAATCTTTAAAACGTCTGGGAACCGATTATATAGATCTTTACCAGATCCATTGGCCAGATGTAACCACACCGATCAGCGAAACTTTTGAAGCGGTGAGCAGGTTGATTGAACAGGGTAAAGTGCGTTATGCAGGCGTATGCAACTATGATGCAGCGCAATTAAAAGAAGCAGATCAAACTTTAGAAATTGTTTCTAACCAGATCCCATTTAGCATGGTAAACCGGGGTGTTGAAGCGGAAACTGTTCCTTATTGCATCGAAAAAAATAAATCTGTTCTAGCTTATAGTCCGATGGAGCGCGGTTTACTGACTGGAAAAATGACTGCTGATTATAAATTTGAAGAAGGCGATCACCGCCAGGGAAACAAATTTTTCTCACCTGAAAGTATCGAAAAAACAAATGCGTTTTTGGCTAAAATAAAACCGTTGGCCGATGAGAAAAATGCTACCTTATCTCAGTTGGTGTTACGCTGGACGATTGAACGCCCAGGCATAACCATTGCTTTGGTTGGCGCAAGGAATGAAAAGCAGGCTGTACAAAATGCAGAAGCTATTAACGTAAAATTAAACGCTGAAGAAATTCAGTTCATTAATACCGAACTGCAGCACGCAGGTTTTTAAACTTAAACCGCAAAGAAAAGAAGTAATACGCAAAGGTTAAGGTCTTCAATTTCTTTGCGAAAAAACTTTGCGTCCTTTGCGGTTAAACAAAACAAGATATGTCTAAATTATTTTCTCCTTTTACCATAAAGGATGTAACCTTAAAAAATAGAATTGTGATTTCACCGATGTGCCAATATTCTGCTGTTGACGGTTTTGCTAACGATTGGCACCTGGTGCATTTGGGAAGTCGTGCTGTTGGTGGTGCAGGCTTAATTATCCAGGAAGCTTCTGCAGTAACCGCCGATGGAAGAATCACTTATGCCGATCTGGGGATCTGGAAAGATGAACATGTAGAAAAACTGAAACAGATTGTTTCTTTTATTCATCATAATGGTGCTATCGCAGGTATACAACTGGCACATGCGGGCAGAAAAGCCAGTTGTGAGGTGCCATGGAATGGTGGCGAACAGATTGCCGACGGCGAAAACAGCTGGAAGCCTGTTGGTCCATCGCCAATTCCTTTTAAACAAGGACAGGTTGAACCACACGAATTAACGATATCAGAAATTCAGGATATTGTTTTTGCTTTCAGGGCAGCAGCAAAACGCGCTTTGGATGCAGGTTACAAAGTGGTAGAAATTCACGCGGCACACGGTTATTTATTGCATGAATTTTTTAGTCCGCTGAGTAATAAACGCAATGATGTTTATGGTGGAAGTTTCGAAAACCGGATCCGTTTAGTCATTGATGTGGTTGAGGCGGTACAATCGGTATGGCCTGAAAGCCTGCCGTTATTTGTCCGTATTTCGGCAACCGACTGGACAGAAGGTGGCTGGAACGAAAATGACTCTTTGCAGTTGGCTGCGGTATTAAAAGATCGGGGTGTAGATTTAATTGATACTTCTTCGGGTGGAAATGTGCCTGATGCCTTTATCCCAGCCGGACCAAATTATCAGGTTCCTTTTGCAGATAAAATCAGAAATGAAATCGGCATCTATACGGGGGCAGTAGGTGTAATTGTTGAGGCGCACCAGGCAGAAGAAATTTTGGAGCAGGAAAAAGCAGATTTGATTTTCATTGCCCGCGAATCGTTACGTGATGCTTATTTCCCAACACATGCAGCACAGGTATTAGGCGACAATACGGAATGGCCAAACCAGTACGTAAGGGCCAAAAGGGAAACGTTTAAGAAATAATTGAATGTGCCGTTACCCTGAATTCATTTCAGGGTATTCAACCAGACTTCAATAAAAGAGTCGTCATCTCGACTGAAGCGTGGCGGAACGGAGAGATCTATCTTGATAGATTTTGCTTCGCAGAGCCTTCGGGTTCTCGACTTCGTTTCACTCCGCTCGAAATGACGACGGTACTGTATTAACCAAAAAGCGGAGTGATCTCTTCGATCAGCTCCGCTTTTTGGTTGAAATGAAATTAATGAATTTATTTAACCACAGTGAAAGGGATATACAATCCGAAAGTGATGTTTCTGCCAGGGTTGTAAACGCCTAAATTCAGGTTTTCCTGATCAAAACGACCTGGTTTAAACCTGCTTAAAGCATCATAATATTTCTGGTTTAACAGGTTATTAGCCGAAACCGATAATTTAACTGGTTGTTTGCCCAAATTAAATGTAGCACCGATTCCAGCATTTAATAAGGTATAACCGCTGGTTGGCGTTTCAAAAACATCATCCACGCGGGTCTGTTTAAATGCCGAGTTGATCCCTACAGAAAGATAGGCGTCATTTGTGCCTTTAAGTTTAGGCTCGAAACGCAACTCATTTCTCAATGTTCCGGCAGGAATAAATGAAAGCGGTCTGTTTAGGGTATTGTTCTGTGCGTGAACGTATCCAAAAGTATTTTCGAAATGGATAAACGGCACCGGGTGAATGGTTAAACTGGCTTCAGCACCATAAAGATTGGCATTTACCTGTCCGTAGCGGTAAACGTCATAAAGTGTACCATCAGCTACTCTTTGTTCGCCATTGGTAGATGCGTAAATGTAATTGTGGATATAGTTGTTGTAGATACTTGCACTTGCGCTCACAATTTTTCCTTCATATTCTAAAGCAGCATCTACCTGGTAACTGCGTTCAGGGTTTAAGGCAGAGTTACCCACCTCGTATCTAAATGTACCCTCATGCACGCCATTCGAACCTAACTCTGCCGGGTTTGGCGCACGGAAAGCCGAACCTGCATTGGCTTTAAAGTTCAGTTCATCAGTAAATTGATGCGTAAAACCCAATGCGCCGCTTACATTAGAAAACTTGTTTTTAAACGGTGCAAATTTTTCTTCGCCATCATCAAAAAGTTGCTTTCCGTTATTTTTTCTAAAATCGTAACGGGCACCAATACTAAATGTACTGTTTTCCCAGTTTTTCTTTGCGTAAGCAAAAGCGCCTAAACCAAAAGTATTGTAAGCAGGGATTAAAAACTCTGTTCCTTTATTTTGGCTATGGCCATCATCTACACTTATACCAAAAACGGGTTGCCATCCATTGGTTTCGTGGATATAATATTTCAGATCTGCATTGTACGTTTTAAGATCGAAGAATAAAGCTGGGTCTGGTCCGTCTAACTCTCGGCGTTGGTTCTGCTGATAGCCAAAATCAGCTTTTAAATTGCCATTACCCAAAATAAAATTGTTGTTCAACGCAATTTTATAATGCCTGATATCCTGACGTGGATATTCTAAAGTACGGTTTTTATAATCATCGTTGGTAAATGCACTACCATCTTCTTTAACAAAATTTCCGTTGTCATCTAAGGTTGGCTCGTAAAAACCAATGTTGTTGCGGAAACTTGAAACGTTCAAGTGGGTATAACCCCAGCTTTTATTTAACCCCACCATACCACTTAAATCGGTTTCGTTAAAGCCAGAATTTGGGAAGTAACCTGTAGGCGTTTTAAAAGAATAAGCATTTTTATAGGTTCCACGGGCTCTCCAAACAAAACCGTTTTCGTTACCGTTTAACATTAAGGAGTTGGCGGTAAGTCCGTTGTTGGTAGAGTAGTTACTAATAAATTCACCTTTTATCTGTCCTTCTGGTGCTGAACTAGGCTCTAATAAGTTAATTACACCGCCTAATGCGTCCGAACCATAAATTAATGATGCTGCGCCACGTAAAACTTCGATTCGGTCTGATTTAAACTGATCGATTTCGATGCCATGTTCGTCGCCCCATTGCTGGCCCTGTTGTTTAATTCCGTCATCTAAAGTTACAATCCTGTTGTAGCCTAAACCTCTTATTACCGGTTTGGAAATAGAAGGTCCGGTAGTGATCTGCGATACTCCGGGGATTTTAGTTAATGCGTCTATTAAATTGGTAGAAGGCTGCAATAACTGATCTTTGCCTACTATCGCCGACGAAGCACTATTTCGTTTGCTGGTACTACTGATTAAACTTCCTGTGATTACGATTTCCTTTGTTTCTATTGCAGTAGGTTGTAAAGAAAATTCTAAACCGGCTGCGCTGGCAAAGTTTACCACTTGCGTAGCGGTTTTGTAGCCTACGTAATGTACTTCTACCAGGTAACTCCCTTTTGAGGGAAGGTTGTTTAAAGTAAATTCTCCATCATTGTTAGTTACGGCCGAAACCTTTAAATCCGGAATAAAAATGGTTGCCCCTGGTAAAGTTTGTTTTGTGCTGGCATCAATAACCCTGCCTTTTATATCTTTTAAAACGGCAGCGAAAACAGTGCTGCTTAATAACGTAAATAGCATTACCAAGCCGATAAGCTGTAATTTTTTCATGTGTTGGGTATAAATAAAAATGATCAGAAAGCCCGATACATAGCCTGTTTGAAGCTAGGTTTAGGTTTCATGTAAATAAAAATTGGTTTAGCGCGCTTGCGCTTAGAAATGAAAAAATTAAGCTAAAGGAGGGCCGCGTAAGCAGGTACGCTTTATTTCGGTAAAAGCATTCTTTAACGTAGGTTCGGTACGGTTAAAGATTTTAGCTGATAAAAAAATCCTATAAATGTGGTGTGTTTGCACATAGTTTTTTTCAAAACTAGCATTACAGATTAAACAGGTATCGCCATGAGCCTGTACGTGGCTAACATGTTTACAGTTGACCTCTTTCTCCACAACAGGAAGAGGACTATGATGGTGAAATACACTCCATGGAGTTAAAGCAATAGCAAATACGATCAGCATAAATGCCGATAAATATTTCTGAATGTTTAGTCTATGCTTTTTCAACAGGTCAAAAGTAGTAATTCCTGAGCAATTATATATATTTGAAAAGTAACATTACTTTTATAAGTGCACTAACCAACAATTTTCGCAAAGGTTTGAGACTAAAACTAATCACCAATGAAATTTATCAGGAAAAATATATTCAATACTTTATTTGTCATTTTCCTATTGGTAATTGTTTTTGTACCCGATGCAAAAGCATTTTTGATTAAAGGCTTGATGGAGATTGGTTTTTATAAACCCAACGTTGAAACGCCAAAAGAAAATGTTGCAAGTCTCAATGGGATCCGGTTTAAAGATGTAAAAGGGAATCTCATTGATCTTGGCGATTTAAAAGGCAAAGTTATTTTCCTCAACTTTTGGGCAACCTGGTGCCCGCCGTGCAGGGCCGAAATGCCTTCGATTTACAAGCTTTACACACAATTTAAAGACGATAAAGATGTAGTATTCATTTTTGCTGATGCTGACGGAGATTTTGCTAAATCGGGCAAGTTTATGTCCGACCGCAAATACACAATGCCAATCTATAAAGAAGAAAGTGATATTCCGGAAAAAGTATTTGCCGGTGCCTTGCCTACAACTGTTGTTTTTGATAAGCAGGGCAGGCTATCATTCAGACATGAAGGTGTCGCAAATTATGCCGATCAAAAGATCATTGATTTCATCAATAAATTAAAAAGTAGCCGTTAGCTCCTGTTAAGCTTAAACTTTTCTAAATCATCCAGCATCAAATTTGATGAAGAAATAATATATGTATTTGCAATATATGTAGTTAACTACATATATTTGTTTTATAATAATTAGCCATGCAAAAAGAATTTAAAATTGAACGTTTAGATAATCAATTCTGTGAAGCGATTATCGGGTTGATCCTGCCCATACAACAAATAGAATTTAATGTAGCTATCGATCTGGCTGCACAACCCGATTTGTTGGATATCGAAAAAAATTACGATGGTACTGGAGGCGCATTCTGGGGTGCCAGGCTAAACGGCGAACTTATTGGTACCATTGCCTTAATTGCACAACCCGATCATCATGCCGGTGCCATCAGAAAGATGTTTGTTAAAAAAGAATTCCGTGGAAAAGCGCTTGGGGTAGCGCAGGCTTTATTAAAAACCCTTATCGGATATTGCGCAGATAATAACCTGGATAAGGTATATTTGGGTACCAAAAATATATTGCAGGCTGCCTGCCGCTTTTACGAACGTAATGGATTTAAACAAGTGGTTATGGAAGATCTTCCGGTTTATTTTCCCCGCATGGCTGTAGACAACGTGTTTTATGGTCTGGATTTAAAATCTGTTTAATGGAACAAAATGTAATTGATGCTTCTGGCTTACTCGCCATTTCTACACGTTTACAACGGCTCAGCGACCAGATCCGTAAGGACGGATTATTGATTTACAAAGCATTCGGAATCGATTTTCAACCTAAATGGTTCCCGGTGCTGTATACTTTATATAAAAAATCGACCATGAGCGTCGTTTCTCTTTCTGATGAAATCGGTTATGCCCATCCTTCTACCATCAGTTTGTTAAAGGAACTGGAGAAAGAGAAACTCATCCGTTCTAAAAAGGATAAGATTGATACCCGTAAACGCCTGGTAGAACTTACCGAAAAGGGCAAAACGCTACTGTCAACCATGGAACCGGTTTGGGAAGTGATTATTAAAGCCACAGCAGAGATTACAAATACAGAAAATAACCTGATGAAAGCCATAAATGAGGTAGAAGCCGCACTACAGGAGAAAAGCTTTTTGCATAGGGCAGAGGTTTATATTAAAAAATGATTGAGTGAGCCATTGATTGAATGATTGAATTTTGAAAGGGGTTAACCAATGATTTTACTATTTTTGCTGCCATGATTTCATTTTTCGAGGCTTCGCTTAAACAACTTTCCATCCACCACACCGGTAATAAACTGGTTGAAGAGTATTACAAATTATCTGATGCCCCGTTAAAAATCGAGGATAAATTATTAGGAAACCTGCTGATGCAGTATTTCTTAAAGCCTTTCGAAAAAGTTAATGAAGTTTACCGTTTTTATCACCCTAACGATAATTTACAACTGAACGAAGTATTCCATTTTGCACATGAGATTTTTGAAAACAATGTGCTTTTTCATGAAGACTCGCAGCAACTCGCCAAATATTTATACGATGTGGCCAACCACCCCAAAATTAAATCGGGTGAATTGTATGTGGCTTATTTCGAAAAAGTGCAGATAGAAGGCGAGCAGTTGGATGTTTTAGGGATTTTTAAATCGGAAACTAAAGATACCTACCTAAAGGTTTACCCCGAGCTGGATGGTTTTAACATGAGTTACGAGCAGGATGCCATCAGCATTAATAAATTGGATAAGGGCTGCTTGATTTTTAATGTAGAAAAGGAAGAAGGTTATAAGGTAGTGGTGCTGGATCAATCTAAAAGCAGCAACGATTCTGCTGTTTACTGGAAAGATGAATTTCTTAAATTAAAAATCAGGAACGATAGTTATAACCAGACCAATAACGTTTTGGGCGTTTACAAAAACTTCGTGACGCAGAAACTGGATGATGATTATGAAATCAGCAAAGCGGATAAAATCGATCTTTTAAACCGTTCGATGAAATACTTCAAAGAGAAGGAAACTTTTGATATCGAAGAATTCGGGAATGAGGTAATCGGTAATGCAGAAGGGATCGAATCGTTTAAGAACTATAAGAAGAACTACGAAGAGGAGTTTGAAAGTCCGATTGCCGATCATTTTGAGATCGCCGAATCTGCCGTTAAAAAACAGGCCCGGGCTTATAAAAGTGTGTTAAAATTGGATAAAAACTTCCACATCTATATCCATGGCAATAAAGACATGATCGAGAAAGGTTACGACGATGATAAATCGATGAACTTTTACAAGGTGTATTTTAGGGAAGAAGAGTAGCATTAGTCCTGAGTCTCTTGGCGATCGTCAATTTTGGACTAATGTTAAAAAAACCAATTCCTCGGTCTGTGTCTCCACCAATGCTATTAACTTAATGCTGCCACCTTTTTCTGAATAGATTCCAAAAAAGTCTTTTATCTGAGTAATTGTCGAAATATTATACTCAACAGATTTCTTAAAAAGGTTTAATAGTTTGATTTTCAAATATTTACATATATATACAATTGGATTGATTGGGAACAGATCAAGGGAGAGTTATAGTCGGATCTTCATTTCAACTGAAGTGCAGCGAAATGGAGAAATCTTTTAATATAGTCCAAATATTTCTCCACTGCGCCAGAAATGACCATAAAAATCACCCCTAATTCTTCATCCTTCCCTGTTCTGCTTCGGTACCTGTTGAGCGTCTACGGGCAGGTTTAATCTCATTTTTGCCAAAACGGTAAGTAAAGCTGATTCTGCCAATGCGTGTTTCATTTTTTTGATGTAACGAGTAGGTTAAACCAGGATAGGCGCTTGATAAATTATTTTCAGACATATTAAATACATCTGATAAGGCCAGCTTCAAACTTGCTTTTTTGTTAAACAGCGATTTGCTCAAACCTGCATCAATATAGTAACGGGCTTTTAAACTTAGCGTTCCATAATCCAGCGGCGATTCGTAGCTACCGTTTATTTCCGCTGTAAAACCGTCCATAATGGTAAAGGTTTGCTGCGATTTAAATTGGAAAGATGTTTTTCCGGTTTTTAAAGCACTCCCGGCCAGGTCTGGTGCTTCAAAACTGAGATAAAAAACATTTAAGTTATTATTGGTCTGCCACCATTTCGTAAGCTGAACGGGTATATTTAAATTGGCATTGTAGCTGATGTTTATGGCAATATTTGCATTGGTTTGATATAAAGATTGATTTGCTGCATCTGGCAAAATTACCTCAGCAATTACATCGTTAATCCTGCTATAGCCTATAGAGAGCATATACTTTTGCAACAGGGTATAACTGAGCTCAAAATTGTGTGTATACTGTGGGTTTAAAAATGGATTCCCTTTGCTATAGGTAAATTCATCTAAGTAATAAATAAATGGATTTAAAGCATCATAACTGGGGCGGTCTATCCTTCTGCTATAAGAAAACCCTAACTGATTGTTTTTTGAAAGCGTTTGCTGAACAAATAACGTTGGAAAGAAATCCCAGTAATTTCGCTCCACAACGGTATTTTTAGTAATTAAATTTCCTTTCGAATTGGTTTGCTCAACCCTTAAACCAATCTGTACACTGGTATTTTTAAACTGTTTGTTAATATTGGTATAAGCCGCATTTACATTTTCATCGTATACAAATTGATTGCTTCTTTTAACATCATTCTTCCACAAATCATTTACATACACTTCAGCCTGGAGATCGTTATCCGTTTTAACCCAGCTGCTTTTAACCCCGGCTTCAAGTTTAACCGTTTTGTTTAGCGAAACGTTATAATCGATTTTAAATGCCTTGATGTCAATAATCGAAGGGGTGCTGTTCCTGGTATATATGACCGGGCGGATTCTGTCTCCATTTTGAAACCGATAATCGTTTTCATAATTAGAACCATCGTTTCCTTTGTATTTGGAATAATCTACATCTGCCGAAATTTCTGAACCCGCAGTATCCAGAACAGATTTATAATTTAAGTTATAAGAAACGTTATTGTATTTGTTTGCCTGCAATGAGTTGGTTATCAGGCTGGAATCTGCTCTTTGAAAAGACGGACCAATTAAAGTATTGTTTGCGGAAGCTTCGGTGCCATGGTTGAAATATCCATTTACCAATATACCAATAGTGTTTTTCTTATCGATAAAATAGTCTAAGCCTGCTTTAAGGTTATTGTTATATTGTTTTCTTTTGCTCTCACCTACCTGCATAAAGTAAATATCGGGTGTACCATTCGAAATCCGGTCGATAGAGATCAGATTATCACGCTCAAACTTGCCATAGTTGTAGTTGCCAAAAAGATTAAGTTTCTGTGTACGGTGGTTCAGGTTTAAACCTGCATTTCCCCTTAGGTTTTTACCATATCCTAAAGATCCGTTTATACTGCCATTTGTTCCGCCATTTTTGTTTTTCTTCGTTTTGATGTTTATAATTCCTGAATTACCTGAAGCATCATATTTGGAAGATGGATTGGTAATCAACTCAATGCTTTCTATGTCTGAACTCTGCATATTCCGTAGCAGGTTGGCTACATCGGCACTACTCATATAAGTTTGCTTGCCATCCAATTGAATTAAGACACCCTGTTTGCCCATCATCGAAATTTTATCGTTTTGATCTACCGTTACGCCTGGTGCTTTTTGTAAAATTTCCAGCGCGGTTGAACCTGTCATAATCGAACTATTGGAAACGTTCATCACGATTTTATCCATTTTTCTTTCGATTAATGGCTTGGTTATCGCTACATTCACTTCTTTTAAGTTTTGAGTGCTTGCAACAAGCTGTGCCGTTCCGAAATCTACTTTTTGATTATCTTCTGTTAAAACAATGGTTTTACTTCTAAGCGTTTTATAACCCATGTTACTGGCTTTATAATAATAGCTCCCCTTACCCGAAACATTGAAATTAAATTTTCCGCTTGGATCGGTAAATGCTGTTTTAACCACGCTGGAATCTGATGCTTTAAAGAGTACGACGGTAACATAATCTGCAGGTTTTTTGGTCTCATCTAAAATTACCCCACTAATATTCGGTTTAGCATTTGTTTGCGCAAAACCTATTGTGACATTTAAAAGAAGTGTAAGGGTTAATATTATTTTGTATAGTGTTTTCATATTTAGGTGTTTATTCTTAAAAAAATGGGCAAAAAGCTTTCTATAACGCATGTACATGCGCTTTCAATTTAATTGCCTTCTTATTTTAAAGTTTAGTCCGGAAACGAAAGGTTCCCATGATTGTGTTATAAGTAAGACGACCGTTTTTTAAAAAGGTTACAAGGATTTAAAAAAAGTCCGAAGTTGGGAGTCTGAAGTCAGGAATAAATTACACTGTAACTCCAATATGGTCGTCATGGTGAGGATTAATTTATTGTATAGATCAATATAAATGACATGCCTGTTAAGGCATCGCCATTCCCAACTCGATTGGGAATCTTAATGCCGTGGTAGGGTTTTAGGTAGCATTAAGATTTCCGCCTGTGCGAGAATGATGATCCTTCTTTGCTATTGGTAAAGAACTTTTTAATGGACCCTGTCAGTTAATCAATTAAACAGTTTAAAAAATTAACCCTTGCTCATAAATTAACCAATGACCAATGAATCAAACTAAAAAAGCCATAGATAACAAGTTCGTACCTGCACATCTATGGCTTTAAATTCCTGAGTAAAAGTGAATCTTTTATTTTACCCCAAGTACATCAACGCCTTGTTCGAAAACAACATCAACAGGAATATTCTTTTTAGTCAACCGTTCCAAATCTGTTTGAAGTTCTGTATGGATAACCGCTTTTTCTTTTTGTGCTTTTTCTACTGCGGCTTTATCGCCATTACCTTGAAGCGTAAGAATAAATGCACTTAAATCATTCATAGCTGTAGCAAATTTTTCGAAGTTTACTTTGTAAGTGCCTTTAGCCGTACGCTCAAAAGCTCCTTTTTCCTGAAAATAATTAAAGCACTGCATATTCGCTTTTCCGTGTGCTTCAGAAACACCAAAGCGAACTGAACGTAAAATGCCAGCCATAAATGTGGTATAATAATCTTTTATATCACCTTTTAACTCACCTTTTTTAAGTAAGCCGGTTACCATATATAAACCTAAAATATCGGCTTTGCCTTCTTCCAGCCAGCTATATTGTTCTTTTAATGCGGCACGTACAAAGCCTTTTCCGGTAATGGTTTTTTTAATCCCTAAGCCATGTGCTACTTCGTGGAACATTACGTTTGCAAAAAAAGCGTCAAATTTAATGTATTGCTGTTGATCTGTGTCGATCAGCTCTTTTGAAATCGGCACTAAAATTTTATCAAATTTCGCCTGCATTGCATTTTTCAGCTGCGAACGGCGCGTGCCCTTTTCCTGTTGAATTTTTTCGTCATTCGGGAGATTAACGGCGATGGTTTTCGATCCCGCGTTACAGTCTCCCGCATAATAAACCACGTCATAAGCATTTAATTCAGAGTCAGTTCCGGGCGTTTCTGCTTTGTATTTTGCTGCAACGGGCAGGTTTTTCTGTAATTCGGGAAGCATTTTTACATACTTCGCCAGGCGTTTGCTCCACTCTTTATCTTTGATTAAAACATAAGCTTCGTAACTGGTGCGGGCATTAAACAGCTTATCCTCGTAATTTTCAATCGGGCCGATAATAATATCCAGACCGTTGTTTTTCATATCCAGCCAGGCATAATCACTTGCAGTAAAATTATCTGTTACCAAAGCATCGGCCCTTAAGTTTAAATATTTTTTTAAGCCGGCATCCTCAGCAATCAGAGCGGCCTGTTTTAACAAAGAACTTACTTTTTGTAACTCTGCAGCATACAATACATGATAGGGTACTGTTGATAATTTGCCAGTACTGTCTTTTTGAACGACAGAATATGCCCCGAACTTATCAGCAAGGTCCGATTTCTCTATGGCTTCTTTTGTAATTCCGTATGGATAAAAAGATGCTCCTTCCGGTTTTGGGCCAACACCTGCGACAAAAGGTTTATCATTATTTAATCTATCCCACGGGCCATAATTGATATTAACAAAATCGCGTGTTTTTTCATCTTTAATGGTTGCGAGCAAGCTATCTCTTTGCGGGTAGGCTTGTTTCCAATATAATTGATCCATAATTTCTGCTGCCTGAATTAATAAAGGCAAAATTTTACGGTCGTTAACACTTAACTCATTAATATTGGTGGTTAATTTTACCCTTTCGTAAATAGGCAGGCGTTGAGCAACATAATTGATCAGACTATCTTTTTGTACTACTATAGCTTTTTCATCCTTAGATTTATTATTGCCGGTACAAGACGATAAAGCGCCTACAGAGATGGCTACTGCAGATAAAAATAGGCCTGATTTGTATAAATTCTTCATATTAAAGTATATGGCCGCTAAATTAGTAAATTTTGAAAGCTTTGTATAAAGTTTGATGCATTGGGCGAAGTTTAAGATAACTTTGTAACTTCAACTTGCTAACAATTCATACCATGTTATTTTCCAGGTCATCAAAATCATTATCTATTTTCGCCTTTTCCATTGTACTTATTCTATTTGCCTGCGGAAGCAGCAAATACGCCGCAACAGAAAAAATATATAAGGAAAAGGCAAAGGGTTTTTCGAAAATAATCAACACCACGCCACCAATTGGTCAACTTTACGATTCATTAGGACCAACAAACCAGGAATGGATTGGTTCTGTAAATTTTGGGATACGTAAGCCAAATTTTGTGGTGATTCACCATACCGCTCAGGATAGTTTGGCACAAACTATAAAAACATTTTTCTCAACTAAAGCAGGTACCAGTGCGCATTATGTGATTGGTCGCGATGGAAAAGTAGTGCACATGGTTAATGATTATTTACGTGCAAACCATGCTGGTGTAAGTAAATGGGGAAAAGATACCGACCTGAATTCTTCATCAATTGGCATTGAACTGGATAATAACGGCTTAACAGATCCCTGGCCTGATGCTCAGATCAACAGCTTGTTAAAGTTGTTGGTTACTTTAAAGAAAAATTACGGGATCCCTACTGCAAATTTTATCGGCCATGCTGATATTGCACCTAAACGTAAAAACGATCCAAAAAACTTCCCCTGGAAAAAAATGGCCGATAAAGGTTTTGGTTATTGGTATGATGATGTGCTGAAAAACCCACCAGCAGATTTTAATACCGAAATGGCACTAAAGTATATCGGTTACGATACAAGCAATCTGCCAGCAGCAATTACCGCTTTCAAAATCCATTTTATCCAGAGTGATATTACGCCGACCTTAACACCAGTAGATATATTGGTACTGTATAATGTATATACGAAGTATTAAAAGATGGACAATGTAAGAGGGATGATGGAATGAGATTAAAAATCAGAAATGCGGAGGTCTGAGATTTAGGAGCAAAATAACCTGTTAGGCCTACATTATGCCACTTCTTTGCTATTAATGATGGAAAAAATAATGGAAGATGTAAAATGGATGATGGGATTATCTAGCGCATAAGTCACCAATGACTAATGAACCAGTGAGCTAATAAAAAAGCACAGACAAATCACATTAATCTGTGTTCATCTGTGCCTATCTGTGGTAAAAAAGCAAAAAACTAGTTTGGCTTCTTAAATGTATCTTTAAGTGTTACTGTTCTATTGAAAACCAATTTATCGGCTGTAGAATCTTTATCTAAACAGAAATAACCTTTACGGATAAACTGATAACGGCCATCTAAATCTGCATCAGCTAATGCCGGCTCTATATAAGCATTAGGCAATACCGTTAAACTTTCAGGATTTAAATAATCTTTAAAGTCGCCTTCTTCTGCATCTGGTGTTTCTGAAGTAAATAAGCGATCATATAAACGGATTTCAGCAGTTTTGGCATGTGGAGCACTTACCCAATGGATGGTTCCTTTAACATTTACGCCGCTGGTGTCGTTTCCACTTTTCGATTCGGGAATGTAAGTACAACGGATTTCAGTAACATTTCCGTTTTCATCTTTCACAAAATCTTCGCATTTAACAATATAGGCGAACTTTAAGCGAACCATTGCACCAGGAGCCAGGCGGAACCATTTTTTTGCCGGCACTTCCATAAAATCTTCACGTTCTATCCATAGTTCATTGCTAAAAGGGATCACACGCGTGCCACCACCATCTTCAGCCTCAGGATTATTTTCGCCGATTAAATCTTCAGTTCCTTTTTCGTAATTCGTAATCACCAGTTTAATCGGATCTAAAACCGCCATTACCCGGTTAGCCGTTTTGTTTAAATCTTCGCGGATACAAAATTCCAATAAACTTAGCTCAATTAAGTTTTCGCGTTTGGCAATGCCAATACGTTCGCAAAACTCGCGGATGCTCTTTGGTGTAAAGCCTCTTCTGCGCAAACCACTAATGGTAGGCATGCGCGGATCGTCCCATCCATTTACTAAGTTTTCGTTAACCAGTTGAAGAAGCTTGCGTTTACTCATTACCGTGCTGGTAAGATTTAAGCGGGCAAATTCATATTGCTTAGAAGGGAAAATCTCTAATTTTTCGATAAACCAATCGTACAGTTCACGGTGTGAAACATATTCCAGTGTACAGATAGAGTGCGTAATGTTTTCGATACTGTCACTTTGTCCATGAGCAAAGTCGTACATTGGATAAATGCACCATTTGTTGCCTGTACGGTGATGTTCTGCGTGTTTGATACGATAGATAATCGGATCGCGCATTAACATATTCGGACTGGCCATATCTATTTTTGCTCTCAAAATATAAGCGCCATCGGGAAATTCGCCATTTTTCATTTTCGTAAAAATGTCTAAATTTTCTTCAATGCTGCGGTTACGATATGGGCTGTCCTGTCCTGGTTCAGTTGGTGTACCTTTTAAGGCCGCAATTTCATCTGCAGCGCTCTCATCAACATAAGCCAAACCTTTTTCGATCAGCTTAAGGGCAAAACCATATAACTCATCAAAATAATCTGAGGCATATAATTCATTTTTCCAGTTAAAACCCAACCACCTGATATCTTCCTGCTGACTGTTTACATATTCTGTTTTTTCTGTAACCGGATTGGTATCGTCAAAACGCAGATTGGTATAGCCGCCGTATTTTTGTGTTAGTCCGAAATTTAAGCATATTGCTTTCGCGTGGCCAATGTGTAAATAACCATTAGGTTCAGGCGGAAAACGCGTAACCAAAGTTTCATACTTACCACTATTTAAGTCGTTCTCAACAATTTCTTCAATAAAGTTCAATGACTTCTCTTCACTCATAAAAACCTGTAAATTAGGAATGCAAATGTAAAAAGATTAGTCCAATTCTACTTGTTTTAGTTAATGATTAATTTGAGGACCAAAATTGATACATTTACATCAACTTAATATGAATGATGAGCAAAGTATTAAATCGGCCTATCCGCGTTTTAGTAGCTAAAGTTGGATTGGATGGCCATGACAGAGGGGCCAAAGTAATCGCAACATCCTTAAGAGATGCCGGCATGGAAGTAATTTATACCGGCCTGCGCCAAACACCGGAAATGGTGGTGAATACAGCGCTTCAGGAGGATGTTGATGCCATTGGAATTTCTATTCTATCTGGGGCACATATGACAGTTTTTCCAAAGATTATTCATTTTATGAAAGAAAAACAGTTAGATGATGTGTTGTTAACCGGAGGGGGGATTATCCCTGAAGCAGATCGGTTGAAACTGGCAGATATGGGTGTTGGGGAGCTGTTTCCTCCAGGTACCACAATGGCCAGTATTGTACAATATATTCAGGATTGGGTAACAGAAAACAGAAATTTTTAAGCTATGGCATATCAAAATTTAATCTCAGAAATAAAAGAAAACATTTTATACGTGACCATCAATCGCGAAAAGGCGCTAAATGCTTTAAATAAAGATACTTTGGCAGAACTTGCGGATGTAATTGCTTATGCAGGTAAAACCGACCAGGTAAGAGGTGTTATTTTAACCGGAGCAGGTGAGAAGGCCTTTGTTGCAGGAGCTGATATTAAAGAGTTTTCTGATTATAGCGGCAAACAGGGAGAAGATTTAGCAAAACTTGGTCACGATCAGGTTTTTAATGCTATTGAAAATTCCTCAAAGCCATTTATTGCAGCAATCAACGGATTTGCTTTGGGTGGAGGACTGGAGTTGGCTATGGCCTGCCATATACGCATTGCATCTGATCATGCTAAATTAGGTTTACCTGAAGTTACTTTAGGGTTGATTCCTGGTTATGGGGGTACCCAGCGCCTCACCCAATTGGTTGGAAAAGGTAAAGCAATAGAAATGATTACGACAGCAAATATGATCACGGCTTCATTGGCAGAAAAAATAGGCCTTGTAAATTATGTTGTTCCGCAGCCTGATCTGATTAGTAAGGCTGAAGAAATACTGAATGCGATTAAGCAACGTGCACCGCTGGCCATTTCGGCTGCAATAAAGGCTGTAATAGCAGCCGTAAATGACAACAATGGCTACGCTACCGAAATTGAAGAATTTGGTAAATGTTTTGAAACAGCCGATTTTAAGGAAGGCGTAACAGCGTTTGTTGAAAAGAGAAAAGCAAATTTTTCTGGAAAGTAGTACTGATGTAGTATTAATTTTACTTTTTGCATCACAAAAATGTTGCAAAAGCTTTTCAATGCAAATTTTTTTGAGTAATTTGTTATTTAATTATTAACCCTTGTGCATTTATCGCCGCATATGGGTTTTTATAATAATAACGCTGCTCATGAAAAAGATACTCATTGTTGACGATGAAATTAGCCTAGGCTTATTGCTTTCCAAATTTTTAACTAAAAAAGGATTTCAGGTTTCGAATGTAGCAACAGGTAAAAAGGCTTTACAAGCCCTTGAAAAAGAGCATTTCGATTTGGTATTGTGTGATTATCGCTTGGATGATACAGATGGAAAAGAGATTTTAATCCACATTAGGGAGAACTATTCAAAAACAGGTGTGATTATTATTACAGGTTACTCGGATATTAAACTTGCAGTAGAATTGATAAAACTTGGGGCTTACGATTATATTGTGAAGCCGCTCTACCCGGATGAAATTTTAAATACCATAAATAAAGCCCTGGAAACCCAGGGAGTACTAAAATCTCCTGAAAACTTTGAAAGTATTAGTGGCAATGTCATTTCAGATGTTTTAAATTGCCCCGAATATATAAATGGGGAGAGTGAGAGTTCTGCTTTGTTATTAAAACAAATCCAGCTCATTGCAAAAACAGGGTATACCGTTATTTTAACGGGGAAAAGTGGGACTGGGAAAGAATGCGTTGCTAAAACCATTCACCTAAATAGTTCGCGTAGCGAAAAGCCTTTCATCGCTATGGATTGTGGCTCTTTAACTAAAGATTTAGCCGCCAGTGAATTTTTTGGACACGAGAAGGGAGCATTTACCGGAGCAGCTTTTACTAAAATTGGTCACTTTGAGCAGGCTAACGGTGGTACGTTATTTCTTGATGAAATCGGTAATTTGTCGTATGAGATCCAGGCAACTTTACTAAGGGCTGTTCAGGAGCGGAAAATAAAGCGTATTGGAAGTACAAAGGAAATTGAGCTGGATGTGCGGCTTATTGTAGCTACAAATGAAAATTTAAAAGAAGCGATTTTAAAGGGTGCATTCAGGGAAGATTTATACCACCGCTTTAATGAATTTTCTATACATGTTCCTTCATTAAAACACCGGGATAATGATATCCTTATTTTTGCCGGGCACTTTCTGGCCACAGTAAACAAAGAACTGAATAAGAATATTAAAGGCTTTTCTGATGAAGTGAAGAGATGCTTATTAGCATACAATTGGCCGGGTAATGTACGCGAGCTGAAGAATGTAATCAGGCGTATTGCTTTATTAACTGATGGTGATTGGATAGAAACTCATGTTTTACCGTTTGAGCTTGGAAGGACTGATTATGCTAAAACACCGTTCGGAAAAAAAGCGCCTTTTTTGCCACTAATATTAAATCATGATCAATCAGTTAGTTTACGAAATGCTGCCAAAGAAGCTGAATATTCCGCTATTTTAGAAGTGCTGAAAGCGGTTAATTTTAATAAAACCAAGGCTGCAAAAATCTTAAATATCGACAGAAAAACATTGTACAATAAAATTAAATTTATTGACGTTGGTGATGGACAATAAATTTTAAATAAGGAAAACAAAATCAGCCATTTTAGCATTTAAAGATTAATCCTATTATCTAAAAATGTCAGTATTCTCTTATAAACAACGCAATAACATTAACCTGGTTATTATTATTGCGCTTGGGGTGTTAATTGCATATTCCTTGCAAAGTATTTTTAGCGCCATTTTAAGTACTTTGGTACTTTATACGATAATGCGGCCAGCCTATATCTATTTAGCAGAAAATAATGGCTGGAACAGAAGAGTAGCCGCTATTTTCCTTATTGCCATCTCTATCATCCTTATTGTAATGCCTTTTTATGCATTAAGTAGTATGGTTATTAGCAAAATTTCGGAACTGAGGAACAATGAGGTTTTTTTCAGGAACTTACTGGTTAAATTACAGCACCTCATTCCATTTAAAATCAACCAGGATCTGATTCAGGAAGGATTAAACCGTTTAGGGAATTGGGCCACTCAGCTTTTTCCGTCTTTAATATCAAGTGCAGTAAATATTGTATTAAGCTTACTGGTGATGTACTTTTTACTCTACTTTATGTTAATAGAGCGCGAAAGATTCGAATTTTCATTGATTAAATATGCGCCATTCAGGGAGCAGAATGCCCTTCGTTTTGGCGATGAAATGAGAAATACCACTTATGCAAATGTATTGGGACAAGGCCTGATCTGCCTCGTTCAAGGTTCGCTCGTGGGACTCTCTTTTTATGTATTGGGTTATAAAGACCCGGTGTTTTGGGGGGTAATTACAACATTTATTTCTTTTGTTCCTGTTTTAGGTCCTCCTGTTGTCTTTGTTCCTGCTGCGATATTGCAGATTGCAAACGGAAATAATTTTGCTGGCTGGGCCATGCTTATTTTTGGTTTTGTAGTCATTATCAATATCGATAATGTGCTCAGGTTTATCATCGCAAAAAAAGTTGGCAATATTCATCCCATAATTACAGTAATTGGCGTAATTATTGGTATCCCTTTATTCGGAATATTGGGCCTTGTATTTGGTCCGCTGCTGTTATCTTATTTTATATTGCTGGTTAAGATTTACGAAACCAGTACACTTGCATCAGAAAGATTGGAAAGAATTAAAACAAATGATGAGCATAGTGAGTTATAATATAACTTAACAACAAATAATGTAGTAATTTTATATTGTACATAATTGTTAACCCTTAAAATAAATTGATTATGAATGATAACTCAAAAGTTGTAGTTGCGCTTTTAGCAGGATTAGCTGCAGGTGCAGCGCTAGGAATTTTGTTCGCACCAGATAAAGGTGATGAAACCCGTGATAAACTAAGCCAATCGTTAAAAGATCTGGGCGATTCTATCAAAGATAAAGCTGCAGATGAGATTAATAATCTGGCTAGCCTGAAAGATAAAGTTGTAAGCTCGATTAAAACCAAATTGAGAAGCGTAGAAGAAGAATATAGCGACGACGTAGAGCACGCCTAATAAATAAATATTGCATGGCCGGGTATTGGTCCGGCTAAATCTCATCTGAATTATGCAGGAGAATAAAGATAAAAGTGTTGAAGATCTTGTAGACGATGCCAAGGGTTTTTTAGAGGCCAGGGTAGAGTATACCAGGCTTTATATTGTAGAAAAAGCATCGAAAATTTTTGCCGATCTGGTAACTAGTACTGCAGTTATAGTTTGCTTTATTTTAGCCTTTTTGTTTGGCTCTGTAACTTTGGCGCTGTATGTATCAGACCTTTTAGGCAGTTATGCAGGAGGCTTTGGCTGTGTTTCCTTGTTCTATATTTTACTGGCGATAATTGTTTATTTGACCAAAGACAAATACATTGAAAAAGCAATTATCAATGTAGCAATTAGAAAATACTTTGATAAACTTGCAGATAAGGAGGAAGATGAGAAGCTATAAAGACATCCGAAACTTAGAAGACCTGCAGGCTAGAAAATTAGAACTTAAGGTTGAATATACGCTTAAGCAGAATATGCTTAAATCGGATACAAAAACTTTCTTTAAGCAGTTTACGCTTGGTGCGTTGATTAAGCGTTATGCCACCCCTAATAATCTGTTCAAAGCAGACGAAAAATTAAATATCAGTGGTACGGCAATGTCATTGCTTTTGCCGATGGTGATGAATAAAACCATTTTCAGAGGTGCCGGGTTTTTAACTAAAGCGGCTGTGGGATTGATTTCAGGAAAAGTAGGTAAATCATTAGATGCAGAACACTTGTCAGCCATTTTTAACTCGGTTAAAGGTTGGTTTGGCAAAAAGAAAGAAAAAAAGGACAAAAAGTTTATCGATTATGGTATCCCGCCAGATAGTGAAACGTATTAGTTTAATGATTCATTAGTGAGCGAAAACACAAAAATGAACTTTAAAAATAAGCCTCAGAGTTTTTACATTCTGAGGCTTATTTATGCGTTTCGTCACCCTGGATTTATTTCAGGGTCTTCTTAAAAGATGTTGAAATAAATACAATAGTTATCGGATCAGCATGATGGATTTGGCTATAAATCCGTCTTAATTTTCAATTCCTTCAATTGTTTCTCATCAATTGTACTCGGACTATCAATCATTACATCTCTTCCAGAGTTGTTTTTAGGGAAAGCAATCACATCACGGATCGAATCTAAACCTGCGAAAATTGAGGTTAAACGATCGAAACCAAAAGCAATTCCGCCATGTGGAGGTGCGCCAAATTCGAAAGCATCCATTAAGAAACCAAATTGTTTTTGTGCTTCTTCTGCGCTAAAACCCAAATGTTTAAACATTAAAGCCTGTAATTCCCTGTCGTGGATACGTATCGATCCGCCACCAACTTCAGTGCCATTGATGACCATATCATAAGCATTAGCCCTTACGTTTTTAGGATCGGTGTCTAATAAGGCAATATCTTCCGGTTTTGGGGAAGTGAACGGATGGTGCATCGCGTGGTAGCGTGCTGTTTCTTCATCCCATTCTAAAAGTGGAAAATCCAATACCCAAAGGGCAGAGAATGTATTTTTATCGCGTAAGCCCAAACGGTTACCCATTTCTAAACGAAGTTCGTTTAACTGCTTACGTACTTTATCGGTAGAACCTGCTAAAATCAATAATAAATCGCCTTTTTCTGTTGAAAAGGCTTCGCTCCATTGTTTAAGGTCTTCTTCGTTAAAGAATTTATCTACTGATGATTTAATGGTTCCGTCATCGTTATGACGGGCATAAATTAAACCAGTAGCACCAATCTGCGGACGTTTAATAAAATCGGTCAATTCATCCAGTTGCTTGCGTGTATAGCTTGCTGCTCCTTTAGCATTGATACCAACAACTAACTCAGCGTTATCAAATACAGGGAAACCTTTTCCTTTTACAAGATCGTTAAGTTCTACAAACTGCATAGCAAAACGGGTATCCGGCTTATCTGAACCATATAAACGCATCGCATCTGCATATTGCATACGTGGAACCTCTGGTAAGTCATAATTACGTACTTCTTTAAATAAAGTACGAATCAAACCTTCAAAAGTATTTAAGATATCTTCCTGCTCAATGAACGACATTTCGCAATCGATCTGCGTAAACTCCGGCTGACGATCGGCTCTTAAATCTTCATCCCTGAAACATTTTACAATCTGGAAATAACGGTCGAAACCCGAAACCATCAACAATTGTTTAAAGGTTTGCGGCGATTGAGGTAAAGCATAAAACTCACCCTCATTCATGCGGCTAGGCACTACAAAATCTCTTGCGCCTTCTGGTGTTGATTTAATTAACACCGGCGTTTCAACCTCTATAAAATCTAAAGCATCCAGATAACGGCGAACCGATTGTGCCATTTTATGACGTAAAACCAGGTTATTGCGCACCGGGTTACGGCGTAAATCCAAATAACGGTATTTCATACGCAACTCATCACCACCATCCGTTTCATCATCGATCATAAACGGTGGTAATTTTGCAGCATTTAAAATCTCTAATGCCGAAATTTTAATCTCCACGTCGCCGGTAGCCATTTTTGGGTTCTTGTTGCTTCTTTCTACGACGGTACCAACCGCTTTAATTACAAATTCACGGCCTAAAGTACGTGCAGTTTCGCAAAGCTCACGATTATCGTCCATGTTAAAAACCAACTGGGTAATACCATAACGATCGCGGATATCGATAAAAGTCATACCGCCTAAATCTCTTGATTTTTGTACCCAACCACATAACGTAACACTTTCGCCTAAGTTATTTAGGTTTAATGCACCACAAGTTACTGTTCTTAACATATATATAATCTAAATTGAGCGGCAAAAATACCGATTTTGTTTTAAAGTTGATGCTATAGCTGAAGGTTTTTGGGCTGGATTTTTAGGATATTAAAAGTTTGCATTTTGAAAACTTTTAATTGCATTTGATTAATGAAAATTTTAGTGAAGAAAACCATATTGTATGATGTTAAAACTTATCCTTTGGCAGAAATACCATTATTGGTTTGGTTTCATGAATTTAGCAAGATACACTTTGATAATTTTAATCAGCTAAAAAGTGTATATGGAAATGCAAGTATTGTAGCGAACAACCGGGTTGTTTTCAACATCAAAGGCAACGATTTTAGATTGGTTGTGTCTGTAAATTTTATACAGCAGGCCTATTATGTGATCTGGTTTGGAACACATAAGGGATGTGATAAAATCGATGTTGAAACAATTGCCTTCGACACTAAAATTTTAACAGATAATGATCTGTAACGATGAACTGGAAAATATTAAAAAACGAAACCGATTATAATAAAGCATCAATGAGATTGATGGAAATTTTTCATGCCACACCGAACACACCTGAAAGTGATGAGCTAGAATTATTACTTGTTCTGATAAAAGATTTTGATGAAAAAAATTATCAACTACCAGAATTAGATGCCTTAGAAGTAATTAAATATAAAATGAAGGAAATGGGATAAAAGCTAAAGATTTAGAACCTATAATCGGAAGCAAGGGACATGTATCTGCGGTATTATCAGGAAAGAGAGATATCACTTTGAAGATGGCTCAAAAACTTAAAGACTATTTTAGCATTCCCTCTGACGTATTTCTTCATTCTGCATAGATACGTTTGGAGAAAATAACCTGGCAGACTTAAAATTGTACCCTAAATTTATGCTTTTGATTTTAATCTGCTCAGTGTTTCCTGAGAAATATTCAGATAAGAGGCAACCATTTTGTTCGGCATACGCATCACCACGCCTGGGTTTTGGGCGAGCAGCTGGCGATAACGTTCAGTGGCATCGAGCGTAATAAACGACATCAGCCTATTGGTGTTGGTTACATACGCATATTCCAGGTAATGGCGGTAAAGTTTCTCCCACTGGGGGATAATTTGAAGCAGGTGATAAAAATCGTTTTGAGAAATGTAATATAGGTTCGTATCTTCTATGGCCTGCACAAATTCCTTTGAAGTTTCGTTGGTAATAAAACTAACCAAAGCAGTAGCAAACTGGTTTTCGAAAGCAAAATGCCTGGTAGCTTCGGTGCCACCTGCTGTTAGGAAAAAAATACGTAAGCAACCTGTGTCAACAAAGTAAATACGCTGACTTGTTTCGCCGGGGCTGATCAGGATTTCGTTTTTCTTTACCTGCATCATCTTAAAAAAAGATAATACTTTTCCTAACTCCTCATCGCTGATGATAATTTTGTCTCTGATATAACTGGAAAGTTGTTCGTGCATTAAGTTAGTATTAACCAAATGTAACAATGTTTTAGGTTTTAGAAGTGATCTTTTCTGCCAGTTTCCGTGCGTTTGGAATAATGATAAAGGCTGAGAAATAAGCTACAGGCAGCATCACGCTCCAGGCTTGTAAGAATTTGAGGAACCAACCTTCGCCAAAACCATAGTTACGCATTAAACCCACAAAGGCCATGATTAATGTCATTGGGATAACCACGAAAAGTGTGTTGATGTGTTTGAAATGTTCTTTTTTCATTTTGAATTTTTAATACGCCAAAGTTGCGGGTATTAAAAAACTTAACCTTTGATGTAGGTCAAAAAATGAAGGAACCTTCAATTTAAGTAATATGACAAATTTTAATGTTATTATTTTTTACGATTTTTTCTGGGGTAAGGAATCTATAACTGTAATTTTTTTAAACAGCATAAATGAAAATAATTTATTATCCCGCCCAGGGACTCTATAGACACCTTTAGCTTTTAAAATATATGCGGAAATTGCAGCCATATCCCAGCCATCTACTATATCAGCAGACCATTCTGCATTAAAGAGACTTTTAAAACCTCTTTTAATGCCATAAGATCTAACCAGTGTAATTTCTCTTTTTACATTTTCTTCGATGGAAGAATTGCCCCAAGCCCACAGCCATGTATTTGATGTTAACGAAACGGATCCAACTTCCTCATAGTCAATAATAATTTTTTGCATCCCCTTACTGCTAAATATGAGTTTGCCAGTTGATTGGTCGTAATCCCATCTTTCATACTTTCCAATTTTATATTTTTCTTGGCAATAGGTTTGCTGGTTTTTGAGATATTTGCATGAAATTTTTGAGAGTTGTTCGAATGAAACCGTATCTAACGGATTGATTTTTTTTGAAGTAGATCTATTATTACAATTCGCAAAAAACATTGTAAGTATTATGATATAAAAAACCAATTGCTTAAGCATACAAACTAAGATTTAGTATTTCTCCTCCAGCACAATTTCAATGGCAATTACTTTCCATTCTCCTTTGATATTTTTCCAATGGTAAATTTCTTCCGTCTGTATGGTCTGTTTTTTAGAAAAAATAAGCAGCTTAGGTTTTAAAATAACCGATTTACGGGCAATTTTTTCGGTAAAAACGTCATCTTCTATAGATGATTTTATCCGGTAATGACTGGTATGGATTTCTTTAGCACTGTTGAAATACTTTTTTAAATCAATGGTAAAATCGCGTTTAGTTATGGTTGATTTTTCGAAAGGGGTAAAACTAAAAGCATCATCAAATATGGCCATGTAAGCCATTAAATCTTTATTTTCTAAAGCCAGGTTTGCTTTTTGGTGTAGCTCGTTAATTGCTGAAAGGATTAAATCGGTTTCCATGGCATGAAGTTAATGGTTTGTATCAGGGTTTTCAAATTTATGATGATTAGGGGGCTAATTTTCCACAAAAGGACAGGAATGCCCATTTCCTGGTAATTCATCATTTTTCATTTAGAATGAAGGGCGGCATTTCATGGGTGCTGAAGTCCCGAGATTTGTTATCGTCCCGAATATAGCATAAACCGGTGCTTAAATCGGGAGCTGCTCATTTCCAAATCACTTGACATGCAAGTATATTTTTTCACGGAAATGAAATGCAGCTTATAATGCTCTGCCATTTAATAAATAAAGCGTTTTTATAGAGGTTAACTAAAAACTTAGAAGTCAAACTAAATTTCATCGTAACTTCATAAAAGTATGCCTTAGGTTTTGTACCTTGACACGTATTTATTTGTTGCCTAATCACATGAAACTCAAAATTACTCTCGCAATCAGTTTTCTATTCCTGCTTATTGTTTTTGGTGCATTTAAAATGGATGATGATCCATTTAGTCAGCTCTTGCAAAAACTCGAAGATTACACCAGTAAATATCCTCAAGAAAAGGTCCATCTTCATTTAGATAAGCCTTATTATGCCATTGGAGATGATATTTGGTTCAAAGCCTATGTGGTGAATACCAAGATCTCGGCTCCTTCCGACATCAGCAAAATCCTGTATGTAGAGCTGATTAATGAAAAAGATTCGCTAAAAAAAATGGTTAAATTACCCATTATGGGTGGAATTACCTGGGGTGATTTTAAGCTCACAGATTCGCTAGCTGAGGGTAATTATAGAATTAGGGCCTATACCAGTTACATGCGGAATTTTGGCGCCGAATTCTTTTACGATAAGACAATTAAGATCGGAAATAGCTGGGCTAACAAAGTTTTTACAAAAACCACTTATAACTTTACAAAAGAAAACAATGCCGATAAGGTTACGGCCACAGTTCATTTCGAAGATAAAAATGGCGTAGCTTATAGCGAAAACGAAGTGAGTTATGATGTGCAGTTAGATTACCGCTCGGTGAGCAAAGGAAAAGTTAAAACCAGTTTAACGGGCGATGCGGTGATTAATTTTACTAATAGTCAGCCGTTTCAAAATAAATCTGGAAAAATTATTGCAACCATAACGCTTGATAATAAACAAAAGGTGATCAAATCTATCCCGATTACTTCAACATCTAATGATGTAGATGTACAGTTTATGCCAGAAGGAGGGGCCCTTGTTGAAGAGCTGCCGCAAAAAGTGGCTATCAAAGCGGTTGGCTCTACCGGCCGTGGTGAGGATGTTCAGGGCAGCATTGTAGATGAAACGGGAAATGAAGTTACTTCGTTTTCTACCAATTACCTGGGCATGGGAAATTTCGTGTTTAATAGTCAGGCAGGTCGATCTTACTCAGCAAAAGTTAAGTTTAAAGATGGATCTGAAAAGATAATTAAACTTCCGGTAGCCGCTAAAAGCGGATATGCACTCTCTGTAAATGCGCTAGATACTGGTAAAGTGGTCGTTAAAATTATGGCCAGTGCCGATCTTGTAAATGGAGCTGAACTAAAAGTTGTGGCCCAGCACGGAGGCAATGTATATTATGGCTCTAAGGCTAAAATGGACAAACAGGTACTGGTAGCAAATATTCCAAAAAAGAACCTTCCAGCCGGTATTGTTCAGTTTACATTGTTTTCGAGCACTAATCAACCTTTAGCAGAGCGTTTGGTTTTTATAAACAATAAGGCCGAACTAATTGATGTATCGCTTAATGCATCCGGAGTATCTGCCTCAAAAAGAGGAAAAGCAGCTTTTACTTTCAGTGCAAATAATGATAGCAAGCCTGTTTTAGGTAGTTTTTCGGTTGCGGTTACCAACGCAACAAAAGTTACCCCTGATGAAAACAATGAATCGAATATACTCACCTCACTGTTACTTACCTCTGATCTGACCGGATATGTAGAGAATCCTAACCATTATTTTTTAAAAGATGATCTTCAAACACAAAAAGAACTCGATAACCTCATGCTTACCCAGGGCTGGAGAAGATTTCTTTGGAAAAATATTATCAATAATGTTGGTCCCAATATCACCTATAAGCCCGAACAGTCTATAAGCATTAGCGGAACGGTGATGAAGGGTAATAAACCTGTACCTGGTGGGAAAGTAATGCTGATGGCCACAAAAGGAACCATGTACATTTTGGATACGGTAACCAATGCCGAGGGAAAATTTGTTTTCGATAATTTAAGTTTTGGCGACAGTACAAAATTTGTGGTTCAGGCAAGGACTAAAACAGAGCGCAAGTTTGTAGATATTAATCTTGATATTGTTCCCGGGCAGATTGTAACCAAGAATAAAAATGGAGCCGATATTGATATCAATGTGAATAATACTTTGATGAAGTATATTAAAGAAAGTGATAATTATTTTAATGAGATGACCCGCTTAGGCTTGCTGGAGCGGACCATTAAACTCGACGAGGTCACGATTACTGAAAAGAAAAATCCAGCGAAAAATTCATCCAACTTAAACGGTGCGGGTAGGGCCGATTTTATTATGACGGCCGATCAGTTATCCACCTGTGTTACCTTATCTCAATGTTTGCAGGGCCGTTTACCAGGTGTAATTTTTAGAAACAATGTACCATACCTGATGCGCAGTCAAGATACGCCGATGCGTATTATCGTTGATGGGATGCAAATGGAGGCCGATTTTCTGGATAACGTTACGCCTAATGATGTAGAATCTATTGAGTTGCTAAAAAGTATTGGTAATACTGCTATTTATGGTTCGCAAGGCGGTGGAGGTATAATTATTATTACCACTAAACGCGGCGACGGAGGTAGAAGTACAGAAAGATATGCGCCTGGAATTGTAACATTTAACCCTAAAGGATTTACTATTTCAAGAGAATTTTATTCGCCAAAATATGATGCAGCTAGCTCAGGCAACAGGTCTGATTTAAGAACAACCATTTATTGGAATCCACAGGTTGTTACAGATAAGGACGGAAAAGCACAATTCGAATTTTATAATGCAGATGAGCCAGGAACCTACCGCGTAGTATTAGAAGGAATAGACGCTGCAGGGCATTTGGCAAGAAAAGTTTACACTTATGATGTTAAATAGAGAAAAATAGATAAATTTGAATTAGTATGCATGCATAGTTTATGCTGCGGTATATTTATCTTGATACTCGATACTTAAACCTTGATACTGAATATTCAAATCTTGATACTATTTAAAATATGAATACAATAAAAGTAAGTGTTAAAGATCGCCTGGCAATTATCACATTAGACAGAGGAAAGTCGAACGCTTTAAACCGCGAACTGATTACCGAACTGGATGATATGCTTAAAAATATTGCCGCTGATGATAACATTGGCGGTGTAATTTTAACCGGTACAGCACCTTTCTTTTCTGCAGGATTGGATTTGGTAGAACT